>SHXL01000025.1 GCA_009693345.1 Betaproteobacteria bacterium
TGCCGACCGAGGCGCCTTCGGCGAGCAAGGCTAGCGCGAGGTTGACCGCGGTGGTGGATTTTCCCACCCCTCCCTTGCCCGAGGCGATGGCGATGATGTTCTTGATGCCGGGAATCAGCTTCACGCCGCGCTGCACGGCGTGCGACACCACCTTTGAGCGCACAGTGACGCTCGCGCCCGGCGCGCCAGCCTCCTTGAGCGCATCGAGCACCTGCCGCCGGATCGGCTCGAACTGGCTCTTGCCCGGATAACCGAGTTCGATCTCGAGCGAAACCGAAGCGCCCGCGACCTTCACGCCCTTCACAGAGCGGGAGGCCACGAAATTTTTTCCGGTATTCGGATCAACGAGCTTCGAGAGGACTGCGTGGACGTCCGATTCACTGAGAGGCATGCGCGGAGTGTAAGCTAAAATTTAACCTTTCTCCGCGTACGCCTTTTCCAAGTACATTGAGCAGCAAATGCCTCGCAGGCTCTTCGTCACCACCGCCCTGCCCTACGCTAACGGCGCGTTCCACATCGGCCACATCATGGAGTACATCCAGGCCGACATCTGGGTGCGATTCCAGCGCATGCAGGCCGATGCGGACGGACCGCGCATCGTCCATTTTGTCGGCGCCGACGACGCGCACGGCGCACCGATCATGCTCGCCGCGGAAAAAGCAGGGCAAACGCCGGAGGAATTCATCGGCGCGATCCAGCGCGCTCGCAAGCAGTACCTAGACGGTTTTCACCTCGAGTACGACAACTGGCACTCGACGCATTCGCCCGAGAACAGCGCTCTGTCGCAGGACATCTTCCGCCGGCTGAAGGCGAAGAACCTGGTCTACAGCAAGCCGGTCGAGCAGTTCTACGACCCGGTGAAGGGCATGTACCTCGCGGACCGCTACCTGAAGGGCGAGTGCCCAAACTGCGGCGCAAAAGACCAGTACGGCGACGCCTGCGAAAACTGCAGCTCGGTGTATGGCGCGACCGCCCTGAAGAACCCCTACTCCACGCTCTCGGGCGCCATGCCGGTGCTCAAGACCTCGGACCACTACTTCTTCAAGCTCTCCGACCCCGAATGCGTCGCGTTCCTGCGCGAATGGCTGCAGGTGCCGGGCCGCTTGCAGCCGCAGGTGGTGAACAAGGCCTGGGAATGGCTCGACGGCGAAGGCGACAAGGCGCTCGGCGACTGGGACATCTCGCGCGATCCGCCGTACTTCGGCATTCGCGTGCCGGACATCGCCGAGGAGAAGTACCTCTACGTCTGGCTGGATGCCCCGATTGGCTACCTTGCTTCGCTCAAGCATTATTTTGAATCCGGCAAGGCGAAAGCAAAGGGCGAGTCCATAACCTTCGAAGAATTCCTTTGCGCCGAAGATACCGAACAGATCCATTTCATCGGCAAGGACATCATCTACTTCCACACCCTGTTCTGGCCGGCGATGCTCAAATTCGCCGGCGCGCCGTACAAGGCGCCGGACCACGTCTACGTGCACGGCTTTATCGGCGTCTCGGGCGAGAAAATGTCCAAGTCGCGCGGCACTGGCATCGACCCGCTGCGCTACCTCGAACTCGGCATGAACCCCGAGTGGCTGCGCTACTACATCGCCGCCAAGCTAAACGCCGCGGTGGAGGACGTCGACTTCAATCCCGACGACTTCATCGCGCGCGTCAACAGCGACCTCGTCGGCAAGTACATCAACATCGCCAGCCGCTGCGCCGGATTCCTGACGAAGAAGTTCGGCGGCAAACTGGTTGCGGTCGAATCGTCGAACGCGCTCATTCGCGAAATGCAATCTGCGGCCAAGAGCATCGCGGAAATGTACGATTCCCGTGAGTTCGGCAAAGCCCTGCGGGACGTCATGGCGCTGGCGGACAAGGCGAATTCCTTTGTCGATCAGGTAAAACCCTGGGACCTGGCGAAGAAGGCCGGCGGCGAGGCCGCGCTGCAGCAAGCCTGCTCGGATGCACTGCAGATGTTCCGCCTGCTCACGCTTTACTTGAAGCCCATCCTGCCGAAGCTGGCGCAAGATGTGGAGCGCTTCTTCGCCATCCCCGCGCTCGCCTGGAACGACGCGCGAAACCTTCTCCCCGCGGGCCACGTGATCAAGCCCTATCAACACCTCATGACCCGCGTCGAGGAAAAACAGCTAGGCGCGCTGTTCGGCATCGAATCCGTACCGCAGGTGACCGCGCCGCAGCGGCACGCGGAGAAACAACATCACGCAGCGAAGGAGCAATCCGTGACAGAAGGTACGATTTCAATCGACGACTTCAACAAGCTCGACCTGCGCGTGGCGAAGATCGTCAAGGCAGAGCACGTCGAGGGCGCGGACAAGCTGCTCAAGCTGACGCTCGATGTGGGCGGAACGACCCGTACGGTGTTTGCGGGGATAAAGGCGGCCTACGCCCCGGAAGCGCTCGAAGGCCAGCTTGCGGTGGTGGTGGCGAACCTCGCGCCGCGCAAGATGAAGTTCGGCGTGTCCGAGGGAATGGTGCTCGCAGCGTCGGGCGACGGGCCCGGCATCTTCCTGATTTCGCCCGGCGCCGGCGCCGGGCCCGGCATGCGAGTCAAGTGAGCGCGGCAGGCTGACCGGCCATGGCGCTGCACGCCTTCCGCCCGCGCCTGCTGGAGTGCCTAAAGGGCTACGACCGGCACACTCTGGCGGCCGACGTCGGCGCCGGCATCACGGTAGGCGTCATCGCCCTGCCGCTCGCCATGGCCTTCGCCATCGCCTCGGGCCTGAAGCCCGAGGCGGGCCTGTTCGCGGCGATCATCGGCGGCTTCCTGATTTCGGCCCTCGGCGGCTCGCGCGTGCAGATCGGCGGCCCGGCCGGGGCGTTCATCGTCATCGTTTACGGCATCGTGCAGCAGTACGGGCTGGGCAACCTGCTCGTTTCCACCGCAATGGCGGGCGTGCTGCTCTTCGTCATGGGCCTGACGCGCATCGGTTCGCTGATCCGCTACATCCCGATTGCCGTTGTCATCGGCTTCACCAACGGCATCGCGGTCCTGATCGCGCTATCGCAGCTGAAAGACCTGCTTGGACTGCAGATCGAGAATATGCCCGCCGATTTCTTCGGCATGACGCGAAGCATCGCGGGCGCCATCGATACGGTGAGCCTGCCGACCCTCGCACTGGGATCTGCTTGCCTCGCGCTCATCGCTGCATGGACTGCGTTCGACCGCATGCTGCCGACCGTGCTGCCCGAAGCGAACGTGCCCGGCCGCCGCGGCCTGCTCACCCGGACCCCCTCTACGCTGGTGGTGCTCGTGGCGGCGACAGTCGCCGCGGCGGCGCTGCAACTGCCGGTCGAAACCATCGCCTCGCGCTTCGGCGACATTCCGAGCGCGATTCCGGCATTCGTCTGGCCCGACCTGTCCTGGGAAAATGCGCGCAACCTGGTCGCGCCCGCGGTGACCATCGCGCTGTTGGGGGCGGTCGAGTCGCTGCTGTGCGCACGGGTCGCCGACAGCATGATCGATGACCTTCACGACCCCAACCAGGAACTGATGGCGCAGGGCGTGGCGAATTTCGTCGCGCCGTTCTTCGGCGGCATGCCGGTCACCGGCACCCTCGCGCGCACCTGGGCCAACGTGCGCAGCGGCGCGCGCACACCGTTCTCGGGAGTTGTCCACGCGCTCACGCTGCTCGTGATCGTTCTGCTGGCCGCGCCGCTGGCCGGGCACATTCCGCTAGTCTCGCTCGCCGCGATCCTGCTGTTCGTTGCCTGGAACATGGGCGCGTGGAACGAGTTCTCGCGCCTGCGGCAGTTCTCGGCGCAGTACCGCACGATCATGGTTGCGACGTTCCTGCTGACCGTGGTCGTCGATCTCACCGTGGCCGTGCAGGTTGGCCTGGCGCTCGCGGCGATGTTCTACATCCACCGCATTTCTTCCCTGACCACAATCGTGCCCGTGCCGGGGACGGACGCGCAGGGCAAGCCGGTTCTGCCCGAAGGCGTGACCGCGTTTCGAATCTTCGGATCGCTCTTCTTTGGTACGGTCGGCAAGCTGGAGAAGCTTGTCGAGGAGGCATCGGGCCACGCGCCGCCGCGGGTGCTGATACTGGACCTTCAGATGGTGATCAATCTCGACACCACCTGCCTGGACACGCTGGCGTCGTTGCACCGGCGCCTGCAGAAGCGGGGCGGCGACCTGGTGCTGTGCAACGCCAACGAGCACCCGCTATCGCTGATGCTGCGCAGCGGTTTCCTGGACCAACTGGGGGTGGAGAACCTGGTGTGCGACCTCCAGGCCGCTATCGGCCGCGCCGAAGCCCTGCTAAGCGCGCCCGCGGCGGCAGCAGCTCAGGCCGCCAAGTAAAATCAGCGGCCGCCGCAACTGGCCGGCATCGTGGCGTTCGGGTAGCCGCGGCAGACCCAGGAAACCTTGCCGCCCTCCAGCTTCGGGGGGACCGAGATCTCGATGGCGTTCTTTTCGTTCCAACCGCGGATCACGCCGTTGACTTCGACGATCCACTTGATCTCGCCCAGCTTCGGGTCGGCCTTGGGGGCAGCCTTGATACCGGAGCTTGCAGCCGAGACGTTGCCCGCCTCCTCGGCAGCCGCGGCGACCTGGGCCTTGAGCGCATCGGCTCCGGCGATCAGCGCCTGCGCGGCTTCTTTGGCCTTCGTGCCCGCGATGCCGAGCAGGACGAACGAAACAGCAATGAATCCGGCAAGGGCAAGTCCGGCGATGACCAATAGCGCTGCGCGCATTTATTGTCTCCCGAAATGGCCTGATTCGGGCGCACTTTACCACAGCGCAGAAACTGCTTCACTGCGGCCCGCAAATGGGCAGAATCCGGTCATGAATTCAGCGATCCACCTGCGCATCCGCGGCCGCGTCCAGGGCGTCGGTTATCGCTACGCGCTTGGAGCCGCGGCGCAGGCGAACGGTATAAGCGCTGGGTGAGGAATTGCCGGGACGGGACGGTGGAAGCCGTCGTGCAGGGCGATTCACAGGCGGTCGAAATACTGCTCGCCTGGGCGAAACGCGGCCCTCCGGCTGCTCGGGTCGTGGGTGTCGATGCGCAGCCCGCGGAAGGCGAATTCGACCGGCCCTACAAGGGGTTCGAGGAACTCCCGACAGCCTGACTACCCGGGGTATTGCTTTCCGCTACTTGCGCCGTTTGCATTGTAGGGCACGGGCCGCGATGAACAGAATGCGCCACCTCAATCGCAACCGGAGACCGCCATGCCGCCACACTGACGCTTCCCGCCAGCATCGATCCGACATTCCCGCAGCGCACGCCGACTGTCCGCGTGCGCTCCGCCGACGACCTGCGCAACGCGCTCAGGCTTGCGCGGGCCAACGGCCTGCGGCTGGACGGCTCGGGCATGGACCGTGTGCTGCAGCTTGACGACAAGCGCCGCTTGATTGAAGTGCAGGCTGCCTCGCCCTGGACCGAACTCGTGCGCTACCTCGCTTCGCGCAAAATCGCGCTCGATGCATTCGCCAGCATGACGGGGACCGTGGGCGACGCCGTGGCGCAGGCAGCGGCGGGGCCCGACGGAGTGCCGATCCCGGCCCACGTCGCCTCGATCGCTCTATTCACGCCCGACACCGAACTGCGCCGCGCCGATCGCCATGCCCACGCCGAACTTTTCCGCCTTGCCCTCGGCGGCCAGGGCGTGATCGGCGTGATATACAGCGTCACGCTGTCGATCGATTCCCTCCTCGCCAGCGCGGCCGCCGAAACGGCTCCCGTCGAATTGCGCATCGATGAAGCAAGCGCCGCGCAGTTTCCTGCATGCGCGATCGAATGCCTGCTGCCGCCAGCTGCTCTGGAAGCGTTCCTCAAAGACGTGCGCCTGCTCGCGGATGAACAGCGCATCGCGCTGCACGGCATCACAGTGCGCCGCTATCAACCCGAGGCTGAAACCAGCCCGCGCTGGGCCACGCGCGAATGGGCCGGCGTCGAAGTGCGCTTCGGTATCAAGCAGACGCTCGGCGCCGACGTGGCCGCCGCCGAGGTGCGCCGCATGTTGCTCGACGCAGCCCTCGGCCATGGCGGCTCCTTCCCGATCCGCGACCTGCGCGACGCCACCCACCGGCAGCTGGAAACCTGCTATCCGATGATCGGCGCGTTTTTCGCCGACAAGCGCCGCGGCGATCCGGCCGAACGCCTGCAGAATGCATGGTACCGGGGACTGACGGCAACGATGCGCGGCGAACCCTGCGCGGTGCGCTGGGGAAAAACCGACTAGGGAGAGACTCTCCCATACTGGAACTGCACGGCGTCAGGCGACAGCCAGGCGGACAGTTCGCCGAGCAGCAGGTCATCGGGGCGCACTCTCCAGGCATCGCCCAGCGCGACGTCGCAACTCGCGCCTGCATTTTCGTAGTGCACCAGCACCGGACAGCCGCTCTCGCCCGCGACGCGGTAGGGGGTCAGCAGGTCCATCAGGCGCTTGGGATCGCGCGTCTTGTCGGTGCCGCCGTTCATCGCGATCCGCAGGCGCGCCGAAAAGCGCGTGCGCATCGCCGCGAGATCCAGCACGTCTTCCGCGCTCACGCGCAGGCCGTTGATGAACTCGTCGCGCTGCACTTTGCCCTGCACCACCAGCAGGCGATCCTCCTTGATCTTGTCGCGGTGCTTCTCGAACAGTTCATTGAAAACCGACAGCTCGAGCTGCGCCGTGCCGTCGTCCAGCATCACCATCATCATCCGGCCGCGGCGCGTGTTCTGCACGCGTGCCGCGGACACCACCCCGGCGATCCACACCTTTTCGCCTGAAGCTGAAATTTTCGCCAGCGGCGTACGCGGAAAATTCGCCAGTTCCCGCTCGTACACGGAAAACAGGTGGCCCGAGAGGCAGTAGCCGAGCGCCGCCTTTTCCTCGGTGAGGCGCTGCTTGAGATCCCAGGCCTTCGCCTCGACAAGCACCAGGCCCGCGGTATGAGCAGGATCGCTTTCGCCGAACAGGCTGTTCTGAAACGAAGCCCGGTCCGCCTGCTCGGCAGCCTCGATGGCACGGCCTGCCGACGACAGCAGGCTGGCGCGGCTCGGATTGACGCCGTCGAATGCGCCGGCACGCACCAGCGCCTCGAGGCAGCGCCGGTTCACCAGGCGCTTGTCGACGCGGCGGCAGAAGTCGAACAGGTCGGTAAACGCGCCTGCCTTCCGTGCCTCCACGATGGATTCGATGGCGGCGCGTCCGGTGCCGCGCACGCCGCCCAGGCCATAGCGCACGGTTTTGAGGTCCACCGGCACGAAGCGGTAGCCTGAGGCGTTGATGTCGGGCGGCAGCACCGACAGGCCGTTCGCCAGGGCATCGTCGCGGAACTGGCGCAGCTTGTCCGTATCGTCCATCACCGCCGACATGTTGGCCGCCATGAACGCGCTGGCATGGTGCGCCTTCATGTATGCAGTCTGGTAGGCGAGCAGCGCGTAAGCCGCGGCGTGCGACTTGTTGAAGCCGTAGCCCGCGAACTTCTCCATCAGGTCGAAGAGTTGCGTCGCACGGTTGCGCTGCACGCCGTTCTTCTGCGCGCCGGCGACGAAGATGTCGCGCTGCTTGGCCATCTCCTCGGGCAGCTTCTTGCCCATCGCGCGCCGCAGCAGGTCGGCGGCGCCCAGCGAATAGCCGCCGATCACCTGCGCGATCTGCATCACCTGTTCTTGGTACACCATGATGCCGTAGGTCGGCGCGAGGATCGGCTCCAGCCTGGGGTCCGGGTAATCGATGCGCTTCTTGCCCTGCTTGCACAGGATGTATTCGGGTATCAGCTCCATCGGCCCGGGCCGGTACAGCGCCACGAGCGCGATCACGTCTTCGAAGCGCGCGGGCGGCGCCTGCTTCAGCAGGTCGCGCATGCCGCGCGATTCAAACTGGAACACGCCGGTGGCATTGCCCGAGGCGAGCATCGCGTAGGCGGCCTTGTCGTCCAGCGGCAGCGCCTCGATGGCAAAATCCGGCTGCCCCAGGCTCCGGGTGTAGCGCTCGGCCCAGTCGAGTACTGTAAGCGTAGTCAGGCCGAGGAAGTCGAACTTCACCAGGCCGACCGCCTCGACATCGTCCTTGTCGAGTTGCGAGATGACGTTGCTGGTCCCCTCGGCAGCGTACAGCGGGCAGAAATCGGTGAGCTTGCCCGGTGCGATCAGCACGCCGCCGGCGTGCATGCCGACGTTGCGCGTCAGGCCCTCGAGCTTTTCGCCGAGCTCGAGCAGATCGCGCACCTCGTCTTCCTTCTTCTCGCGCTGCGCGAGCAGCGGCTCCATTTCCCGCGCTTCCCTGAGCGTGATGGTGCGGCCCGGCTGCACCGGGATGAGTTTCGCAACCTGGTCGCAGAAGTTGTAGCCCAGGTCCAGCACCCGGCCGGTGTCGCGCACCACGGCGCGCGCCGCCATGGTGCCGAAGGTCGCGATCTGCGACACCGAATCCTCACCATACTTCTTGCGCACGTAGTCGATCACGCGGTCGCGCCCGTCCTGGCAGAAGTCGATGTCGAAGTCGGGCATCGACACGCGCTCTGGATTGAGAAAGCGCTCGAACAGCAGGTCGTACTTGAGGGGGTCCAGGTCAGTGATGCCGAGCGCATAGGCGACCAGCGAGCCCGCACCCGAACCCCGCCCGGGCCCGACCGGCACGCCGTTCGAGCGCGCCCAACTGATGAAATCCGCGACGATCAGGAAGTAGCCCGCGTAGCCCATCTGCACGATGGTCCGGATCTCGAAATCGAGGCGATCCCTGTAGCGAGGCCTGTCTTGTTCCTTCAGCAGCATTTTTTCAAACCGGCGAACAAGGCCCTCTTGTGCCTGCTTCTTCAGGTATTCATCGAGCGAAATCCCCTTGGGCGTGGGGAACGCCGGCAGGCGGCTCTTGCCGAGTTCGATTTCGAGGTTGCAGCGGCACGCGATTTCGACCGCGTTCTCCAGCGCCTGCGGCACGTCGGCGAACCTCGCCGCCATTTCGGCCTGTGACTTGAAATACTGCTCGGCGGTGAAGAGCTTCGGCCGCCGCTGGTCGCCGAGTACGTAGCCCTGCGATATGCACACGCGCGCTTCGTGCGCCTTGAAATCCTCCGGCGAGGTGAACTGCACCGGGTGTGTCGCGACAACAGGCAGGCGGAGCTTGACCGCAAGCGCGAGCGTCGCGCCGCACAGTTGCTCGCCCTGCGCCGCCCCTGCACGCTGCACTTCGAGGTAGTAGCGGCCCGGGAAAAGTTTCGACCAGGCCGCGGCGAGTTTTTGGGCCGCCGCGGCATTCCCGCCCGCGAGCGCGTGGCCGACGTCGCCGCCCGCGAATCCGGACAGGGCGATCAGGCCTTCGGTGCCCGCTTCCCGGAACCAGTCCATGGAAAATTCGGCGCGCGCCCGGTGCTGGTTCTTGAGCCAGGCACGCGACAGGAGCTCGCACAAGCGCAGATACCCGGCGCGCGAACTGCACAGCAGCAGCGCACGAAACGGCTTGTCGCGATCCGTGTCGTTCTGGATCCAGCAGTCGACGCCGATGACGGGCTTGACGCCCGCGGCTCGCGCCGCTGTGTAGAACTTCACCATGCCGAACACGTTGCTGGCGTCGGTGAGCGCCAGCGCCGGCATGCTGTCGGCCTTCGCCTTCGCGACCGCGTCATCGATGCGCACGATTCCGTCCGTCACCGAGTATTCACTGTGCATCCTCAGGTGTACGAAGCGTGGAGCAGGCATGGGAGTCGCCAAAAGTTTACCATCGGCCGATGCGGACTTCGGCACTGTTTTCGCTCATCGCGGGCGCCGCCTGCATCGCGCTTTCGCCGATCTGGGTGCGCGTGTCGGAAGTCGGTCCCACGGCGAGCGCATTCTGGCGCGTTTGCCTGGCCGTTCCTTTACTTTGGATATTATTTTTCTCATTAAAAACAAAAGAAACGAAGAGCTTAATCACCCAATCGCCCTTACTGCTCGTCGCAGGCATCGCGTTCGCCGGCGACCTCGCGTTCTGGCATTGGTCGATCCAGTACACATCGGTCGCCAATTCGACGCTGCTGGCAAACCTTGCGTCGATTTTCGTCACGCTTGCGGCATGGCTGCTGTGGCGGCAGCGGCCAAGCGGCCTGTTCCTGGCGGGCCTCGCGACGGCGCTGTTCGGCGTGGTCCTTCTCGTGCGGGCGAGTCTTGATTTTTCGCCCACCGCCCTTCTCGGGGACGGGCTGGGCGTCGTTACCGCGGCGCTCTATGCCTGGTACCTGCTGTCGGTGAAGGGGCTGCGCGATCGCGGCGCCGGCACGCTGCAGCTGATGGCGGCGACCACGACCATCACCGCGGCCATCCTGCTGCCTGTGGCGCTGGCTTCCGGAGAAGCGCTGCTGCCCGAAAGCGCAGCCGGCTGGCTGAAACTCCTCGGCCTGGCATGGATTTCTCACGCAGCGGGGCAGGGCCTGATCGCCAGCGCGCTCGCGCACCTGCCCGCGGGATTTGCCTCCGTGGGTCTGCTCCTGCAGCCGGTAATGGCGACCCTTTTCGCTTGGATACTGCTCGGCGAGCCGCTGGTGGCGCTGCAGATCGCCGGCGGCGCGGTGGTGCTCGCCGGAATCTACCTGGCGCGCAGAGCGTCAAGCCAGTGATACCATCATTTTCTATGAGTACGTACATGAACGAAGAATCGCCGATGGATGCGGTCACCGACCTCATCGCCAGCATCGAGATGCACCGCAAGGAAATCGAAAGGGAAACCGGCCTGGAGGCATCGCGCGACTATTCGCTGCGAAGGCTCCAGCAGGCCCTCCAGGAAGAGCAGGAAGCCGCCCAGCAGCACGGCTCCAGCCCGACGCGTGTTGCGACTGCCGAAGCGCTCGCCAATGAAATCAAGCGGGTCGGGTCGCTCTTGCGCGGCGCAAGCCAGCGCCCGCAGGGCGGCGGGGGCCGGCCAGGGCAGCAACAGCAACGCAACTTCCGCCAGGACCAGCAGCGCAAATCGCCCAAGTCCCGGGGCAGACGTTCGATGGGGCGCAGTTCCGGGCGCTGAGCAGATGAGGCGCCACCGCGCGGCGCTTGCCGCCGCCCTCTCGATCGCCTCGCTTTGCGCCTTCGCGCAAGCCTTCCCCAGCCGCCCGGTGACCCTGGTCGTGCCGTTCACGACCGGTACCGGAATCGACATCCTCGCGCGCGCCATCGGTCCGAAGCTCGCGGAGCGCTGGAAGCAACCGGTGGTGGTTGAGAACAGGCCCGGCGCCAGCGGCAACATCGGCACCGACATCGTCGCCAAGGCGGCGGGCGACGGCCAGACGCTGATGGTGACGGTCAACACGTTCACGATCACGCCAGCGCTGTTCAAGGGCATGCCCTACGACCCGGTGAAGGACATCGCCCCGGTGAGCAAGATCGCGCTCTCGAGCTACGCCTTTCTCGCCAATCCCGCCGTGTTCCCGGCGAACAACATGGCCGAGGCGATCGCGCTGATTCGCGCCAATCCGGGCAAGTACTACTTTTCCTCGCCGGGCAACGGCACGCCGCACCATGTCGGCATGGAACTCATCAAGCTGCGGCTCGGCTTGAACGCCACGCACGTGCCGTACAAGGGCTTTGCCGGCGCGATGACCGACCTCCTCGGCGGGCAGGTGCAGATCATGTTTTCCCTGGTGCACTCATCCCTGCCGAACGTGCGCAGCGGCCGGCTGCGCGTGCTGGCGGTCACCGGCGCGACCCGCTCGCCGCAGTTTCCCGAGGCCCAGACCTTCCGCGATCAGGGCATCGACTTCATGGACGACGTCGACGCCTGGTATGCGGTGATGGCGCCGGGAAAGACGCCGCCCGAGCTGATCGCGCGGCTCAACGCCGACGTCAACGCGGTCATGGCAGCGCCCGACCTGCGCGAGCATCTCGTCAAGCAGGGCATGATCCCGGTCACCAGCACGCCGGATGAGCTTGCCGCGCTCGTAAGATCGGACCTCGTGCGCTGGGCGAAGGTCATCGCCGACGCGAAGATATCAATCGATTAGAAGATTTCGATGATCGACTTCGGCGAGCGGTGCAGGCACTCGCCGGGGCCGTCGGGCCCGATCAGGTAATTGTCCACGATCGTCATGAACTGCCGGTCGGTCTTCACGCCCGGATGCACGACGATGCACATGCTCGCGGCGATCGACATGGATTCATCCTGGCGGATAAGCGGCCGCTCAACCATGTCGTAGCCCTGCCCATGGCATTGCAGGCGGCGCTCCTCGGGCAGCTTCTTCGCCCGCAGGTATCCGTTGTAGTTCGCAAAGATATCCCGGCATGACGCCCCCGGGCGCAGCAGGCCCAGGGTGTAGCGCTGGGCTTCGAGCAGGCTCGCCCACAGGTCCTGATGTTCCTGCGTGGCCTTGCCGAGCACCATCGGGCGCGAAAGTTCGGTGAAGAAACCGCCCGCGCCGTTGTTCTCGATCAGGAGCGTGAGCATGCCGCCCGCCAAGTTCGCGGCGTTGCATCGGCAGAATTCTGCCGATGCAACGCAACCCACCACCGAAAGAATCCTTTAACCTTGCAACCGGACTTCCTGCCGAATGACTGGTATGGCTAAAGGGGGCAGGTCAAATGTCAAAACAACGATCGACTGACTACACCTTGTCAAAAATAGAATTTATAGAGGTCCCCTTTAGGAAGAGACTTATATAGAGTATTACGAAACAACGGGTTGTAGCGCGCGAAGATCGTGCCTCCGACCACCTACACCCATGCGGGACTCTTCAAGTACGGCTGCCCTAACCCATTAAAGTACGATCGCCTCCGGCTCGCCGGCGTTGCCGGCTTCGACGAAACCGATCTCGTAAGCCAGTTCGCCTTCGCGCTTGAGCAGCATCATCGCCGCGGCGACATGCTCCCGGGCAACCGCGAGCACCATGCCGATGCCGCAGTTGAAGACGCGGTGCATCTCCGCCTCCTCGACGTTGCCGTTCTTCTGCAGCCAGTTGAACACTTCCGGCCGCGGCCACATTTTCTTGCGCAGCACAGCGCGCATGCCGTCGGGCAGCATGCGCGGCACGTTGCCGACCAGCCCGCCGCCGGTGATGTGGGCGAGGCCCTTCACCGGCGCCGCTGCCATCAGTTTGAGCACCGGCTTGACGTAGATCCGGGTCGGCTCCATGAGCGTGTCGGCGAGGCCGGAATTCGGCTTGTCCTCGCCAAGGACGCGGCGGATCAGGGAGTAACCGTTGGAATGCGCGCCGCTGGAAGCGAGGCCGAGCAGCACGTCGCCCGGCACGATGGTCTTGCCGTCGATGATGCGTTCCTTCTCCACCACGCCGACGCAGAATCCGGCCAGGTCGTACTCGCCGGGCGGGTACATGCCCGGCATTTCGGCGGTCTCGCCGCCGATCAGCGCGCAACCGGCCTCTTCGCAGCCCTTGGCAATGCCACGGATGACGTTGGTAGCGACGGCCTTGTCCAGCTTGCCGCAGGCGAAGTAGTCGAGGAAGAACAGCGGCTCGGCGCCCTGCACGAGAACGTCGTTGACGCTCATCGCCACCAGGTCGACGCCGACGGTGTCGTGGCGGCCCAGCATGAAGGCGAGCTTGAGCTTGGTGCCCACGCCATCGGTGCCGGAAACCAGGATCGGCTCGCGGTACTTTTTCGGAATCGCGCACAGCGCGCCGAAACCGCCCAGCCCCGCCAGCACTTCGGGGCGCATGGTGCGCTTCGCGAACGGCTTGATGGCTTCTACGAGCGCGTCACCCGCGTCAATGTCCACGCCGGCGTCACGGTAAGAGAGGGGTCCCGACATGGCAGGTAAAATGATGTCTTTCCAGCAATTTTACGTGAAATGAAGCAACCGGTTCTCGCTGATCCGCGGTTATGGGGCTGGCTGGCGATCGCATTGGCGGCCGGCGGGCTGCTCTATGCGCTGTCGCCCATCCTTGCGCCATTTCTGGCCGGTGCAATCCTCGCTTACGTTCTCAATCCGCTGGTTGCGCGGCTTACGGGCAAGCGCGTGGGCCGCACGTCCGCGGTGGTGCTGGTGCTGCTTCTGGCCCTGCTGGCCGTCGTTGCGTTGCTGCTGGTGATCCTGCCGCTGTTCTACAAGGAACTGCGCATGCTCGCCGAACGGCTGCCTGAACTCGTCAACTGGCTGAACCAGGGCGCTACGCCGTGGCTCGCCGAGCGCCTCGGCATCGCGGTGCATTTCGATCTCGACACCCTGAAGCAGATGGCGGGCGGCGCATTCGATGCCAAACAGGACCTGCTGTCGAAGATGCTCGGCTCGGCGCACATCGGCGGCCTTCTCCTGCTGGGCATCCTCGTCAACCTGCTGCTCATTCCGGTGGTGCTCTTTTTCCTGTTGCGCGACTGGAACGACATCGTCGCGCGCGCTGACGCCTTCATTCCGCGCCACTTGCATGGGCGTGCGCGCGCAATCTTCGGCGAGATCGACGCGGTGCTGGCCGAGTTCCTCCGCGGACAGCTGCTTGTGATGCTCCTGATGAGCGTCTACTACGTCGCTGCGTTGTGGCTGACGCGGCTGGAATTCGCGCTCCCCATCGGCCTCATCACGGGCCTGCTGGTGTTCGTGCCGTTCGTCGGCTCGGCCACCGGGTTCGTGCTCGCCACCATCGCCGCGTTCCTCCAGTTCGGCAACCTCGCCGACGTGGGCTGGGTCTGGCTTGCAATCGGGATCGGCCAGGCGCTGGAGGGCATGGCGGTGACTCCGCTGCTGGTAGGCAAGCGCATCGGCCTGCATCCGGTCGCGGTGATTTTCGCGCTGCTCGCCTTTGGCCAGATATTCGGTTTCTTCGGCGTGCTACTTGCCCTGCCGGCGAGCGCGGCGCTCCTGGTGGCCTTGCGCCACCTGAAGAGCGCGTACCTCGCCGGTTCGCTCTACGGCGGACCAAAGTAATGAGGCAGCTTGCGCTGGGCATCTCGCCGCAGCAGCAGCCCACGCTCGACAATTTCGTTCCCGGCGCCAACGCGGAACTCGTGGCGCGCCTGCGCGAGTTCCAGGCCGGGGATTTTCCGGAGGTCATCCTGTACCTGTGGGGCGACGCAGGATCGGGCAAAAGCCACCTGCTGCACGCCTGCGCCGGATTGCACGCGGTGGATGATGTTGAAAAGTTGGATGAGGCTTCGCAGATCGCGCTTTTCAATGCCATAAATGAAGCGCGGCATTCCGGCGGCAAGGTGCTCGTTGCCGGAAACACGCCGCCCGCGCAACTGCCGCTGCGCGAAGACCTCAGGTCCCGCCTCGCCTGGGGACTCGTCTACCACGTGAAGCCGCTCACCGACGGCGAACGGGCCGTGTTCCTGCGCACCGAGGCCGAGCGCCGAGGCATGCGCGTCCCGGAGGACGTAATCCACTACCTGCTAACCCATGTGCGGCGCGACCTGCCCACGCTGGTGGCAATCCTCGACGAACTGGACCGCGTGTCGCTCGAACTCAAACGGCCGGTCACGCTGCCGCTGGTGCGGGAGGCGTTGAAGGAAATTGAAGAATGAATCTGGCGCTGTTTGATCTTGACAACACCCTGCTCGCCTGCGACAGCGACTACGAGTGGGGCCAGTTCCTGGTGGATCGCGGCGTGCTCGACCGGCATGCGTACGAGGCTCAGAACGCCGCGTATTACGAGCAGTACAAAGCCGGCACGCTCGACATTCACGAGTTCCTCGGTTTCGCGCTGCGGCCGCTGGCCGAACACACTCCCGAGGACCTCGATCGCTGGCATGCCGATTTCATGGCCACCCGCATCCGCCCTTCGATTTCCGCGGCGGCGAGGTCGCTGGTGCGCCGCCACCTGGCGGCCGGCGACCTGTGCGCCGTGGTCACCGCCACCAACAGTTTCGTCACCGGCCCGATCGCGCGCGAGTTCGGCGTGCCGCACCTGGTGGCAACCGAACCCGAGCGGCACGCCGGACGTTTCACCGGCGGCGTCGCGGGAATACCCTGTTTCCGGGAAGGCAAGATCACGCGCGTCGAAGATTGGCTCGCCGCCCAGGGGCGCCGGCTGCAGGACTTTCCGCAAAGCACCTTCTACAGCGATTCGCACAATGACCTGGCGCTCCTGGAGCGCGTTACGCGTCCGGTCGCGGTCGATCCCGACCCGAAACTGGCGGCCGTGGCCCGGGCGCGAGGCTGGCCCGCAGTTTCCCTCCGGTTTCCCTGAGATAATCCGGGCCCGCGATGATCAAGCGCTTCATCCGCCGCGTGTTCGGCCTCGACGCCCCCGGGCCGCAGCGCGTGCCCCAGGCCCGCCACGGCGTCACGCGCAATGCCATCAGTCCGAGCGCACTCAAGGTCTGCGACGTGCTCGCGGACCGCGGCTATGCAGCCTACGTGGTGGGCGGCGCGGTGCGCGACATCCTGCTGGGCATCGCCCCGAAGGACTTCGATGTTGCCACCGATGCGCGGCCAGAGCAGATCAAGCCGCTTTTCCGCCGCGCATTGCTGATCGGGCGGCGCTTTCGCCTGGTGCATGTGATGCTGGGCCCGGAGACGATCGAAGTCTCGACCTTCCGCGCCGCGGACAGCCAGTCGGCGGAAAAGGATGAGCACGGCCGCGTGCTGCGCGACAACGTATTCGGCACGGTGGAGGAAGACGCGCGGCGACGCGATTTCACCGTCAACGCGCTTTATTACGATTGCAAGTCGGGCGAGCTGGTTGACTATCACGGCGGCCTGGCCGACCTGAAGAAGCGCACGCTGCGCATCATCGGCGACCCGGAGACTCGCTATCGCGAGGACCCGGTGCGCATGCTGCGCGCGGTGCGGCTGGGCGCGAAACTCGGCCTGTCGATCGACGCCTCGACGCGCGCCCCGATCAAGCGCCTCGCGCCTCTGCTCGAGCATGTGCCGCCGCCGCGCCTGTTCGAGGAGATGCTCAAGCTCCTGCTCTCAGGCCATGCCAACGCCTGTCTGCGCCAGCTGCGCCATGAGGGACTGCACAAAGGCATGCTGCCGCTGCTCGACGTGATCCTCGACCAGCCGCTGGGCGAGCGCTTCGTCACCCTGGCGCTGGCGCAGACGGACGAGCGGGTCCTGGCTGACCGTTCGGTGTCGCCGGCGTTCCTGTTTGCCGCGCTCCTCTGGCACGAGGTGCTGGCGGCATGGAAGGCGCGCGAGAAGCGCGGCGAGCGGCGCATTGCCGCGCTCGAGGCCTCGATGGACGACGTGCTAGATGCGCAAAGCGGCAAGCTCGCCATCACCCGCCGGCTCACCGCCACCATGCGCGAGGTATGGGCGATGCAGCCGCGCTTCGAGGAACGCTCGGGGCAGCGCCCGCACCGGCTGCTCGAGCTGCCGCGGTTCCGCATGGCCTACGATTTCATGGCGCTGCGGGCCGCCAGCGGCGAAGTGCCCGCGGAGCTGGAATCCTGGTGGCGCGCATTCCAGAGCGCGGACGCGGAAACGCGCGAGGAAATGCTCCTGCCCGACACCGGGCCGCAGAAGAAGCGGCGCCGCAGGCGCCGCGGCAAGAAGCCCGCGGGCCCGACCGACCCGGGCGCGCCGCCGGCATGACCGTCGCCGACAGGGTTGTCGCCTACATTGGGCTGGGAGCCAACATCGGCGAACCGCGCCGGCAGTTGCAGGCCGCGCTGCAGGAAATCGGTGCATTGCCGAAAACCCGCATCACCAAGACGTCGGGTTTCTACCGCAGTGCTCCGGTTGGTCACCTCGACCAGCCGGAATTCCTCAATGCAGTGGCTGAGCTCGATACGGAACTCTCGCCCGGCGCGCTCCTTGAAAATCTCCAGGAAATTGAAAAGAGCCACGGCAGGGAGCGCCCATTTGCCGGTGCGCCGCGCACGCTCGATCTCGACCTGCTGCTCTACGGCAATGAAACCATCGCTTCGGCACGCCTCACCGTGCCGCATCCGCGCATGCATGAGCGCGCCTTCGTGTTGAAGCCCTTGCTCGAGCTTGATTCCGTGATTTCAGTTCCGGGAAAGGGATTGGCGAATACCTTCCTCTCCGCCTGCAGTTCGCAGAAGATCGAAAGGATTGACTGACCGCGCGATGGACAGGTTCCGCCACATCGCGGTGGAGGGTCCGATCGGCGCCGGCAAGACCAGCCTCGCGCGGCGGCTCGCCGACCGGCTCGGCGCCGAGCTCCTGCTCGAGCAACCCGGCGAGAACCCGTTTCTCGTCCGCTTCTACCAGGACATGGCGCGCTTCGCGCTGCCGACGCAGCTCTTCTTCCTGTTCCAGCGCGCACGACAGCTCGGCGTCCTGGCGCAGCCCGACATGTTCGGCCGGCCGACGGTCACCGACTTCCTGCTCGAAAAGGACCCGCTGTTCGCGCGCATCACGCTGTCCGGCGAGGAAATGACGCTTTATCAGAAAATCTACGATGCGATCCGGCCGCAGGCCCCGGCGCCGGACCTGGTGGTCTACCTGCAGGCGCAGCCGGCGACGCTTTACGAGCGCGTCAGACGGCGGGCCTCGGAGTACGAACGCGGGCTGGGCGAAGACTACCTCGCGCTGCTGGCGGAAGGCTACGCGCGGTTCTTCTACAATTACAGCGCCGCGCCGGTGCTGATCGTCAATTCCGAGAATCTCAACTTCGTGGCGCGCGACGCCGATCTCGAGCTGCTGCTCGCGCGCATGCGCGGCATGAAGAGCCGGCGGGAATTCTTCAGCCTGGGTTGAACACCATGCGTATCGTGCGCCAGATCGAAGAGTTGCGCCGCGCGGCCGCGGATTTTCCCGGGCTGGCATTCGTGCCGACGATGGGCGGCCTGCACGACGGCCACATCGCCCTGATGCACCTCGCGCGCGGCACGGCGCGCCATGTCGCAGCGAGCATATTCGTCAACCGGCTGCAGTTCGCGCCGAGCGAGGACTTCGCCAGCTATCCGCGCACTTTCGAGGCCGATTGCGCCAAACTGCGCGCCGCGTCGGTCGACCTGCTTTTTGCGCCGGACGACACCGTCCTCTATCCGGAGCCCCAGGCATTCATCGTCGAACCGCCGGCGATTGCCGGCGAGCTGGAAGGGCGCTTCCGGCCGCGCTTCTTCCACGGCGTGGCCACCGTGGTGCTCAAGCTGTTCAATTGCGTGCAGCCCCGCATCGCCGTGTTCGGCAAGAAGGACTACCAGCAGCTGCACGTCGTGCGCGCCATGGTGCGCCAGCTGAACCTGCCGATCGACGTCCTGGCCGGCGAAACCGTGCGCGAACCCGATGGCCTTGCTCTGAGCTCGCGCAATTCCTACCTTAGCGCCACGGAACGCGCCGAGGCACCGCACCTGCAGCGCGTCCTGCAAAAGGTGAAAAACGGCATGGCTTGCGGGAACGCGGTACGGGAACTCGTTGCAGCAGGCTGGCAACCGGACTATGTCGAAGTGCGCAGGCGCAGCGACCTTGGCCCGCCGCAAGGCGACGACCGGGAACTGGTCGCCCTCGCGGCGGCGCGCCTCGGCGGCACGCGCCTAATCGACAACCTGGAGTTCTAGGAGGGGTAACGGGGGAACCTGGGTTCCCCTGTTCCGAGCACGCTAGGGAAACACTGAACAAGTCTCTCGATGCGTTGTCGAAGTACGAGACGCAAACGGGAGGGTTTGATTGTGAAACAGATGACGTTGGCGGCGGCGAAGGGATTCGAGGTGCATGGTAGAGCGACCCGCAAGGCGGAATTTCTGGCGCGC
>SHXL01000026.1 GCA_009693345.1 Betaproteobacteria bacterium
GTATGAAAAACAGGATGTAATAGGTGACCAAGCCGCGCAGCGTCAACACCTCCACGCTCAAGAAGTCGGTCGCGGCCAGCACCGACCTGTGGCTGCGAATGAATTCAGCCCACGTAGTTTTGGTTTTTCGCTCTGGCGCGAGCGGGATGTCGTGCCGTCGTAGAACATTGCCGATGGACTGGTCAGAGACCGAGTGCCCAAGATTTCCCAACGCACCAGCGATTCGGTCATAGCCCCAGCCAGAATTCTCCCGCGCCATGCGCACGATCAGCGTTTCTACTTCCTGGCTGATTGGCGGCCGACCGACACTTCCGCGCGCTTTCGATCCATCGAACTTCTGCGCGATCAGTTTTCGATACCAGCCAAGGATCGTCTCCGGTTTTACGACAATCGCCACGTCAGCCAATGCCTTGCGGCCGAGCCGGTAGCCAATTTCGGCAAGGGTCATTCTCTGCGAGTCGGTGAGGCGCAAGCGCCCTTGCAGTTGTTCCATCAGAATACGGTTCTCGGCGGCCAGATATTCGTTTCTCAGAAGTAACTCCTCATCCACCGTGCCGGTGATGGAGGCTAAAACCCTTCGCCAATCCATAAATGACGCGCCGTCCTGTGTGAAAAGGCCGAGGATTTTATGAGCCGCCTGCCGCAAGAATCGATTTCCGCACGGAACACTGGCTGCCAAAAAACGCCAATCTTTCAAGAACTTTCTATTTTTTGACCTTACGGGATGTCGTTGGCGTCGATGTGCAGGTCGTGCGCGCGCGGGAACGTGCCCTCGCCCCAGGAACGCAGGAAGTTGCCGTCGCGGTCAAACACCATCATCGGGTGCTCGCCGCGATTGAACACGTAGACGCGGTCCTGGCTGTCGCAGGCGACCGCCGCCGCGTCCTTGAATTCCCAGCCCTCGGGCAGCTTGGCCCAGTTTTCCACCACGCGGTAACGGTGCTCGCCGCTGCCTAGAATAATCGACATCAGTTGTCCTTTCCGGAAATTGTCACGCGGTACCGAGCCGCCTGCATTCGCCGGCATACCAGTCCGCGATCTGGCCGCCGGTCATGAACACCGTGTCGCTGCGCGCGAGCAGCGTATCGAGGGTATCGCTGAAAAAGCCGATGCGGTGCGGCACGCCGGTCAGATGCGGGTGCACCGGGAGCGTCAGCACCCGCGGCTGATGTTCGCGTTCAATCTCGCGTTCGAAGGTCCGGATCGTCTGCTCGAGGCGAAGCTTCATTTCGGCGGAGGAATGCTTCTCGATCGCGTAGACCACGCTGTCGTTCAATTCGAGCCCGTAAGGCATCGCGATCATCCTGCCATGCCTGGTATGCAGCCAGGTCGGCAGATCGTCGACCACCCACTGGTACACGTACTCCACGCCGGCCTCTCTGAGCAGCTCGGGCGTGTCGAAAGTCTCCGACCAGCCCGGGCTCATCCAGCCGCGCGGCCGCCTGCCGGTGTAGGCCTCGAGCGCCGACATCGCCCCCTGGATCAGCCCCCGCTCGTCGCTCTCGCTGCCGAGCGAGCGCTGGTGAATGCCGTGGCCGACGAATTCCCAGCCCGCGTCGCGCACCGCGCGCGCAAGATCGGGATAGATTTCCAGCACGCTGGCGTTGATGCTCGCGCTCGCCGGCAGCTTGCGATCGCTCAGCGTCTGCAGCAGGCGCGGCATGCCGCAGCGATTGCCGTATTCCGACCAGCTGAAGTTCGGGATGTCGGGGACATGCGAACGGCCATGCGGCGGCACGACGATCGTGCGCGGCATCGGCTGGTCGAACTGCCAGTATTCGATGTTCACCACGACGTGCACGATCAGCGGCCTGCCACCGGGCGGCTGCAGCTTCGCGCGCGCGCTTGACATTTCGTAGGCGATCCGCGGATTGGATCGGGCAGACGCGGCGGCAGATGAAGGACTCATTTTATTCTCCGGGTAATTCCTGCTCAGGCAAGGACGGCGGTCCGCACCGCCTCGGCAAGCGCCGCGTCGTCCTCGGGCCGCAGCGCTTGGGGATCGACGATGAGGATGCCCTGCGCGGCGAAACGTTCGGAGAGATGCACCGGCGTCGCCGCGGCCTGCAGGCGGCGGCTCAGCGCAAGGGGGTTCTCAATTGCAAGGTAGAGTTGCGGCACGCGGCCCGTTTCGCGCGCCGGCGCGATGCGCTTGGTGATTCCCGGCAATTCGCCCAGCGCGTTGGAGATCCCATTCAGGCGCTTCTCAAGCGCCGCGTTCGAGACCGCGTCGTCGGCAGCGGCGAAGCGCTCGAGCGCCGCGAGCAGCCCGACGATCTCTTCCTTGCCCGCCTTGAAGCCGCGGCCCAAGCCGTGGTGTGGAATGCCTTTCATTTCTTTCAGATCAATCAAATCGGGAGGCGCCCAAGTCTCTGGCGACACATCCATGTCGAGCTGCTGCACCAGCGCCGCGCCGACAAGATCGCGCCGGCCCGCGAGGATGCCCGAGGCCTGGGGCCCGCCGATCGCCTTGCCGCCGGAGAAGGCGACGAGGTCGGCGCCCAGTTCGAAAAAGCGCCGCAGGTTGGACCTGGGCGGCAACTGCGCCGCCGCGTCGACGATGACGGGAATGTCTTTCGATCTGCATGCTTTCACAACAACAGGAAGGTCGGACAGATTTGAAGGATTCGCCGAAAAAGCAAAGGCTGCAGTTCTCGGCGTAATCGCGGCCTCGATCTCCCAGGGCTCGATGCCTCGTACGCCGGCACCGGTGCTGCGGTCATTGTGGCCGAGGTCGACGAGCCGCGCGCCGGCCGCGCGCAGCGCGTGCGCATAGCCGGTGTAGTGCGTGCGGTGCAGAAGAATCTCGTTGGCGAAGCCCTCGGCGTGCGGCAGGGCCGCCATTCTTGCGATGTCCCAGCGCGTCATGCTTGCCGCCGCGGCGAGCGTGAGCGCGGCGGCCGCGCCAGTGGTGACGATGCCGGCCTGCGCGCCGGTATGGCGCGCGATGGCGCGGCTCGCCGCCGCCTGCAGTTCGCCGATGTCGACCGAGGCGCGCGCCGCGGCCGCCATCGCCGCGACCACCTCGTCGTCCATCAGCGCGCCGCCCAGCCGCGTGAGCGTTCCGGCCGCGTTGATGCGGCGCTTGACGCCAAGCGCAGCGTAGATATCCTGTGTCATCGGAGTGGCACCTATAATACGACATGGACCCGATCGAATTCGAGCTCTTCAAGAACGCCATCTTCTCGATCGCCGACGAGATGGCGCTCACCGTGTTCCGCACGACCTATTCCGGCGTGCTCAAGGACAACATGGACTATTCGACGGGATTCGCCGACGCCGAAGGAAAGCTCGTCGCGCAGGGTCTCACGCTCCCCGGACACCTCGGCTCGGTGCCCACGGCGATGCAGTCGATCATGCACCATTACCGGGACGACATGCAGCCGGGCGACGTCTTCATCATGAACGACCCGTTCGACGGCGGCATGCACCTGCCGGACATCTTCGTGTTCAAGCCGCTGTACCACGAGGGCGAACGGCTCGCCTTCGCCTGCACCGTGTGCCACCACACCGACGTCGGCGGGCGCGTGGCGGGCTCGAACGCCTCGGACTCGACCGAGATCTACGCCGAGGGCCTGCGCATCGCGCCGCTAAAGCTCTACGACAGGGGCGTGCTCAACAAGACGCTGATGACGATCATCGAGAAGAACGTTCGTCTGCCGGTACAGGTGTTCGGCGACCTGCGCGCGCAGCTCGCCGCCTGCCACATCGCCGAGAAGCAGTTCGCCGGGCTGGTGGCGAAGTACGGGACGGAGCAGCTCAAGCTCTACATGCGGGAGACGATCGACTACGCCGAGCGGCTGACGCGCGCGGCGCTCGAGAAGCTGCCCGACGGCGAGTGGAGCTTCGAGGACTGGATCGACGACGATGGCGTGGACTACGGCAAGCCGATCCGCCTGTTCGTGACCTTGCGGAAAAAAGGCGGCCACATGGTGGTCGACTGGACCGGCACCGGCCCGCAGGTGAAGGGCGCGATCAACAGCACGCTGTCCTACACCAAGGCCGCGTCCTACACCGGAGTGCGCTCGGTGCTGCCGCAGGGCATCCCGAACAACGAGGGCGTTTTTCGCGCCATAGAGGTGATCTGCCCGCCGGGCACGGTGGGCAACGGCGTGCTTCCCGCCGCCTGCGCCGCGCGCGGCCTCACGGGTTTTCGCATGACCGACTGCATGTTCGGCGCGCTCGCAATGATGCTGCCCGACAAGGTCAAGGCCGCGGGCGACGGCGGCAATACCGGCGTTTCGATCGGCGGCTACGACGCCGGGCGCAAGCCCTTCATCTACGTCGACTTCACTTGCGGCGCCTGGGGCGCGCGGCCTTGGGCCGACGGCCTGGACGGCAACTCGCACATGTTCGCCAACATGGCTTCGCACTCGGTCGAGGTCACCGAGACCGAACAGCCGATCCAGTTCCTCGCCTACGAATTTGTGCCCGACAAGGCGGGCGCGGGCAAGTACCGCGGCGGCGTGCCGTTCCGGCGCGACTACCGCTTCCTCGAGGAAGAAGGCGTCCTGCAGGTGCGCTCCGACCGGCGCACGCACCGGCCGTTCGGGCTCTACGGCGGCAGTCCCGGCATGCCATCGGAGAATTATCTCGATCCGGACGGCGAGAACCGTACGCTGCCGAGCAAATTCACCATGACCATCAAACGGGGCCAGGTGTTCCGGCACGTCCTCGCCGGCGCCGGCGGCTGGGGCGATCCGCTGGAGCGCGACCCCGCCGCGGTGCTGCGCGACGTGCGCAACGAGTTCCTCTCGCCCGCCAAGGCGGCCGCTGATTACGGGATTGTCATTATTGAAAACCAAATGGATCCAAAGGCAACCGCGCAGCGGCGCGCCGAGATCCGCGCCGCGCGCGGCTGGCGCGAGGTGCCGAAGCTGCAATGGCATGATCCGCTGCCCCGTGAAACAGGGACAGACCACGTTTTCGTCTCTGCAGGAAAAGCCGAAAACGTGGTCTGTCCCTGATATCGATGGCAAGTTACAGCGTCGGTGTCGACGTCGGCGGCACCTTCACCGACATCGTGCTGCTCGGGTCGGAGGGCACGATCCACACCAAGAAGATCTCCTCGAGCGTGGAAAACTACGCGCAGGCGATCGTCGAGGGCCTCGCCGAGGTGTTCCGCGAGACCGGCCTCGGCGGCGACGCGATCGAGGAGATCCGCCACGGCACCACGGTGGCCTCGAATGCCATCCTCGAACACAAGGGGGCGCGCACCGGGCTCATCACCAGCATGGGCTTCCGCGACGTGCTCGAGATCCGCACGCTGCGCATGCCGCGCATGTACGACATCGCCTGGTCCAAGCCGGCGCCGCTGGTCGAGCGCTACCTGCGCCGGGTCGTCGACGAGCGCATCGACGCAGTGGGCGCAGTGCAGCGCGCGCTCGATCCGCGCGATGCCGAGCGCGCGGTCGACGCGCTGCTCGCCGAGCAGGTCGAGGCGATCGCGGTGTGCCTCCTGCACTCGTTTACGAATCCTGCGCATGAATTGCTTTTGAAAAAAATAATTGAAAAGAAGGCTCCAGCACTCCCCTGCTCCCTCTCCTGCGAGGTACTGCCGGAAATCAAAGAGTACGAGCGCACCTCGACCACGGTGCTGAACGCTTACGTGACGCCGATCGTCGCGAGCTACCTGAAGGCGCTGCGCAAGGGCCTCGACAACGCGGGCGTGCGCGCGCGGCTGCTGCTCATGCAGTCGAACGGCGGCCTCACGACCGACGCCGCGGCAGCGGAGCGGCCGATCCACATCATCGAGTCGGGGCCCGCCGGAGGCGTGGTCGGTGCGCAGGTGCTGGCGCGCGCGAAACACCTGCCGAAGATCATCACCTTCGACATGGGCGGCACCACCGCCAAGGCCTCGGTGGTCGAGGACGGCGAGGTGACGCGCGCGCACGAGTACTCGGTCGGCGCGGGCATCATGATCGGCTCACGCCTCCTGAGCGGCGCGGGCTACACGCTCAAGGTGCCGGCGATCGACCTCGCGGAGGTGGGCGCCGGCGGCGGCTCGCTGGTATGGATCGACGCCGCCGGCGCGCTGCAGATCGGCCCGCAGAGCGCCGGCGCCTCGCCCGGCCCGGTGTGCTACGACAAGGGCGGCGAGACAGCCACGGTGACCGACGCCAACCTGCTGCTCGGCTACATCAACCCGGCGCATCTGGTCGGCGGCGCGGTGAAGCTGAACGCCGAAAAAGCGCGCCGCGTGTTCGCCGAGACAGTCGCCGCGCCGCTCGGCATGGCGCTCGACCAGGCGGCCTACGGCGCGCATCTGATCGCGGCCTCGAACATGATCCGCGCCATCAAGTCGGTGTCCACCGAGCGCGGCCGCGACCCGCGCGAGTTTGCGCTCTTCGCCTTCGGCGGCAACGGCCCGGTGTTCGCCTGCGGCATGGCGGCGGCGCTTGGCATGAAGCGCGTCGTGGTGCCGCCTTGCGCAGGCCTCTTCTCCTCATTCGGCCTGCTCTATGCCGATGTCGAGCACCACTATTCGCGCACCTTCCGGCGCCTGCTGCGCCAGTCCGACCCGCACGAGATCGCACGCGCCTGGGACGCGCTCGCCAAGCAGGCGCTCGATCAGCTCGCAGTGGAAGGATTCACCGGCAAGCGCGCCCACCTGCGCCGCTCGGCTGCCCTGCACTACCATGGACAAACGTACGAGCTGACCGTGCCCCTCCCCGACGGTCCAATGGATTTGAATTACCTGGAAGAAGCATTCGGGCGCGAGCATGAGAAAACCTACGGTCACCGGGCAGGCGAGGACGAGCCGGTGGAGCTCGTCACCATCCAGGTCGTCGGCCAGGGATTGCACGAAGGTACGAACGTTCCGCAACGCGTGCGTCCGAGCCGCCCCGAACCCGCGCCGCCGCCGCCGCGCCGCGCCTATTTCGGCGCGCAAATCGGCTGGCTCGAGACGCCGGTCCTGCGCCGCTCGGATCTCTCGACGCCGCGCGCCGGTCCGCTGATCGTCGAGGAGTACGACGCGACCTGCGTCATCCCGCCCGGCGCGAAAGCCGAACTCGACACCGGCGGCAACATCCTGATCGAGCTCGGTTAAGGAATTCTCAATTCGCCGCCATCTGCGGCAGCCAGAGCGCAAGCGAAGGCCAGATCCAGAGCGCGGCGATCATCACGATCATCGTCAGCACAAACGGCGACGCGCCTATGATCACATCGTCGATCTTGCCGCGCTGGCGCAGCCCCTGCACGACGTAGAGGTTGATGCCGACCGGTGGCGTGATCATCGCCGTTTCCATCAGGATCACGATCAGGATGCCGAACCAGATCGGATCGTAGCCTGCATTGACCATGATCGGCGTGATGATCGGCACCGTGGCAACCATCATCGACAGCGTTTCCATGAACATGCCGAGGACCAGGTAGAAGAGGACCACCGCGACGAACAGCTGCGCCGGCGTCAGGCCGAGTCCGGTGATGAACCGGTTGATCTGCGTGGTCAGGCCGATCGAGGTGATGACGAAGTTCAGAAAGTAGGCGGCGATCAGGATCGCCATGATCATCGCGGTGGTGCGCATGGCGCCCTCGAATGCCTGCAGCAGCATGCGCACGCTCAGCTTGCCGTGCCAGGCGGCGATGCCCAGGGCCGCGATCACGCCCAGCGCCGCCGACTCGGTCGCGGTCGCCCAACCCGCATAAATCGAGCCGATGACGGCGAGGAAAATCACCAGCGGGGGAATCAGATCCGGCAGCGCGTGGATGCGCTGGGCCCAGTTCGCCGTGGTCCGCTTGCCGCCCAGGTCCGGACGAACCAGGCAGATGGCAAGAACCGTCAGGCTGAACAGGCCGGCGAGAATCAGCCCCGGGAGGATGCCGGCGAGATACAGCTTGGGAATGGAGGAATCCGTCAGCACGCCATACACGATCATGTTGATCGACGGCGGAATCAGGATGCCCAGCGTGCCGCCGGCCGCGATGGTGCCGAGGAACAGGCGCTCCGAATAATTGTGCTTCTTGATCTCGCCCATCGCCACCGTGCCGATGGTGGCGGCGGTGGCGACGCTCGAGCCCGAGGTGGCCGCGAACATCGCGCAGGCGGCGATGTTGGCGTGCATCAACCCGCCCGGCAGCCAAGGTATCCACTGGACGAGGGCGTTGTACATCCGTTCCGCGATCCCCGAGCGCAGCAGCACCTCGCCCAGCAGCACGAAGAACGGGATCGCGACCAACAGGAAGTTGTTCGACGTCGCCCACGACAGTTCTCCAATCGCGAGCGTGAGGGGCAGCTTGGAGTAGAACGCGGACAGCGCCAGGCCCATGAGGCCCAGTACGGCGGCCACCGGAACCGCAAGTGCGAGCAGGCAGAGCAGAATCCCGAGCGCCGTATAGATCATGGTGCACCCGCCTCGCGCGACTGCCGGTCCTTGAGGTCGCGTATCTCGTCCGCGACTTCTTCCTCCGCCGAACGGGTGCTGATCGCACTGGTGGCTTCGGCGACCCGGCCGCGCCCAAGGAGCATCAGCGCATGCAGGAAAAGGAGCGCGCCAATGACGACGAATACCGCGAGCCCGAGGATCCAGATCGATTGCGGGATCACCGTCGGAGTCTGCAGCGCGGACTGGCTGCGCGACCCCGAGGTCCACGATTGCATGACCATGCGCGACCCGTGCCAGGCGATCAGGCCGAAGAAAGCGGTGAACAGGGCGAGGCCGGCGAAATCGAGCGCGAGACGCAGCCGGTTGGGCAGCAGCACGTAGAGCGAGTCGATGCGGATGTGCGCGCGCTCGAGCAGTGCGGCCGCAAGGGACCACGCCGTACCGATCGCCAGCGCGTAGCCGGCCAGCTCATCGGCGCCGCCGATGGAGGCGTTGAAAAGCTTGCGCAGTACGACGTCGATGCCGATCAGGATCGCCGCCAGCAGGACGAGCGCCCCGCCGAACCAGAGGCCCCATTGGGTCAGGCGGCGAGCGCCTCTCATCACCGCTTCCATAGCCCCCCCTCCCGGCTGCTTGTGCTACCTCACCCCTAAACAGCGCAACGGGCGGGACCAGGCGATCAGTTGACGGGGACCGAGAGCCCGAGCGCCTTGCCGACCGTGCCGTTCCATTCCCTGGCGCACTCCGGACCGCAGCGCTTTGCCCAGCCGGCAAGCACCGCCCCTTCGACCAGCCTCTTGTGCTCCACGGCCTCCGAGGGCTTCACCGGCACGATCGTGAGTTTGGCGAGCTTGCCCATCGTGCAAGGTTGTTTTCCGGTGTTGCAGTTGTCGGCTTCGGCGTCCGCCTTCTTCAGCGTCTGCCACATCTTGTCCTCATAGGACTTGACCTGCGCGAGCATGAAGTCCTGCGTCCGCTTGTCCAGGCGCTTCCAGGTGTTCAGATTCACGGCCAGCACGTTGATGCTCCAGCCGAGCGACATGGGATAGAGAGATTTCGCCACCTCCGGCCAGCCGGCCGTGTTGCCCGACAGGCTGCCGGTCACGCCGCAGTCGACCACGCCGTTATTGAGCGCGGGGACCACTTCGGCGAAGGCCATGCTCACAGCCGTCGCACCGACGCCGTTCAGGAAGTCACGCATCGTATTGTTGAAGACGCGGATCTTCTTGCCCTTGAGGTCGGCGAGCCCGCCGACCACCGTGCGGCACCAGAACACCTGCGGCGGGTTGCCGCCGAACGCAAGCAGCTTGGCGTTCCAGTTCTTCTGCATCTGGCGGTCGATCACCTCGCGGTAGGCGTTGCACGCCGCACGGGCCTTGTCCGCATCGAGCGTAAGCCCCGCGAGATCGCAACCCTCGAAGCGCGGATCGTCGCCGGCCATCTTCGAGATATCCATGCCGGCAAAGTCCATCACCCCCAGCCGCAGCAGCCGCAGCATCGTCTTGTCGTCGACGCCCATTTGGTCGAGCGGCGTGATGTCGGCGGAGATCGCGCCGTTCGATGCCTTGGTCACCGTCTCGCGCCAGAACGGCACCTCGTCCACGATCGAGGCGACGGTCGGGCCGTTCAATCCAATCACCTTGAACTGGTACTTGGGCAGGTCCTGCGCGTAGCCGGATGAAATGAGGCCGAGCGCAACGAGCGAACCGAGTGCGATGGCGCCGAGCGAACGGGTTAGCATTGGCGATGTCCTCCTAGTGAAACATAATACTACCCTCAGCCTCTTCCAATGACAAATGAGCCTGGGCGCAAGGCGGGTATCAGCACGAGATCTTCGGTGGAGCCCGATCCGGCTGACCCCGTATGGTCAAAATATCGATCGGCGACGATTTCGGGAAAAACAAAAGCGTTGTATTGCCGCGATCTCGGTGTAGGTCAGATTGGCCGACAAAAAAACCGGGTAATTTATGTGCATAGGACACGCGCCAGCACCGTCGAAACGACGAGCCTTAAGAGAAGCCCCCATCGCCACTTACTGTGACAACGAAATCAGGCAGCTTTGCGGTGGTAGTAGCGCAGCAGAAAACCGCTGCCATCGACCCGACGCGCGAAAAAAGGCAGGATTGAATTTTCTATCGTTCCGGATCGGTCATGAAGCAACTCTGCTCGCGCGACAGTAAGACCGATGACGCACCCCGGATGGAATAGAATTTCCTTCCCCAAAATGAGATCCTCCTGAAGGAGGTGTCTAGATGAATCCCCGTTTCCTCAGTGCGCTCCTCACAAGTGTCGCATTCGCGATTGCGCCGTTGTTGGCCATGGCGCAGGTCTATCCAGACAAACCCATCCGCATCATTGTCCCGTTCAGCCCGGGTGGCGGAACCGACACGTTCGGAAGGGTCATCGGACAGAAGCTCCAGGAGCGCCTTGGGCAGCCAGTCGTGGTCGAGAACAGGCCAGGTGCCGCGGGCAACATCGGAGCCGACATCGTGGCCAAGGCGAACCCGGACGGCTACACGCTGCTTCTCGCCCAGGACAGTCTGGCCATTGTTCCGTGGTTGTCGAAGTCCCTGCCATTCGATCCCATGAAGGACTTCGCCCCCATTGGGGTTGGCGTGTTCATGCCGATGATGCTCGTAGTCGCGAACAAGGTCCCTGCGAACTCGCTGCGCGAGCTGATCGAATACGCGAGGGCGAATCCGGACAAGCTCGCATACGGAACACCCGGCGCCGGGACGGCGCATCACCTCAATTTCGAGCTGTTTCTGATGAAGATCGGAGCCAGAATGGTTCATGTGCCGTACAAGGGCGCGACGCCGATGATGGGTGACCTTGTATCGGGCAACTTGCAGGTGGCCTTCAGCGCTCTCAGTTCGACCATGCCGTTCGTTACTGGTGGCAGGCTCCGCGTGCTTGCTGTGGCGGATCAAGAGCGTGTTCCGCAGTTCCGGGATATCCCTACGATCGGCGAGTCCCTGCCGGGTTACACCGCCAATGTATGGTTTGGCCTCATGGCTCCCGCCAGGACGCCTGAAGCGGTAACGAACAAGCTCTCCGAAGAACTCCGAGCCATCGTCAATCTGCCGGACGTTCGGGAGCGACTGGTCGGCATGGGCTATCAGGTGAAGCCGACCACGCCTTCAGAGATGACTAGGCTCATGGCAAGAGAATACGAGAAATGGGGGCAGGTGATCAAGGCGGCAGGCATCAAAGCCGAATAGCGTGGTGCTAGGAATCCCCCGTCGACCGGAAGGCGACGACAAGAAAATGAGCCTGATCGAACTGGTGCCAGAGGGGGTCGCATACCCGCCTAAATTTGGAAGCCCGACCGCGTTGGGCGTGCGGGCGGGCGATTTCATCTTCATCTCCGGGATGATCGCCTGGGACGTCAACCGTCGAATCGTGGGCGTCGGCGATCCCCACGCGCAGACGCTTCAGGCGCTCCGGAACATGCAGGATACGCTCGAGGAGGGGGGAGCGTCGCTTCGTGACGTCGTGAGGATCACGTTTTACCTCACCGACATTCGAGAAAAGCCGCGAGTTTGGGAGGCGCGCAAGGAATTGTTCGGGGACGCGCGGCCGGCCTCGACCCTGGTGGAGGTGAGTCATCTGGTCGACCCGCAGGCGCTGCTGGAAATCGATGCCATCGCGTACTGCCCCGTCGTCGGGTGCAAGGAGTAGCAATGCTCGGGGTGCTTACCTCAACGAACGCGCGAGAAGGATCTGGTGCGCGCGTTCCGCGCACCGACTACGCGATCAGTATCGCGCGCTAGTCGTTGACGTTGGTGCGTGTGGGTCCGGTGACCACCAGGTCGCCAAGCGCTGAAAATTCCCGTAGCTGTCGTTGGCCGCCAGGAATTTCCTCGCGTAGAGCCCCTGCGCACTGGCGCGCGCGAGTGTGTCCGGGGCGAGCAGGGCGCCGGCGTTGTCCTCCGAGCCGTCGATGCCATCGGTGTCCGCGGCGATCGCGTGTACCTCCGCGGTTCCCGCCAGTTCCAGCCCGAGCACGAGCAGGAATTCCCCGCAGCGCCCACCGCGGCCGTTCGTGCCACGGACCGTCACGGTGCATTCGCCGCCGGAGAGCAGCGCGACCGGCGGCTTGAATGGCGCGCCGTGGGCGCGGACTGCGCGCGCGAGGCGGCGATCAAGATCGCTGGCCGAGTTGCCGGGGAAAGCGGGCCTGTCAGGAGTTTTGTGTGTCAGGCAGTGGCAAGACCTTTCCACGGCGGCGGGCGTCGCTTGCGAAGAACGACCGACGCGGTGGGAAAGTCGCGGTTACAAAATTTTACGCTTGTGGCTGCGTGATCTTGATGGCTCGGCCGGAATTCGCATCCGGCGCGGTCGCCGCACGGCTCGTCGACGCCCTCATTGCCGAGTTCAGCCGTCGAGGTGGCGGACATCCTCGCCGTTGAGCCAGCGCACCACCGCCCTCATCACCTCTGCCTCGAGCCCCGAGAAATTGTGATAGCTGAACTCGCCTTTGCAGGGGATGGGATGGGCGCCAGGAACGTTGTGGCCGCCCGTCACCTCGATAAAGCCGACGCGGGGACTCGCCCGGAACATCCGCGGATAGGTTCGAGCTGTGACGAAAGTCGCGCCTCGGCATCCGTCGTCGCGATGGTGCGTAAGTACGACCGGCACACTCACCCGATCGAGGCGCGCGCTCGGCAGCGACACCCACGACGCCTGAGGTCCCCGCTCCGTCGTGCTGCCCAAAAGGACCAGACCAGCGAGACGGCGGTCGTCGAGTGATGCGGCGATGTGGGTGGCCGAGATCGTACCCATACTGTGTCCCATTAGGTATACCGGGGTCAGCCAGCGCGCCGTCAGGTTGTCGATGACCGCGCGTGCATCGCGCGTATGGTCGGGGTGCACGCGGAACCGCTCGAGCACGCCCTCTTGTCCCTCTAGCCCCAGCGGCTGGTCGGACGGCACGTCCGCGACGGCGACGACATAACCGAGCGTAGCTAGCTCGCGCCGCATCGGGACATAGGTCCTGGGCCCTCTAAGAATACCGTTGCCACCGGGGTAATGGACGAACACGCCGCGGGGCGCGCCGGCTGGCTTGGTCACAAAGACGCGGGTAGTGACACCCGGTCGGGTTTCGAGCGTCAGCAGCTCCTCGTTCGCGGCAAGCTGGCCGCGGAATTGTGGCAGGGCGAGCACAGAGGCCGGTTGAGGCTGGGCGCAGGCGGCGAGGCCCACCAAACAACCACCCACCAAACTCGGCCAAAAACCCGTTCGACGCACCCCGTCACCTCCCAAAGATCAACCTTCCTGCGGCTTGGCTCCATGGAGCGACTTCGCGACCATCCTTTTGAGCTTCTGGCTGGCGCGGAAGGTCACGACCCGACGGGCGCTGATGGGCATTTCCTCGCCGGTTTTAGGGTTGCGGCCCGGGCGCTGCGCCTTGTTGCGCAACTGAAAGTTGCCAAAGCCCGAGAGCTTGACGCCCTCACCGCGTTCCAGCGCCATCTGCATCTCTTCGAAAAATGCCTCCACCATGTCCATGGACTCGCTCTTATTCAGGCCAATCGTTTCGGACACATGATTGGCCAGTTCAGCCTTGGTCAAAGTCATTACAACCCCCCGATAGACCTAGGATTATTTCCTATGCGCGTACTTTGGCACCCAGATGCCACCCCCAGAGCGCGACCAGCGCATCCCCGCGCCGCATCGGCCTCCCCATCCTCTGGGGGGCGTCCAGTATCTTGCATAACTACCCGTCGGCCCTGGGCAGCGCGAGTTCGCGAGCTTGCGGATCGTCTTGTAACTGATTTCGTGATACGGCACCTTGCGGTGAACCGGAGAGTGCGATCCGTTCTTAAAACGGGATCACTTCCGTAGCCGCACTCGTGAGAAGAAAATTATCGAGCGCGGCTGGATTCGTCGGAAGCGATCAGATCTCTTTCTTCGACATTGCGCCAGCGATGTACTCCGCCTGCCTGATCGCAAGCGAAACGATGGTCAGCGTCGGGTTCTTCGCCGCGCCGGTCGTAACCGACCCTCGCGGAACTACGGTCCTTACTCAGCCCCGGAGGCAGAGAAGCACAAATGATGCACAGCAACAGAACCTACCTAGCCGATCAAGTCAACGTCCGCACGGCACTCACTCACTCAGTTTTTCGCTACGCCGAAATATAGACTAGTCTTCGGCTTGCGCGGCGCCCCAGCCCGGGAAGCATATGCGCCATTAACCAGGGGACCACATGAACAAGCTCAGCCGTAGAGACATCCTGAAGATGGGCGCCGGGGCCGCCGCAGGCCTAGGCTTTCCGGCGATCATCCGTGCACAATCGAAGGAGATTGTTATTCTCGGCCTATGGGATGCGACCGGGGCTTTCGCCGACGTCGGACCGATCAACGACCGCGGCATGAAGATGGCGCTGGAAGAGCGCGGCATGCAAGTGCTCGGGCGGCCGATCAAGTACATCACGCGAGACGGGGCCACGCAGGCCGGCACCTCTACGCGGCGCACGGAGGAAGCGGTGGACGGCGAAGGCGCAAAGTTCGTCATCGGCCCCTGGTCCTCGGGCGTCGCGCTCGCGGTGTCCGAGGTGGCGAAGCGCAAGAAGGTCCTGCATCTTTTCAGCGGCGGCACCGAGGACATCTCCGGGTCGCGCTGCCACCGCTACTCGTTCCAGTGGGCAGCGAGCCCCTACACCGCAGCGAAGACCGTGGTTGATTCCTTCATGAAGGCGAACCCGAAGGCAAAGCGCTGGCACCTGCTCGTCGCCGACTACGCCTTCGGCTGGTCGGTCGAGAAATACATCAAGGAGGTCGGCAAGAGCCACGGCCTCGAATTCGTCGGCGCCGACCGGCACCCGCTCGGCGAGCGCGAGTTCTCCAACTACGTGCAGAAAGCAGCGGCCAACAAGCCCGACGTGGTGGCGATGATCAACTTCGGCCTGGACGCCGTCTCGGGCGCGCGCGAGATCTTCAACTTCGGCCTGACGCCGAAGATCCCGCTCATCATGACCTGGTCTTCGGGCGTGGAGGAGCTGGTGCAGCTCTCGCCCGAAATCCGGGAGAACATCTGGGTCGGCTCCAACTTCTACTACACGGCCGACACGCCAGTGGCCAAGGCGTTCGTGAAGAGCTACCAAGCGAAATTCGGCAACCCGCCGGGCTACGCGCCCTCGGCCTCCTACTCGATGACGCGGCTCCTGCTCGCCGGCTTCGACAAGGCCAAGTCCGCCGAGGTGCAGGACGTCATCAAGGCCCTGGAAGGCATCGAGGTGAACGACATCGTTGGGCACATGCGCATGGATGCGGCAACGCACCAAAACATCCGCCCGTATTTCTTCATGCGCTGCAAATCAAAGTCGGCGATGAAGCACGCGACGGACTTCGCCGACATCATCGCCACCGGCGATACACCGCTGCCGAAGGAATACGGGGCCTGCAAAGACATCGGCGGCTTTTGAGTTTTTTTTGAGCTTCGTCGCCGCACAGATCCTAAACGGGATCGCGACAGGCATGCTGTATGCCCTGATGGGGCTCGGCCTGTCGCTGATCACGGGGATCCTCAACATCCCCAACTTCGCCCACGGTGCGCTGTTCGCTGTGGGTGCCTACCTCCTCGCCAGCGCCGCCAACGAGATCGGCAATTTCTGGATCGCGCTGGTCGTGGCGCCCCTGGGCGTGGCGCTGCTGGGCCTCGCCATCGAGTACGTGGGAATCCGCCGACTCTATGCCGTGGGTCATGACTACCAGCTGCTCTTCACCTTCGGCCTCGCGTTAATACTCAGCGAATCCATCATCCTCATTTGGGGACCGGTCGGCTACAGCTACCTACCGCCGCCGATCCTGCGCGGCGGCCTCGACCTCGGCTTTACCTTCTATCCCAAGTACCGCTTGTTCGTGATGGTGATGGCGGGCCTCTTGGTGCTCGTCACTTGGCTGTTCCTCGAGAAGACGCGCTACGGCGCGATCATGCGCGCCGGCATAGAGAACAAAGAGATGGTGTCGCTTCTTGGCATCGACATCCACAAGCTGTTCACTGTCGCCTTCGCCCTGGGCGCCTACCTGGCCGGCATTGCAGGCGCGCTCACCGTGCCGATCCGAGGCGTGAATCCCGGCATGGGCGTCGACATGCTCGGCATCGCCTTCGTCGTGGTCGCGCTCGGTGGCCTGGGTAATCTTCTCGGCGCGATCGCCGCCGGACTCATCATCGGCGTTGCGCAGGCGCTGGTCGCCGCGTACTGGACCGAGGCCTCCACCGTGGTGATCTATGCGGTAATGGCGGCGGTGCTCCTTGTTCGGCCCCAAGGACTGTTTGGCATCCGATGAAACGTCCCTTCATTTTGATTTTAGTTTCAATTTTTTTACTTCCTTTAGTCGTTCGCCCTGCCATCGCGTCGGAGATCTGGATCTTCGCGATTTTCGGCCTGGGCCTCAACCTGCTCCTCGGCTACACGGGGCTGCTCTCCTTCGGCCAATCCACCTTTTTCGGCTCGGCAGCCTACGTCGCGGGCTGGCTCCTCAAGTTCTACGGCATCAACGCCTTCCTGGCGCTCGGGATCGGCGTCGGCGTGGGCGCGGCTTCCGCCGCGCTGGTGGGCTACCTCTGCGTGCAGCGCTCGGGCCTGTACTTCATCATGCTCACCTTCGCGCTCAACCAGCTCTTCTACTTCACTGCCTATCAGTGGACGAGCGTGACTGGCGGCGAGGATGGCATGCCCGGCATTCCGCGTCCGGTGCTGCTCGGCATCGACTTCAAGGATCCTCTCGTCTACTACGCATTTGTTTCAGTTTTATTTTTAATTTCGTTATATGCAATGAAAAGAATCGTGGAATCTCCCCTCGGCAAGATCCTGCAGGCGATCCGCGAAAACGAAATCCGTGCCGAGGCTGTCGGCTACAACGTGCCGCGCTTCAAGCTGCTTGCATTTATCATCGGCGGCGCCTTCTCCGGCCTCGCGGGCGTGCTCTACGCCATGCTCTTCGGCATCGTGCCGCTGGAGGCGATCAGTTTCGTCTTCTCGGGCAACGTCGTTTTCGCCACCCTTATCGGCGGCTCGGGTTCGCTCTACGGTCCGGTAATCGGCTCCTTCGTCTTCATCTGGCTCTCGGAGTCGGTGAGTACGCTGTGGGCACGCTGGCCGCTGTTGCTCGGCATGGCGTTCGTGATCGTGGTGCTCTTCTTGCGCGGGGGTATCGTGGAAGCGTGGTCCCGCTTTTGGCTATGGCGATCCTCGAAACAAAAAAACTGACCAAGGCCTTCGGCGCCCTTACCGCCGTCAACGACGTGAGCCTCGCCGTCGAGGCCGGCACGCTGCATTCCATCATCGGCCCCAACGGCGCCGGCAAGACCACGCTCTTCAATCTCCTCACTGGCACCTTCCCGCCGAGTTCTGGCCGGATTCTCTACGACGGACGCGACATCACCGGTACCCCCGCGAGCCGCATCGCACACCTTGGGCTGGCGCGCTCCTACCAGCGCACCACCGTCTTCCCCGCCTTCTCGCTCCTCGACAACGTCTGGACCGCGGCCTTCGCCACAGGCAATTCATGGAGCGGACTCATGTGGAGGAGGACGGATCGTTACCCCGAGGTCACCGAACGAGCTCGGCAAGCGCTCTCGGACGTAGGTTTATCCAGTAAAAGCAATCAACTGGCTCGCGAAATCTCCCACGGCGAGCATCGCCAACTCGAGCTCGCGATCGCGCTTGCGGCCGCCCCGCGGGTACTGCTACTGGACGAGCCCGCCGCCGGCCTCTCGCCGGACGAGACCCGCAAGATGGTTGCGCTCGTGCGCGCGCTCAAAGGCCGTTACACCATCGTGCTCATCGAACACAAGATGGACATCATCATGAGCGTCTCTGACCGCATCTCGGTCATGCACTTCGGCAGCCTGATCGCCGAGGGCACCCCCGAGGAGATCCAGAAGAATCCCGAAGTGCGCCGTGCATATTTAGGCGGAGTCGCAGCGTGATCCTCGAGATCAAAGGCATCGACACCTACTACGGCCTCGGTCACATCCTGCATGGTCTGTGGCTCAGCGTGGCCGAAGGCGAAGTCGTTGCGCTCCTCGGACGTAACGGCGCCGGCAAAACCACGACGCTGCGCAGTGTCACCGGCCTGACCCCGCCGAAGAGGGGCGAGATCCTCTACAAGGGCCGCAATGTCGCCGGACTCGACCCGCACGTCATCTCCCAGAGCGGCATCGCCCTCGTCCCCGAGACGCGCGACATATTCAGTTATTTGACGGTAAAGGAAAATCTTTCGATCGGGCGGCGCAAGGGTTCCCGCTGGCAGATGGACACGGTGCTGGAGCGCTTTCCCAGCTTGAAAGAAAGATTAAACAACAAAGGACGCGAGCTCTCTGGCGGCGAGCAGGAAATGCTCGCCATTGCCCGCGCCCTCATGACCGGACCCGACCTCCTCCTCCTAGACGAGCCCTCTCAGGGCCTCGCCCCGCTCGTCGTCACCGCGGTCATGGACACCATCCGCGAGCTCAAGCACCAGCACGTCAGCATGCTCCTCGTCGAGCAAAATGCCGAAATGGCGCTCCAACTCGCCGATCGCGTGTACGTCATCGATCACGGCACCGTAGTCTTCGAAGGCACCCCAACGCAATTGCGCGCTGACCAGAAAGTAACAGCGACCTACCTGGGCGTCGGCGGTTAGGGAATCACTGACCACTTTGTGGCGCACATCGGTCTGTACCCGGGGGACCGGGGAAACGGTCCAGCATTGCACTCACCGCATCCGCGGAGTGCTCAATATTCAAGACCACTTCAGCGAGCCGATCGGCTGTGGGTGGCGAATTCGTAAATCAAGCTGCAACAGGAATTTGGGACAGCCCGCCGTGTCATCCAAAACAATCGAGCCCAGTCCGGTTGACCCAATTTCTCGACCTGAGGGAAAAAGCCAAGCCCGCAAATCAGGGACAAACACCCGCAGCAGTACCCAGGAGCACAAATAACGAGTTGTGTTTCGGGGGGGGGACTGCACCACCAATTAAAAATACCAACCAATTCTCCGGTTGGTATTTTTTTGCCTACTGCCGCGTGTTCACGGGGGCTGGCGTGGGTTCCTGCAGACTTCGGATTTGTGTGCCGACCTTGGTTCCGGGCACATTCCGCTC
>SHXL01000027.1 GCA_009693345.1 Betaproteobacteria bacterium
CGGCGCGGTCCTCGCGAGCGTGATCATGTAATGCGTTTGGTGCGCATTGCTCGTCCAGACTTTAGTGCCGTTGATTTTCCAGCCTCCTTCGACCTTCGTTGCGCGCGTGCGCACCGAGGAGAGATCCGAGCCCGAGTCGGGCTCGCTCATGCCGATGGAAAAATAGCAGCTGCCGGCGGCGATGCGCGGCAGGAGTTCGCGCCTTGCCCGTTCGCTGCCGTAGCGCAGGATCTGGTGCCCGCTCTGCCGGTCCGCAATCCAGTGCGCGCCGACCGGGGCGCCGCCGGCGAGCATCTCCTCGGTCACCACGTAGCGCTCGAGCGCCGAGCGCTCGTGGCCGCCGTAGCTTTTCGGCCAGCGCATCCCGATGTAGCCGCGCTCGCCGCACTTGCGGCTGAACCCGGGATCGAAGCTGTTCCAGGAATTGCGGCTGGGCGTGAACGCGCCGCTCGCCTGCTCCGCAGCGAGAAAATCCCGCACCCCGCGGCGCAATTCCTCCGCTGCGGCCGGCAGCCGGACGGGTTCGAACCTGAATTCGTGCATGATTCCCGTGCTCCTCTTGCCAATCAGTATCGATCTAACACACACTAAACCATGACCGCAACCACCAAAGACGTCGGCGTTGATCTGAAGGACCGGGTCGGCACCGTGGAAATCCGCCGCCCGCCGAACAATTTTTTCGACAATGCCCTGATCGCGCAGATCGGCGATGCCTTCGACGCCTTCGATCGCGACCCGGAATGCCGCGCCATCGTGCTCGCCGCCGCAGGCAAAGCGTTCTGCGCCGGCGCGGATTTCTCGAACCGGCCGCTGACCGGCGCGCTTGCCGAGGGCCCGGATGGCGTCGCCAAACACCTCTACAAGGAGGCGCTGCGGCTGTTTCGCACGTGCAAGCCGATCGTCGCCGCGGTGCACGGCGCCGCGGTGGGCGGCGGCCTCGGCCTCGCGCTGGTGGCCGATTTCAGGGTGACCTGCGCCGAAGCGCGCTTCAGCGCCAATTTCAACCGGCTGGGCTTCCATCCGGGCTTCGGCCTGACCACCACCCTGCCGCGGCTGATCGGCGCGCAGAAAGCGGCGCTGATGTTCTATACCGGCCGGCGCATTCCAGGAGACGAGGCCCTGGCGATCGGCCTGGCCGACGTGCTGGTGCCGAAGGCGGAAGTGCGTGCCGCCGCGCACGCGCTCGCCGAGGAAATCGCCCAGTCCGCGCCGCTCGCCGTCGTCTCCACGCGCGAAACGCTGCGACGCGGACTGGCCGAGCAGATCGAAGCCTCCACCGAGCGCGAATTGACCGAGCAGGAATGGCAGCGCCGCACCGCCGATTTCAAGGAAGGCGTCGCCGCGATGGCCGCGCGCCGCCTGCCGCACTTCCTCGGCCACTAGCTCCGGCGGGCGCGGCCGGCGATTTCTATTTCCGGTCCGGGTAGCTGACCGCTATCCCTGCGCGCACGTCCTGCTGGATGCCGTACTGGGCGAACGGGTAGCGGAAGCCGTTCTTCGCCAGCGCTTCCATGCCGGCGATTGCTTTTTCGAGCTGCTCCGGCGGCAGCGCCATCAGCATCTCGTCGTCCAGAACTCCACCGTAGCGGCGCTCGGCGAAACACGGAATCGACAGGCTCGGCTCGCGCGTGCGCAGCTCGCGTCCCCAGGAATCGGCGCAGGCGGACTCGCCCACCACGCTCCAGTCGAAGCGACTGTAGCCGGACCACTGCAGGCCGTTGATGAAATAGATCATCGCGCCCGGCGTGGCGTAAAAGAGCGCGATGTCGGGCGGGTCCAGGCGGCCCGATGCCAGCGGCGCAACGGCGAGCGCCCTGTACTTGCCCACCGGCACCACATTCATCGCCTTCTGGTGCGCCGAGGCATCCACGGGGGTGGCGTACCAGACGCCCACCATGTGCTGGCCCGAGTACCATTTTTCAGTTTGGCCGCCCAGGCCCACCACCGAGCGGCACTGGTCGCCGACGAGGTCATCGGTGGTGATGCCGACGGTCCAGCCCAGGCGCGCCGCCTGCGCCACGATCTGATCGAGCGTGTGCACCGTTCCTTTCGGCCGCCGAACTTTCGGAATGGCCTCCATCTGCGCGACGGTTTCGTAGAGCTTCATCCCGAAGGGGATCGAGCGCAGGCGCAGCAGGCCCTCAAGTTTCGCGACGAGTTCTTTCATGCTCAGAGTTCGCGGCCGATCCTGCGGTCGAGCGAGTACGGCCCGCCGCCGCGCCACCAGATGGTGAGCGACACCAAGCCCCACAACAACACGAACTCGTAGCCCCGGTTCAGCCAGGAGAAGCCGTTCGGCAGGTAATGCACGAACATTATCACCGCCGTTTCGATCGTCACCATGGCGGCGAAAAAGCGCGTGAACAGGCCCGCGGCGATGGCGAGCCCCCCGGCAAATTCCACCAGGATCAGGAAATAGAGGAGCGGCACCGGGTCCGTATAGCTCATCTTCACGAATGCCGGCGCCATCGCCTCGACGCCGCGCGAGATCTTGCCCCAGCCGTGCACCGCGAGGATCAGGCCGCAGGCGCAACGCAGGAGCAGCCAGGACAACGGCTCCAGGAAATCGTAGAACGACCGCAAGGCCGGAAAAAACAGCTTCGGCTCGCCATTGGATTCAGACATCTCGCCACATCGTTGGCCTGCGGCTTAGAATGCGGCCACTATGAACGAACAATTCGGCATCGGTCAACCCGTTTCCCGATTCGAAGACCCGCGCCTGCTGCGCGGCGAGGGGCGCTACGTCAATGACATCATGGTGCCGGGACAGGTCCACCTGGTACTGCTGCGCTCGCCGCACGCGCACGCGCGGATCGTGTCGATTGACAGCTCGGCCGCGCTCGCCGCGCCCGGGGTACTGGGGGTCTTCACGGTCGCGGACCTGGAGCGCGACGGCGTCGGCACCACCGCGCCCGCGTTCAAGCGCAGCCGCCCGGACGGCTCGCCCATGTTCTGGCGCGCGCATCCGGGCTTGGCGAAGGAAAAAGTACGCCATGTCGGCGAACCGGTCGCGGCGGTGGTGGCCGAGAGCGAGGCGCAGGCGAAGGACGCCGCCGACTTGGTAGCGGTGGAATACGACCCCCTGCCGGTGGACGGCGCGGTCTGGGCGGAGTGCCCGGACAACGTCAGCAACCTGTTCGAGGTGGGCAACAAGGCGGCGACCGAAGCCGCGTTCGCGCGCGCGGCGCACATCGTCAAGCGGCGCTACGAGGTCTCGCGCGTGCACGCGCAATTCATGGAGCCGCGCGGCGCGCTGGGCCAATGGGACGCGGGCGAAGGCCGCTATACGCTGCATTGCGACGTGCAGTATCCGCACCGCGTGCGCGAAGTGCTCGCCGGGCTGCTGCAAGTCCCGGAGCACCGCGTCCGCGTCGTCTGCAACGACGTCGGCGGCGCGTTCGGCGCCAAGGGCTGGGCGCACCTGGAGCACCGCATCGTGCTGTGGCTCGCGCGCAAGCTCGGGCGCCCCGTGAAATGGCTCTGCGATCGCAGCGAGGCGCCGCTCGCGGACGATCATGCGCGCGACCTCGTGAGCGAGGCGGAACTTGCGCTCGATGCCGGGCACCGGTTCCTGGGCTTGCGCGTGCGCAACACCAGCGCGCTCGGCGCCTACGTCTCCAGCGACCGCAACCTGCTACCGAGTTTCGCCAACCTCGGCTCGCTCGCCGGCATGTACCTGCTCCCCGCGGCGCACATCAGCGTGATCGGCATGCTCAGCCACACCAGCTCGCTCGCACCGTACCGCGGCAACGGCCGGCCCGAGGCGATCTACATCCTCGAGCGGCTGATCGACGACGCGGCACGCGAGCTGAACGTGGGTCGGGTCGAACTGCGGCGGCGCAACCTGATCCCGCCTTCGGCGATGCCGTACAGGACCGCGATTACCTTTACCTACGATTGCGGGGAATTCGAGAAGGGACTCGACAAGGCGCTCAAACTGTCGAAGTGGTCCGATTTTTCTTCGCGAAGAGAAATTTCCAAATCGAAAGGAAAACTCAGGGGAATCGGTCTTGCAAACGCCATCGAGCGCGCTGCGGCGCCGGGCATGGAATACGCCGAGGTGCGCTTCGACGCCAGCGGCACGGCGACGCTCATGGTGGGGACCACGAGCCAGGGACAAGGCCACGAGACCATGTACCGGCAGATCGCGGGCACCCGGCTCGGCCTCGCCCAGGCGGATCTGCGCGTGGTGGAGGGCGATTCCGATGCGGTGGCCTTCGGCGCCGGAAGCTTCGGGTCGCGCTCGGCGGCGATCGGCGGCACCGCGCTGTGGCATGCCGCCGACAAGGTGATCGCCAAGGGAAAGCGCATCGCCGCCCACCTGCTGGAGGCTGCCGATGCCGACATCGCATTTGCCGCCGGGCGCTTCGCCATCGCCGGCACCGACAGGAGCCTCGCGTGGAAGGACATCGCGCGTGCCGCATACGGTGCGCCGCTGCCCGCTGGCATCGAGCCGGGCCTGGTGGAAGGCGCCAGCTTCTCGCCGGTGCAGGAAACCTTCCCCAACGGCACGCACGTCTGCGAAGTCGAAGTGGACCCCGAGACCGGCAGCGTGACGCCCGTCAGCTACGTGGTGGTCGACGACGTCGGCAACGAAATCAACCCGCTGACGCTCGAAGGCCAGGTGGTGGGCGGCATCGTCCAGGGCCTGGGCCAGATCCTGATGGAGCGGATCGTCTACGACCCGGAATCAGGGCAGCTGCTCACCGCCTCGTTCATGGATTACGCCATGCCGCGCGCCGGCGACCTGTGCAATTTCGAGGTCGGGCACAACCCGGTGCCGACGAAACTCAATCCGCTGGGCGCCAAGGGCGCGGGCGAAGCGGGCACCGTGGGCGCGCTCGCCGCGGCGATGAACGCCATCGTGGATGCTCTCGGCACGGAAAACATCGACATGCCAGCGACACCCGAGCGCGTTTGGCGCGCGCTGCGGACTCCGCTCAGTTCGCGCTGATTTTCGCTTCCTTCACGACGCGGCCCCAGGTCGCGTACTCGCGCTCGATAGTCTTCGCCAGCGCCTCGCTCGTGCCAGGCTGCGGCTCCAGACCGTGGCTGATCAACTGCTCGCGCACCTCCGGCGCGGCGAGCGACTTCACCAGCGCCAGGTTCAGGCGCACGAGGATTTCCTTCGGCGTTTTCACCGGCGCGACGTAGGCGTACCAGTTGGTCGCCTCGTAGCCGGGGTAGCCGGACTCGGCGATCGTGGGCACCTCCGGCATCGCCAGCGAGCGCTGCGCCCCGGTGCTGGCGAGGGCGCGCAGTTTCCCGGCCTTGATATGCCCGACCACCGATGCCGGCGTCGCAAAGATTGCCGTGATTTGGCCGCCGAGCAGGTCGGTGGTGGCGGGCCCGCCCCCTTTGTACGGCACGTGCACAAAGTCGATCTTGGCGTAGATGCGGAACAGTTCGCCTGCCAGGTGCCCGGCATTGCCGATCCCCGATGAACCGTAATTGAGGCTGCCCGGTTTCGCCTTCGCGAGCGCGACGAATTCCGCGAGCGTATTCGCCGGTACCGAGGGATGGATCACCAGCACGTTCGGGAAAACCACCGCCATGGTGATCGGCGCGAGGTCGCGCAGCGGATCGTAGGGCGGCTTGGGCGGCAGGTGCGGCGTGATCGCCATCGACCCGACCGAAGCAAGCAGGATGGTGTAGCCGTCGGGCGCCGCCTTCACCACCAGGTCGGTCGCGATGTTGCCGCCCGCACCCGGCTTGTTCTCGACCAGCACGCTCTGGCCGAGATTCTCGCCGAGCTTCTTCGCGATGATTCGCGAGGCGGTGTCGGTGCCGCCGCCCGGGGCGAAACCGACCACCATCGTGACGGGGCGGGCCGGATAGGGAGCCTGCGCCGCCGCGGCACCGGCGAACAATGTCGCAAATGCAATGCAGAGAATTCTTTTCATGTCAGTCCGCCCTTGCGCCAGAGTCTTTCACCAGCCGTGCCCACAGTTTCGCATCCTGCGCGATGAAGGCGGCGAATTCCTCGGGCGATCGGCAGCCTGAAGCTTCGGTACCTTCCTTTGCCAGCGCCTTGCCGATTGCCGGCGAAACGATGACCGCCGCGGTCGCGTCGAACATCCGCTTCACGATCTCCCGCGGGGTGCCGGCGGGGAAGAAGAAACCGTACCAGAAGGAAATTTCATACTCGGGCAAGCCGGCCTCCGCCATGCCGGGGACGCCAGGTACCAGAGGGGTGCGCTCGCGACTGGTAACTGCAAGCGCGCGCAAGCGGCCGCTCGGGTTCTGACCCGTCTGCACGTGCGGCAGGACCGACGGCGGCGTCGCGAAGGAGAGCTGGACATCTCCCGCGAGCAGGGCCTGCACCGAGGGCGCGCCGCCCTTGAACGGCACATGCACCATGTCCACGCCTGCGAGGCGCATGAAGAGCACCGCAGCGAGGTGCGGCGCCGAGCCGTTGCCCGAGGTGCCGAAATTCAGCTTGCCCGGATTTTTCTTCGCGTAGTCGATCAGTTCGTGCAGCGAGCCCACGCCGATGCCGGCGTGCGCGGCGACAAGCAGCGGCGAGGAGGTCACCCTGCTCACCGGCGCGAGGTCGCGCTTCCCATCGAAGCCGGCCTTCGGGCTGAGGATCGGATTGACCAGGATGCTGGAGGGGCTGGCGATGAGCAGCGTGTAGCCGTCGGGCGCCGATTTGGCGACGTATTCGGCGGCGATGCTGGAACCGGCGCCGGGACGGTTTTCCACGATGATCGGCTGCCCGAGCTCCCTCGAGAGCAACTCCTGGAAGGTGCGCGAAACGAAATCCGCCGCGCCGCCCGGCGCGAAGCCGACCACCAGCTTCACCGCGCGAATTGGATAAGTCTGCGCCATGGCGGGCGCCTGCAGCAACGCAAACGCCGCCAACAAACCCGCGATCCATCGAATCCGGTCAGGCATTTCGCTCTTCCAACGCTGCAGTCGGGGAGGTCGATCCATGGCGGGGAAGATCAGCAGGCAAGAATGTCAGGGGTGTTGCTAAACGATTTTTCGGACGCCCCTTGCGTCGCCTGCGGGTCCGAGCAGCCACAGCGAGTCGACCAGTTTTGCCGGACCGCCGAATTCATCGACGGCCTCGATCACCCCGGGAAACATCGAAAGGTAGTCGTGGCCGCAAATGATTGACGCTCCGACCTTTCGCGCCCACATCTGGTTACAAATTGAAACACTTCATTACCAAAATGTCCTCCTGAGGCGCGACGGCGGGACTATGCTTTGTGTCCGAGAGGTGACCATGAAAACAACCAAAGCATTGCTTGTCTTGGCCGTCGCCGTTGCCGGGCTTGCGGGTGCCAGTTCCGTGCTTGCCCAGTTTCGCCACTCCCACGGCCCGCGCGTTTCGATCAGCTTCGGTTTCGGCGTGCCGTTCGCGGCGTACCCGTACTACTACCCGACGTATTACGCGCCGTATTACTCGCCTTACGCCTACCCCGCGTACTATCCGGTGCCGGTCGTGGTGCAGCAGCAGGCGCCCGTATACGTCGAACAGAATCCGCATCCCGCGCCCTCGGCGCAACCATCGGCGCCCGCGAACTACTGGTACTACTGCGCCGACTCGCGCGCCTACTATCCGTACGTGAGGGACTGTCCGGCAGGGTGGCAGCGCGTCGCGCCGCAACTCGGCTGATGAAAGCTTGCGCATCATGAAAACCACTTCGAAGATCTTGGCGGTTGCCGGCGCCCTGCTGCTCCTTGGCGGCTGCGTCAGCATGCCGAGCGGTCCCGGCGTGATGGTCCTGCCCGGCACCGACAAGAGCTTCGACCAGTTCCGTGCGGACGACGTGGAATGCCGCCAGTTCGCCAGCAGCCAGGTCGGCGGCAGCACGCCCGACAGCATCGCCGAATCGAGCGGCGTGAAGAGCGCCGCAGTGGGTGCTGTCGTGGGCGCAGCCGCGGGCGCCATCATTGGCGGGCATCGCAGCGCGGCCGCCGGCGCAGGTACCGGACTCATCATTGGCGGCGCAGCCGGTGCCGGCGCCGCTTCCAGTTCGCAGCGCACGCTGCAACAACGCTATGACATCGGCTATACGCAGTGCATGTACGCCAAGGGCCACAAAATTCCTTCCGCCGCGCGCTACGAGAACTCGCGGCGGCCAGTATCGTCCAATACGACTCCACCACCGCCTCCGCCGACGGCGGGCGCTGTTCCGCCTTCACCGACAGCGGGTGCTTATCCACCTCCAGGCACACCGCCGCCGCCCGGCGTCAAGTAACGCGGGCTAGCTGGTAGCCGCGACGACGGCAAAGCGGCGATACCTGTAGCCGCCCATGCTGCCGTAGCCCGGCAGGGCCCGGCTTACCTTTTGCTCGACGACCGGCGCCCGCGCCGCATCTGCGTTCACCAGGCTGGCGACCTGCATGCTCGCGCAGCCGCTCATACCGAATACCACCATTCCTGCGCATACCGCGAATGCCGTCTTTTTCATCTTGTTCATGACGTCTCCTTCTTTAAAGCACCGATGACTCTTTGTACCCTCGTCACGAAGAAAGATCGGTTTATTTGACGTCAGCTGTGACAAGTTCCCGGACGTCCGGACGGACGGCCGGGTTTAGGGTCCGAGCGGCTGCTACGGCGTGCCGATGAAGTCGCCCTTGCCGAGTTCGACGCCGTTGTGGCGCAGGATGTTGTAGGCGGTGGTCACGTGGAAATAGAAATTCGGCCAGGCGCGGCCGAGCAGGTACTGCATGCCCTTCGAGGGCACATCCTTGCCCTGCAGCTTGAGGACGATTTCCTTGTCCTCCGTGCCGTCGATCTGCGCCGCCTTCAGCGTGGCGATGAACGCCAGCGTCTTGGCGATGCGCTCCTTCAGTTCGTCGAAGGTCTTCTCTGTGTCCTCGTACGCCGGGATGTCCACGCCGGCCAGGCGCGCCACCGCGCCCTTGGCCGTGTCGCAGGCGATCTGCACCTGGCGCGCCAGCGCGAACATGTCCGGGGAGAGGCGCGCGGAAGTCAGCACCTGCTCGTCGATCTTTTTCGCCACGGCGTGGGCCTTCGCCTTGTCCAGGATCACGGAGAGATTTTTCAGCGTGTTGGCGAAGCGCGGCGCGCTCGCCTGGTACATGGAAATGTTCATCGGATGCCTTTCAGGAGTGGGATTTTCGGAGCCTTTATACTCTCACATCAAGGGGGAGATGAACGATGGCGACGCAGGATAAGAACGACCTGCCGGCGGCGGGTCGATACTCACCGGCGGTGGCGCTGGAATTCTTCCAGGCAGCAGGCAAGCCGGAAGACGTCGCGCGGGGCACGGTGATCTTCGCCGAGAACGAAAAGGCGCGGCCGTACCTCTTCATGCGCGACAAGATGTACCTGCTGCTGGACGGCGAGGTGGACCTGGTGGCGCGCAAGAAGGTCATCGGCACCGTCGCCAGGGGAGGCATCTTCGGCGAGATGGCATCGATCACCCACGCCCCACGCCCCGCGCACCGCGAGCGCGGTGGCGAAGACCGCCTGCCGCGTCATCACGCTCGACGACAAACAGTTCCACGACGGCCTGCGCACGAAGCCGGAGTTCGCGCTGATGCTGATGAGCATGATGATCGGGCGCCTGCGCGAGACCATCGCCAGGCTCGCGGAACAGACCACGCTGCGCGGCGACGCGGCGATGAAGGAAGCCGTGGTGTTCGACCCGAAGCGCCTCGCCGAACTGGCCGAGGGCCTGTCGAGCGATGAGCCGGTGTATTTCGACCGCGGCAAGAGCATCGTGCAGGAAGGCCAGATGGGGTTGCGCATGTACGTCGTCATCGAAGGGCGGGTCGCGGTGTCGATCCTGGGTAGCGGCGTGATCGAGCGGCTAGGGCCCGGCGGCGCATTCGGGGAACTCGCGCTGGTCGAACACTCGCCCCGCCTCGCCAGCGTGGTGGCGGACACCGATTGCCAGCTGCTGCCGATCAACCGCACCGCGTTCCTGATGCTGGTAAAGACCAGCCCGGAGTTCGCCGCCTCCCTGCTCGGCCCGCTCGCCGAGCGCCTGCGGCTCCTTACCGCACGCCTGAAGTAGCGCGGCGGGAATCGATCGCGTTTTTCGCGTTGCGCGCGAGGCTTTCGTCGGAGTCCTGCGCGAGGCGGTCCAGAATTTCGCGCGGCGTTGCCTTGTTGTAGGTGAGGTTCATGCGCGTATAAAGGTTGGGGCTGACCGTTAGCCGCTCGATGACGCGCCGCGGCGTCTGCGGATTGAGCGCGAGGCCCCACTCGATGAGGTAATCGGTCGAATCGAACCAGCGCTCAAGCACCGGCATCGGCGTCTTCGGGTTGGCCGCCAGCTCGTGCACCACGCGCGGCGCGTTCGGTTCCGACGCAAGCCGCGCCAGCGTCTCCGAATCGGTATTCGGGTGGCGCGCGACGAGCCGCATCACCGCGATGCCCTTGCGATTCGATCCCATCACGTCCCAGAGCGAACCTATCGGCTCGTAGAGATCGGGATCGCGCAGCGAGGCTATGCGCCGGAGAACGCCCGCATTCGCCGCCGGGTTTTGCGCCAGCGCGCCGAGGAAATACCGGTCCCGCTTGAACAGCGAATCTTCGTAGGCGCGCCCGAGTTGCGCCACGTCCATGCCCCCGACTTCGCGCACCGCCGTCTCCAGCCGCAGTCCGCGATCGACCTCGACGATCACCATCGCGGGCAGCGCCGCCGCGATGGCGAGGGCGGCGACCAGTACCAGCGGCGGGCTTTGCACCGCGCCGCGCCAGCGCAGCACGACGTGGCCGAGGGCGGCGCCCCAGGCGGCGACCGGGATCGCGCCCAGCGCCGCGACCAGCGGCAGGTAGATGAAGCCGAGCGCCGCGGTCGAACTGCCCGACGCGAAGATGCCCTTCACGGAAAGCGCCGCGGTCACGAGGGCGCCGGCAATGCCCGACCACAATGCCCAGCGCGCCTCGGGCCGTGAGGGGCTCACCGCGGCGGATTCACTGCGGCGGGCGCACGCCGTCCTTGGAGACCTGCAGGCGCTGCGCGGTCATCCTGCCGTCGGCGGCGACGGTCGCGGCGATGAAGGCGTATTCGCCCACCACCACCAGCAGCGAGCGGTCGCCCGCCTGCGACGTGACGATCGGTATGTCGGCCGGCACCACCACCCGCTGCGTGCCTTCCTTATAGGCGAGCGTCAGCTCTCGGCCGTTGCCGGCCACCGCCACAGCGCTCACCGTGCCGTTGGTCATGGTCGAGTTCGGCTGCAGGTCCCAGGGCCGATGGCCTTCGTTGGGCACCGGGCGCCCGGCGGGAAACAGGTGCAATCCCCTCTCCCTGCGACGAGCGGCACCGGGCGCTAAACTTTCCCATGGCCGACGCGCTACGCCGCATTATCCACCTCGACATGGATGCGTTCTATGCTTCCGTCGAGCAGCGCGACGACCCATCCTTGCGCGGCAAGCCGGTGGCGGTGGGCGGATCGCCGCAATCGCGCGGCGTGGTGGCCGCCTCGAGCTACGAGGCGCGCAAGTTCGGCGTGCGCTCGGCGATGCCGATGGCGCGCGCCGTGAGGCTGTGCCCAGAGCTGCTCATCGTGCGGCCTGATTTCGCGCGCTACCGCGCCGCTTCGCAGAAGGTGATGGCGATCCTGCGCGAGTGCACGCCGCTGGTCGAGCCGCTGTCGCTGGACGAGGCCTACCTCGACGTCACCGAGAACCTCTGGGGCGAGCCGCTCGCCAGCGTGGCCGCGAGGCGATTGAAAACGCAAATTCATGATGCCATCGGCTTGACCGCGTCCGCCGGGGTGGCGCCCAACAAGTTCCTCGCCAAGATCGCCTCGGGCTGGCGCAAGCCCGACGGCCTCACCGTGATCGCGCCCGAGCGCGTGGAGAGCTTCCTGCAGGAACTGCCGGTGGAGGCGCTGTGGGGCGTGGGGCCGGTGACGGCGAAGAAGCTGCGCGCGATCGGCGTGCAACGGCTGGTCGACGTGCGTGAAATAGATGAACTGTCCCTGCAGCAGACGGTCGGCAGCCTGGCCGCATGGCTGCAGCGCCTGTCGCACGGCGACGATCCGCGCGAGGTGAGGCCCGACCGGCCGTGGAAGTCGATTTCGGCTGAAACGACATTTGCGACGGATTTGCAGGACTTGCAGCGAATGAAGCTTGAGCTCGAAACGCTCTCGAACAAGGTCGTGAATTCATTGCAGAAGAAAAACCTGCTGGCGCGGACGGTGACCATCAAGCTGCGCTACAGCGATTTCACCACGGTGACGCGCAGCCACAGCGCCGAACCGACGCGCGCGGCGGATGCTTTCGCGGCGCGCGCCGCAGCGCTGCTCGAGCGCACCGATGCCGCCCGCCGCCCGGTACGGCTGCTGGGCGTCGGCGCCCACGGGCTGGAAGAATCGCAATCCGGCCGCTCGGAACAGCTGCTACTGGAGTAGCATGAACGTCTTCAACGCATGTTTTTCTTCAATCACAGAGAGCCAAGACCATGAGTGGTGGTGGAGAAGCCGCACCCGCGCCGGCCGAGAAACCGGTTGCCGCGCCCCCCGTCGATCCCGTCGAGGAACTGGCGAAAAAGATCTATGTCGAACTCGCCTCGCAGATCCATGCGCAGCTCGACGGCAAGCCCAAGCCCGACCACTTGAAGGTGGCCGAGATCAGCTTCCGGCTGGCCGAGGCGTTCCAGACGGGCAACCTCCAGTTCAATACCGCCGCGCGCGCGCGCGCCGATGCCAAGGCCAAGGCAAGCGTGGACGTGAGCAAGATCGAGATCGATTTCGGCGCTGTCGGGACGGCCGCGAAGAAGTAGCGAAACAGAGGGCGCCTCCGGCGCCCGATCGCAGTATCCTGCCGCGACAGCATGAAACGCGTTTTCTACGGCTGGTGGATGGTCGGCGCCGGCAGCCTGATTCAGTTCGTGCAGAGCACGCTGCTGCTGCAGTCCTTCGGCGCCTACTTCGCGGTGCTGCGCGACGACCGCGGCTGGTCTAAGACCGAGCTCTCCGGCGCCGCGGCGCTGCACCAGGTCGAGGCCGCGATCCTCGGTCCGATTCTCGGCTGGGTCATCGACCGCTTCGGCGCGCAATGGATGATCCGCAGCGGCGCCGTCCTCTTCGGCACGGGCTTCATCCTGCTCAGCTACGTCGATTCGCTGCTCGCCTTCTACGGCGCCTTTATCGTCACCGCGCTGGGCGCGAGCCTGTGCGGCTTCTTTCCGCTCAACGTGTCGCTGATCCACTGGTTCGACAGGCACCGCGCCCGGGCGCTGTCGTCGATGCAGCTCGGCATGGCCGCAGGCGGGCTTTGCGTGCCGCTGGTCGCCTGGGCGCTCGCCGCCTGGGGCTGGCGCGCGACCGCCTTCGCCTCGGGCATCCTGATCATCGCCATCTGCCTGCCGCTGTCCTTCGTCTTCCGCCGCCGGCCCGAGGATCGCGGGTCGAGCATCGAAGGGGTTGACGCTTCTTCCCGGGAAATCCGGTCTGAGCTGAAAGATGAAAGCCAAGGTGCCGCCCGCGACTTCACGGCGCGCGAAGCGCTGCGCACGCCCGCGTTCTGGCTGCTGTCGCTCGGCCACGGCTTCGCCCTCTTCGTCGTGACGGGCGTCAACACGCACGCCATCACGCACATGAAGGAGGGCCTGGGCTACAGCATCGAGACGGCCTCGCTCGTCATCACGCTGCAGACCGTGGCCCAGCTCTGCGGCGTGGGCGTCGGCGCCTGGATCGGCGACCGCCTCAACAAGCGCCTGATTTCCGCCGCCTGCATGGTCGGCCACATGTCGGGCCTGCTGTTCCTCACGTATGCCACGACACCGGCCATGGTCGTCGCCTATGCGCTGCTGCACGGCGCCGCCTGGGGGCTGCGCGGGCCGATGATGCAGGCGATCCGCGCCGACTATTTCGGCCGCAGCGCGATCGGCATGATCCTCGGCCTGTCGTTCATGATCATGCTCGTCGGCCAGGTCGGCGGCCCGATGATCGCCGGCATCATGGCCGACTTGAGCGGCAACTACCGCGCGGGATTCACCACGCTTGCCCTGCTCGCCGGGCTGGGCTCGGTGTTCTTCCTGATGGCGGGCCGGCCCGAGCTGCCTCGCGCGCCGACGGCGGCGTCGTGAACCAGATCATGTGACCGGAGATACAAATGGCGAAAACCAGGCAGAGGGCGAAATCGAAGAGCAAGAAGAGGGTCACGCGCAGCAAAGCCTACGTCGAGGGGTTGAAGATCCGCCGCCGCTGGCTCGGCAAGGCCTACGTCGACAAGGCGTTCCGCGACGCCGACGACTTCACCATCGACCTGCAGCACTGGGTCACCGAGCACGCCTGGGGCGCGAGCTGGGCGCGCGGCGTGCTGCCGCTGAAGACGCGCGCCTTCATGAACCTCGCCATGATCTCGGCGCTCAACCGGCCGCACGAGCTGGAGATCCACCTGCGCGCGGCGATCCGCAACGGCATGACCACGCAGGAAATCAAGGAAGCGTTCCTGCACGTCGCCGTCTACTGCGGCGCGCCAGCGGCCCTCGACAGCTTCAGGATCGCGAAAAAGATCTTCGCCGAGAAGCGCGGTTGAAACGCGGGTCCGCGGCTACTTCTTCGCCGGGGTGCGCGGCGCCGGGCCGAGCCCGAGCACCGACTTCACCGCGGTGGTCAGCACCTCGGTATCGAACGGCTTGGTGACGTAGCCGTCGGCGCCTGCGACCAGGCCCTAGAGCACAGCCTCGCGCGTCGCCTCCGCCGTGAGCATGATGACCGGCACGGCCTTCAGCACCGGATGCTGGCGCATCTTGACGAGAATGTCGAAGCCGTTGACATCGGGCAGGCCGACGTCGAGCAGCGCGAGGTCCGGCAGCGGCGGCTGGCGGAATGCCTTCACCATTTCCGCGCCGCTCGCCGCCAGGCCCGGCACGAAATCCTCCAGCGAGAGGTAGGTCTTGAGCAACTTGCTGAGGTCCGGATCGTCGTCCACCACGAGAATCGTATATTTGTGGCCCTCCTGCACTTCGCGATGCGCCGCCGGGCGGCGCGCGATGCGCACGTAGTAGCCGTCGCGATTGAGCGAGGACACGCCCTGCTCGGCCTCGGAATGGTCCTTCGACGTCGAGGCGCTGAAAAATCCGGCCGGCACGTCGATGGTGAAGAAGCCCGCCTCCAGGACGTCGGAGCTCGGCTCGGTGGCGTTGGTGATGAGGCGGTTCACGAACAGTTTCGCCAGGAACTCCGGCAGGTCGGCCAACGCCATCTTGCGCGCCGCCGTGCCGAGTTCCGCGACCGTCATCTTGCCGTCGATGAGGACGAGGATCTCGAGCTCGTGCGCCGAGAGCGAGGTACCGGCAGCTTTCAGTTCCGCGCTGCCCTTGTCGGTTAGGGCGAGAACGTCCGTATCGGTGAACTTGACTGGGCGGGAATTGGTCATTTGAACAGTTTCTTCACGCCCTCGACCGCGCCCGAGGCGCCTTCCTTGATCGCCGAGCCGACGCGCGACGCGAGGTTGCTCACGCTGCCCAGCATCGCGCCCCACACCTGCTTCACGACTTCGTCGGCGGTTGCGCCGTTCGATTTCCTGCCGACATCGCGCAGGTGCAGGTCCGGCATGGACGAAGAAAGCGTGGTGCCGAAGTGCGCCTTGCCGTCCTTGATGACGAGATTCTCGATCACGAATTTCTTCCCCGGGCCCTCGTCTTTCTTCTTCGCGCTCGCGTTCTGCGCCACCCAGGCGTCCACGTGCTTCTGGATGAGCGTGAGGTTGTCGCTGCCCTGCCCGCGCTCGTAGACCACGTCGGGCGCGACCAGCACCAGTTCCCTGATCACCACCACGTCCCTGGTGATCGACGACGCATCGATCGTCAGGCGCATCTCGCCCAGCGTCAGCGCATGCTTCGCCTCGAAGCCCTTCGGGTTGCCGACGGTGAGGCCGCGGATCGTGCCGCTTCCTTCGGCCGCCCGGATCTTCACGCTGTCCACCTTTACCGCGACGCCGGTGATCTGCGGCCCCCAGTGCTCGATCACCTGCTTCACCAGGCCGTCAATGGACATGAGCAGCCACCACGCGCCGCCGGCGGCGACGAGGAACAGCGCGAGGAACAGCGAAACGACGACGTTGCGCGACTTCATGCGCGCATGATACGGAATGCAAGCCGCGCGGCGATGACAAGCTGCAGCGCCACCGAAAGCGCGAGCGCGGCCGAATAGCCGCGCGGGTCCCAGCCGCCGGCCGCGGCGCGCGGCCACAGGTCGAGGATCCAGCCGATCGCCGCCTGCAGGAGGAACGCGCCGCACATCAGCAGGAAATTGATCGCCGTGGACACGCGGCCCATCTGCTCGGGGGGAAACATCTGTCCCACGGCGACGTAACCCGTCGGCCCGGCGGCGCCGAAGAACGCGAACAGCACCCAGAGCACGGTCACTGCCGCGCCCGAGGGCTGTAGCATCAACCCGACCTGCGCGGCGAGCAGGCCCGCGTAGCAGACCGACGGCACGAGCAGCGCCGAGCCGCCGCGCGCCTGCACGCGGCTGCTCACCTCCCCGCTCATGAACATGCCCGCCGTCATGGCGAGCGCGTAGCAGAGCAGCGTTTGCGAGCGCGCCGGCCCGTCGTAGCCGGCGACGTCGCGCAGCCACGGCCCGGCCCACAGGCCGAGGTAGGCGAAGTTGAGGATCGACAGCATCGCGACGGCCGGCCCGTAGCGCCAGAACAGGCGCGAGCCGAGGATCTGCCGCATCACCGCGAGTTCGTCCTTGAGCGTGCGGTGCGCCGCCGGCCCGGGCTTGTCACGCACCGACGCGAAGATCCAGGCCGCCACCGCCACCGACAGGCCCGCGAGCAGCCAGAACACGCCGCGCCAGCCGAGCATCGGCAGCGCGGCCTCGACCGGCGCGGTGGTGAGCACGCTGCCCAGCGATGCCACCGCCATCGCAAGCCCGGTCATGCCCGCCACCTGCGCGGGGGCGAACCACTGCGTGTTGGCCTTGAGGATCGCCATCAGGCCGGCCGAAATGCCGATCCCGAGGATCACGCGCGCGATGGAGAATCCGGCCAGGCCGTCCGAGAGCGCGAACACGGCGAAACCGGCCGCGACGACCAGGCTGAGCGCCGACTGGACGCGGCGCGTGCCGAGCATGTCCAGCGCGACGCCGACCGGCAGCTGAGCCGCCGCGTAGGCGGCGAACATGCACGCCGCGAGCAGGCCGAGCTCGCTCGCCGAGAGCGCGAACTCCACCGCCAGCACCGGGCCGATGATCGCCATCACCGTGCGCGAGGCATTGTTGAGGAAATTCAGCGCCGCGAGCGGCAGCGAGATCCTTAGGAACAGGCGGGTGCCGGATTTCATGCGCGGCGATAGACTATCGCGAACGGAGACCCCCATGCTGCGCATTGTCAAGCAGTCCGTCGTCCTGCCCGCAACGTCCAAGGCGCTCTACGCGATGTACCTCAATCCGCGCGCGCACGCCGCCATCACGGGCGGCAAAGTCCGGGTCGGCGCGCGCCCAGGCTCGCGCTTTCGCGCCTTCGGCGGTGCTCTCAGCGGCCGCATGCTGTACACCGTTCCGGGACGCCTCATCGTGCAGGCCTGGCCCGGGTCCTCGACCACATGCACCTAGCCGCGGCGCAGCGCCCAGCAATCGTCCTTGCCGATGACCGGATCGCCGGCGGGCCCCGCGTCGCCCCAGGACGCCACCGTTTCGAGCAGGTCGTTGCCGAAGTTGCGCAGGTACAGGTTTCCCGAGGTGCCGGGAAACAGCTCGTCGACGAACTGCGCGGCTACCCCGCGGGATTCCTCGGCCGAATTGCACATCTGCATCATGTCGCCCAGCTTCCCGAGGACGAAATTCTCGCGGTGGCGCCGCTCCAGCAGGTTCACCGTCGCCACCAGCTGCCGGTTGGCTCCTCCAGCCGCCGCTCGAATTCCTTCCTCTCGGTGATGTCGCGCGCCACCACCACCACCTGCGCGACCTTGCCCGCGGCGTCCTTGATCACGTCGCCCTGCGACGCGATGGTGCGGATGGCGCCGTCGGCCAGCACGAAGCGGTACTGGGTGCGCTGCCCGACGCCGCTGGCCACCGTCTCCTGGAACACGCGCCGCACGCGTTCGCGGTCGTCCGGATGGATTTCACTGAAGGAATCCGTGCCCGCCATCGCCTTGTCGCCGAACACGGTGCGGTAGGACGGGCTGTTGTAGAGGCGCTTGCTGTCGGTGTCCAGCGTCGCGACCAGGTCCGACATGTGGGTCAGAACCAGGCGATCAAGCTCCGGCCCGAGGGTGCTGGCGGAGCCGGGATTGGGCGGCAGATTTGGGGGCATCGGCGACTCGCGGAGAACAAGAAATGATACGCCTGATTCCCCTGCCGTTGAGCCCCTGCGCCGCGGGTAATTTCGCGCCGGCTAGCGCCCCGCGTCGAGCTCTTTTATCACTTTGTCTGTCAAGTCGACGCGCGCGCTGGCGAAGGCGGCCTCGATGAACACGGCATCGAAATTCTCATCCATCGCGATTTGCCGGATGATGCGGTTGGTCCTTTCGACGAACTGGCGCAGCGCGTCTTCGCGCTCGAGGGCCATGTCGTCGACGAGCGCGTTCTTGCGCCGGTCGATCTGGTCTTTCGGCCCCGCTTCGATCTCCTTCACCACTTTCTGGTATTTGTCGTCCAGGTCCTGTTTCGACTTGCGCGTCGTGCGGGACCCCAGCATCACGCGCTCTGAGTTTATGTAGCCGACCTTGCCCGACGCCGGGGCCGGCTTCTCCTGCGCCGATGCCGCGGTTGCGATAACAGCGGCTGCCGCAATCAAACAGATTCTGAATGGATTCATGGCTTTCCTGATGGTTATACGGCTGCCAGCTCCGCGCCTGCATCGGCCAGGTAGTCCTCGTAGCTGCCCTGGAAGTCGATGACCGTGGCCGGGTCGCCCGGTTTCTTTCCGGGCCTGAGCTCAATGATACGCGTGGCGAGCGAAGAAACGAACTCGCGGTCGTGCGACACGAACACGAGCGTGCCGGTGTACTTATCGAGCGCGGTGTTGAGCGACTCGATGGATTCCATGTCGAGGTGGTTGGTCGGTTCATCCAACAGCAGTACGTTCGGCATCTGCAAAATGAGCTTGCCGATCATCATGCGCTGGCCCTCGCCGCCCGAGATTACGCGCAGCATCTTCTTCTGGTCGTCGCCCGAGAAGAGCAGCTGGCCGAGGGTCGCGCGCACGATCAGGTCGTCCTGCTCG
>SHXL01000028.1 GCA_009693345.1 Betaproteobacteria bacterium
CGCGATTGTTTCCCTTGAATAGCCAAGTCGTTCCGCGAGCAGCTTCTCCGTGTCGCCGCCCAGCGTGGGTGGGGCGCCGATTCCGGGATTGTCCCAGCCAAGGAACTTGTAGGGCAGCGCGAGCGCCTTGAATTCGCCCACGCCGGGATAATCGAAGCTGCCGACCAGCCCGCGCGCGCGCACGTGCGGGTCCGAAAGTATTTCTGCGACGTCGTTCACCGGCCCGATGGGGACGTCGACTTCGTCGAGCATCTGGAGAAGTCTTGCCCTATCGATTTTCGATACTGCTTCGATGAGCTTTTGCATGACTTCATTTCGTTTTTCTACTCTAAGTGCATTTGAACCAAAACCCAAACCCCACTCCCTCAAATTCAAAACCCTGCACAGTGCCTCCCAGTGCTGGTCGCTGGCGGTGATGTGGGCGAACTTGCCGTCCTTGCAACGGAAGGTCGCCGACGGCACGCGCCCCGGATGCTCCGTGCCCAGCCTCGGCGGCACTTCGCCCAGCGCGAAATAGCGCGCGGCGGCCAGCGTCAGCAGGCTCACCTGGCCGTCGAGCATCGAGAAATCGAGATATGCGCCGCGGCCGGCGCGCTCCCGGCCCGAGAGCATCGCCAGGATGCCGATCGCCACCCACAGGCCTGAAGTCAGGTCGGCGACCGGCAGCCCCGGCTTCAGCGGGCCACCGCCCTTTTCGCCGGTGAGACTCATCAGGCCGCCCATCGCCTGGAACACGGTGTCGTAACCCTTCTTGGCGGCGTAGGGACCGGTCTGGCCGAAACCGGTGCAGGAAACGTAGACCAGCTTCGGGTTGAGCGCGGCGAGGATGGCGTAGTCGAGGCCGTAGCGTCCGAGGGTGCCCGGCGGGAAATTCTCGACCACGACATCCACCTGCTGCGCGAGTTCGCGCACGATGTTCTGCCCCTCCGGACTGCGCAAATTGACGGTGAGCGACGCCTTGGAGCGGTTGCAGGCGAAGTAATAGGCGCTGTCCTGCGCGAGCTGCGGCTCGAAGCCCCGCGTCTCGTCGCCGGCGCCGGGCTGCTCGACCTTGATCACGGTGGCGCCCAGCTCGGCGAGGATCATGCTCGCGAACGGACAGGCCAGCACGCGAGATAGATCGAGAATTTGCAGGTGCTGAAGGGGTTTCATCTAAAGGCCAAGAGAGCGATCCCGGAAAGAACCATCAATGCGCCGAGCAACGTGCGCGGCGTCAGCTCCTCGCGGTTTTTCAGAATGAAAACGCTTATCGGGAATATCACCAGCGGCGTGGTGTGAACCACCAGCACCGAGAGCGCAATCTCCATGTGCATCATCGCCAGCGACATGAAGATCGCGCCCAGCGATGTCGTCACGCCGCAGCCCGCGTAGAGCCACAGGGAGTTGCGGTCGGCGGCGCGCAACTGCGCCGCGATCTTCCCCCAATCGCGCGTCACCGCCACCTGGCAGGCGAGCGCGGCAGCCGATGCCAGCAGCGTGCCGAGGAGCGCCTCGTCCCAGCCGCGCATCGCGAGGCCGCGCAGCACGCTGCCCAGGCCAAAGCCTGCAACCGTCAGCAATCCGACGAGCATTCCCTTGCGCAGGCTCGCAGGCGCGAGCCTGCTCCCGCCCGCGGCCGCAGCCGCGCGCGGCTGCGTGAACCAGAGGCCCAGCCAGACGAGCGCCATCAATCCGATCTCGTAGAGCCCGAGCTGCTCGTCGGCCAGCAGCCAGGCGGCGACCAGCGCAAATGCCGGCGCCGTCGAATGGAATACGCTGGCACGCGAAGGCCCGAGCAGGTGCACCGCGTCGAACAGCAGCCGGCGCCCGAGAAAAGTCCCGACTATGCCGCCAAGGACGAACAGTCCGGCCCCTTTCCAATTCCATGCGAACGGTGCGGTGCGTGCTGTGGATTCGAAGGCGAACAACACCGCCGGAAACAGGATGTTGGTTGCCAGCGCCACCAGGAACCCCGCCTCCACGGACAGCCGCACCATCGCGTAGCGTGTCAGCAGGATGTTCGCCGCAAAGCCCAGCATCGAAAGCAGAGACAGGAAGATTCCCATTCCGGCTCACGGCTTGCGAAAGGCGCGCATGCGTTTATTTGTCTCCCGCCCGCGCTTGAGCGCTTCTTCAAGCGGCAGGTCGGCGACTTCATGGAACAGCTGCTTTGTGGCTTTTAACGCAAGAGCATTTATCGCGGTCAGTTTTTCCGCGAGCGCCATTGCTTCGGACATGAGCTCGGCATCGGGCACGACGCGATTGACCAGCCCGAACGCCAGCGCTTGCCGCGAAGTGAGTGGTTCTCCGAGGGAAACCAGTTCAAAGGCGCGCTTGCGGCCCGTCTGCCGCACCAGGTTCGCCATCACGAGGGCGGCGACGATGCCGTGGCGCGTTTCCGGATAGCCGAGCTTCGCGTCTGCCGCCATGACCGCGAGGTCGCCGGCGATCGCCAGGCCGGCGCCGCCACCCATCGCCGCGCCGTTGATCGCCGTCACCACCGGCTTTGCCATCTTCGGGAACGCGAGGTGCAGCTGCATGGTGAGTTCGGCGCGCTCGTCCACCCGGTGTTGAAACTCGGGCACCAGGTCCTTGAATTCCGCAAGATCGGCGCCCGCGCAAAATCCCGGCCCTGCCCCGGTCAACACCACGCAGCGGACCGCATCGTCGGCATCCGCGGCCCGCAGCGCGTCGAGCAGGGAACGGGTGAGCGCAGTATTCAGGGCATTGCGCTTGTCCGGGCGGTTCATCGTGACGACTCGCACCGCTTCGGTGTCGTGTATCAAGAGAAGTTCATTCATGAGACCAAGAACCTCATTTGTGCAGCTTCTCTTTCAGGATGAAACTGCGCGCCTCGCGCGCGAGCTTTGCCATCGCCTGCTCCAGGCACGCCCGCTCCTTCGCGCTGAGGCAGCCGAGAAAGGCGCTGTTGCGCTCGGCGGCGGCGCTGATGAGCTTCCGGTAGAGCCTCTTCCCCGGCTGCGTGAGCGACAGCCGTATGCCCCGCGCGTCATTAGCATCCGCCTTCCGGAAGACGATCTTGCGCCGCGTCAATCCGGAGACGACGCGGCTCATCTGCCCCTTGTCCATGCCCGCCGCGCGCGCGAGCTCGTTGAGCGATTGCGGCTCGCCCGCGCCGCCGAGCAGCGCCACCGTGCGCCATTCCCACAGGCTGACGCCGAACTCGCGCCGGTAGCGCATCTCCGCGCCGCGCGACAGCAGGTTCGCAACCCGATGCAGCCGGTAGGACAGCAGCTCCCGGATGGTCGGATCAGTCATCGAAAAACGGCGTCTCGTCCTCGCCGCGCAGGCGAATGTCGAAGCGGTAACTGTTTGGACCTTGCTTTTTTGCGACCAGAAGTCCTTTTCTTCCGGGAGGAACGGCAGACAAGACCGGATCCGAAGAAATTTCAAAAAATAGAGTCGTCTTCAGGATCCTCATCAATCCGGAAAACATCACCATGACGTTGATGTGGGGCGCGCGGCCTTCCGGCGCTCCCGGCAGGACGGTTTTGAAACGGTAATTGCCGCTCGCGTCGGTGGCGGCCCGCCCCCAGCCGAGAAAGTCGGGATCGGCCTGCGCATGGCGCGGGTCGGCGGAATGGCGGAAGATGCCGCCCGCATCGGCCTGCCAGATCTCCACCACCAGGTTCTCCAGCGGCGTGCCGTCTTCCTGCAGCACGCGGCCGTGGATCTCGATCGCCTCGCCCTTCGCCTTGCGCCCCTCGAACACGGTGAGATCGTTGGCACCCTCATCCACGTACCTGGGCGGGAAGAACGGCCCGAGGGTCGCCTCGCCGGTCGGCACCAGCGACGCCCCTTTCATGGCTGCCCCGGCGTCGAGGCACGGCCGCGCAGCACGATCTGGTGCTCGAACACAAGTGCATCGGGCGGATTGCCGGTCGGCGGGACGTAGCGCGCGACGAGCCTGTCGCGCGCCGCGGCATCGGGCACCGCGTTCAGGATCCGGTCCTGCGCGTTCAGCGGCTCGCCCGGAAAATACATCTGCGTCACCAGGCGCGACAGCCACACCTTGCCGAACATCGAAAAATGCACGTGGGGCGGGCGCCACCAGCCGTCGTTCGTCGGCACGGGATAGGCGCCGGGCTTCACCGTGCGCAGCTCGAAGGCGCCCGATTCGTCGGTGACAAGGCGCGCCGCGCCGTAGAAGTTCAGGTCCACCGGCGCGCGGTCATCGTCGTTCGGGTGGATGTAGCGTCCGGCCGCGTTCGCCTGCCACATCTCCACCAGCGCGCCGCCCACCGGCGCGCCGTCTTCGTCCAGCACGCGCACCTTGAGGTGGATCAGCTGGCCGATGGCCTGCTTCCCGCCGTGGCCCGCGATATCGCCGCCGAGGAGCCTGACCCGCTTCGCCGCGTCCAGCGGGCCGGTGAGTTCGGAAAGCGTGGGCGCGCGCTTGACCAGGGACTGCTGCGGGTTGCGCAGCGGCGTCTGCGGATAGCCGGGGACGATGCGCGACGGCTGCGTGCGCTCGTCGCGCGGCTGGATCACGGAGGGCATGGCATTGACAGCCTAAAGGCGTTAGTTGATGATGTCAACTATGAGCGCCGTCACCCTCTGCGAGTGCTTCGCGCGCGACGGGCTGCAGCACGAGCCGGTCTTCGTCCCTACGGCCGCCAAGCGCGCGCTGGTCGAGCGCTTCGCCGCCATCGGCTTCCCGCGCGTGGAAGCAACGTCCTATGCAAATCCAAGGCTTGTACCTCAGTTCTCTGATGCCAGTGAACTGCTGAAAATACTGAAACGAAAACCAGATACACACTACAAAGCAACCTGCGTAAATCCAAAAGCAGTTCAAAGAGCAATCGCGGATGCGGACGCGGGCCACGGCGTCAACGAGATCAGCCTTCTCGCCTCCGCGACCGAATCGCACTCGCAGAGGAACCTGAAGCGCAGCCGCGCCGAGCAATGGAGCAACATCGAGGAGATGGTTCGCATGTCGGGCGGGCGGTTCCGGCTGGTCGGGACCGTGTCGGTCGCCTTCGGCTGCCCCTTCGAGGGGAAGGTGGATGCCGGGTCGGTGGCGGGGGACGTAGCGAAATTTGTCAGCCTGGGTGTCGAACATGTGGCGATTGGAGATACGACCGGGATGGCTACGCCCGGGAAGGTGAAGGACCTGATGAAAAAGGTAACTGCAAGAGCGACCCCGATCGCCCATTTCCATGATTCCCGCGGCACGGGGCTCGTCAACTGCGTCGCCGCCTACGAGGCGGGCGTGCGCCATTTCGACTCCTCCTTCGGCGGCGTCGGCGGGCACCCCGCAAAAGTGAAGTACGGCGGCGGCTTCACCGGCAACGTCTGCACCGAAGACCTGGTCGGCCTGTTCGAGTCCATGGGCATCGCCACCGGGATAGACTTGGACCAACTGCTTGCCACCGCGGAATTCTGCGAGCAGGCGCTTGGCCGCGAGCTGCACGGCCGCGTCACCAGAAGCGGCTTGAACCCACTGCGATGAAACCCCCGTTCCGTGCCGACCACGTCGGCAGCCTCCTGCGCCCGAAGGAATTGACCGAGGCAAGAAGGAATTTCAAGCTTGGAAAGCTTGATGCAACAGTCCTGAAAGGCGTTGAAGACCGTTCCATCCGGGAAGCAGTTGAAAGGCAGGAATCGATAGGCCTGCAGTCGATCACCGACGGCGAGTTCCGCCGCGACTGGTGGCACCTGGATTTCATGTCCCAGCTGGACGGCGTCGCCCTGGGCACCAATGCGGGACCCGGATTCGCCGGCACCGGGGAGCAGCCGCCGATGCCTTCGGTCTCCGGAAAAGTGGGTTGCTCGAAACCCATCATGGCCGATGACTTCATCTATTTGAAACGGAATACGAAACAAACCGCGAAATTCACCATACCCTCCCCGGCCATGTTGCACCTGCGCGGCGGCCGCAGTTCGATCTCGAAGGAGGTCTACCCGGATCTGGGCGCGTTTTGGGCCGATACCTCGGCGGCCTGGCGCAAGGCAATCAGGCACCTCGCCGATGCCGGCTGCACCTACCTGCAGCTGGACGACGTGAGCTTTTCCTATCTCTGCGACCCGAAAATCCGGGAAACCTGCCGCAGGAACGGCGACGACCCGGCGCAACTACCGCGCACCTACGCCGATGCGGTGAACAATGCGCTCAAGGACCGGCCCGCCGGCATGACCGTGACCATGCACACCTGCCGCGGCAACTTTAAGAGCAGCTGGGTCGCTTCGGGCGGCTACGAATCGGTCGCGGAGGCGATGTTCTCCTCGGATGTAGACGCCTTCTTCATGGAGTTCGACTCGGAGCGCGCCGGCGGCTTCGAGCCGCTGCGCCACCTGCCCGCGGGGCAGAAGGTTGTCTTGGGCCTGGTCACTTCAAAATCTCCCGTTCTTGAGGGAAAAGACTTCATCAAGAGGCGGATCGAGGAAGCCTGCAAGTACGTGCCGCTGGACAGCCTCTGCCTGTCGCCGCAGTGCGGCTTCTCCAGCACGCATCACGGCAACAGCCTCACCGAGGACGAGCAGTGGCGCAAGCTGGAGCGCGTCGTCGAGGTCGCGCGTGAAGTATGGAATTGACGGTCTGGCGCTGAGCTGACATGGCCGCCCCAGTCTCCATCGCGCACACGCACGTCCATTCGCTGCGCATCGCTTCGGGCGCCGAGGCGCTGGTGGCGAGGGTCCTCGCCGCCGACGGCACCGCGGGATTCGGCTTCACCCTGAACCTGGATGCCGGCGTCGCGCGCGACATGGCGGCCTGGGATGCATTGGCGCGAGCCAAAGCGGTTCCTTTGTTCGGTCTTCTTGGCGGTTCTTATAGAAAAACAATAACGGCATTCAAAGACGAGCTTCCTGCAATTCCCCCCGATTGGACGGCGCTGCGCAAGGACATCCTCGATGGCCGCCACGAGCTGTTGCGCATCGACCCCTTCGCCTGGGGATCGGTGGAGATGGTGCAGACCATCGCCGCGGCGGCGCAGGCCTTCGACCTGAGCATCGCGCTGCTGGCGCCGAACGCGCATCCCTGGGAACTGCAGTACTGCGCTTCGCTCGCGGCGACGCTGAAGGGAGAGGACACGCGAATCATTGTTCGTTCTGATTCTGTTTTTTCCTCCATGCCTGTTTCTGAAAATCCCGAAATGGGAATTGACTGGACCGTCGAACCGTCTTTCAGCAAGATCCAGTGGCAACGCTAGGCATTGCATCGATACGCCTGACGCGCGTGTCGATCCCGCTCACCATGGTGCACGCGAGTTCGATGTACGTGATCCAGAAGACCGAGCGCACGGTCGTCGAGCTTCTGCTCGAGAACGGCATCACCGGCCTGGGCGAGACCTGGGGCACGCCCGACGTCTATGCGCTGGCGCAGCGCTTCGGGCGGGAACTCATCGGCAACGATGCTTTGAACAGGTTTTCCTTCAGGAAAATAATTGGGAAGAGCAGCTATGACAACCGCTACGGCCGCAACGGGCTCGCGACCCTCGCCGGCCTCGACCTCGCGGCCTGGGACGCGACTGCGCGATCGCTAAAGATGTCGCTCGCCGAACTGATCGGTGGGCGAAGGCGCGAATCGATCGATGTCGTCTCCACCCTGCCCGCGGCGATCCTGCCGAGGGCGGTGTCGCGCAAGGAACTGACCGACCACCTCGACGTGCTCGCGAACACGCAGCTCGTCGTGCAGTTCGCGCTCGAGCAGCAGCGCAAGTCCGGCTTCAGGTCTTTCAAACTGAAAAGCGCCGCGTATTCGCCCGAATGGGACTGGAAACTGCTCAATGAGCTTCGCGAAGCCATGCCCAAAGCGCGCATCCGCTTCGACCCGAACGCCAACTACGGCGCGGCGACCGCCACCGAACTCTGCCGCCGGCTGGACCCGCTCGGCCTGGAGTTCTTCGAGGACCCGACCGGCGAACTCGAAGGCATCGCGCGCCTCAAGGCCGCGGTGAAAACGCCCGTCGCCACCAACATGTGGGTGGTGAGGGACGAGCACCTCGTCTCCGCGATCCGGCGCCAGGCGGTGGACGTAGTGCTCGGCGATCTCTTCATGTGGGGTGGCATCGACGCGTGGCGCCGCATGGCACGCGTCGCGCACGCCTACGGCATGAAGCCCGCGCTGCACAGCGTCTACGAAACCGGCATCGCCACCGTCGCCAACCTGCACCTCGCCTCGGCCCTGCCCGAAGTGGAGTATCCCAACGACTCGGGCCTGCACTTCCTTTCGTCCGATGTTCTTGCAGAACCTCAAGTGGTCAAGGACGGTGCGATGCGCCTTCCTTCCGGCCCAGGATTGGGCGTGACCATCGATCGCGCAAAGCTCGAAGAGGTGACGCTGGAAAGCGCGGAAATCCGCGCCTAGGCCTCTATTGTTGGGGAATGCCCGCGTCCCTGACGATCGAGCGGTAGGTCGTGATCTGCTCGCGCACGAACTTGCCAAATTCGTCGGGCTTCATCGGCGCCGGGGCGATGCCGAGCTTGCCGAACTGCTCACGCACTTCCGCGCCCTGCACGATCGCGTTGATCTGTGCGTTCAGCTTCTGCACCACCGCGCCCGGCGTACCCGCACGCGCCCACATGCCGAACCAGAGCGAAATGTCGTAGCTTGCGAGCCCCTGCTCCGCGAGCGACGGCACCTCGGGCAGGACGTCGGCGCGCTTGCGCGTCGAGACGCCCAGCGCCGACAGCTTGCCTTCCTTCAGCTGCCCAATCGCGGTGTTGATCGGCGCCATGTAGAACGAGGTCCGGCCGGCCATCGTGTCCTGGATCGCTTCCGGCGAACCCTTGTAGGGAACGTGGATCATCTTCAAGCCGGCGACCTGCGCAAAGTACTCGGCGGCGAGGTGCGTCGAGCTGCCGACGCCGGCGGAGGCGAACGGAATCGCGCCCGGTTTCGCTTTCGCATCGTCGATCAGCGCCTTGAGATTGGGATACGCGCCGCCCTTCGCGCTCACCATCACGTACGGCGTGACGCCGAGGATCGCGACATCGACGAGGTCCTTGAGCGGATCGTAGGGCAGGCTCTTGTAGATCGCGGAATTCGCCGCATGCGACGCCGATTGCACGAGCAGCGTGTAGCCGTCGGGTTCCGCATTGACCACCGCCTGGGTGCCAATCTGGCCGCCGGCGCCTGGCCGGTTCTCGACGATCACCGGCTGCTTCCAGGCGTCGCTCATGTGTTTCGCGATGATGCGCCCGGCGATATCCGCACCCGATCCGGCGGTAAGCGGGATGACCACGCGGATCGTGCGCGCCGGGTAGTCCTGCGCGAAAGCAGGGGATGCGCAGAATGCAAGCAGCGCCGAACATACGAGAATCGTTCTTTTCATACGCCCTCCTTGGTGAAGCCTGCCGGCGAAACGTATCACAGCGAGGCAGCGGGCATTCCGGTGAAATTGAGCCAGCGCGTCTACTATACTTCGGGCTCACCACCGGATCCGTCGTGGTCGTGCGGGAGCCGATAACCAAGGAGGAATCATGATTGGACTGATCCTGCGAAGCATCGCGCTAGCCTGCACGGCATCCCTGGCGATGCTGGCGAACCCGGCTGCCGCCCAGACCTGGCCGACGAAGTCCGTCACCATCATCGTGCCACTCGCCCCCGGCACCGGGATGGATACCCTTGTCCGGCTGTATGCGGAAAAGCTCTCACAGAGCCTCGACAAGCCGGTAATCGTGGACAACCGTCCCGGCGCCGCGCTGATGCTGGGCGCGAGCGCGCTGGCCAAGTCCGCCCCCGACGGCTACACGCTTGGCGTGTCCACCAGTTCCGCCATGGCGATCAATCCGACGCTCTACAAGCAGATTCTCTACGATCCGGAAAAGGATTTCGTGCCGATCTCGCTTTACGTAAAGTCGCCGTTCATCCTGGTGATCAACCCGGCACTGGCGGCGCGCAACGTCCCGGAACTGATCAAGCTGGCCAAGGAGGGCGCCGCCCCGCTCAGCTACAGCACGCCCGGCGCCGGCACGGCGCAGCACCTGTCGGCCGAATTCATGAAGCAGAAGTTCGGCGTCAACATCACGCACGTGCCCTACAAGAGCAGCCCGCAGTCGGTGTCGGACATCGTGGCCGGGCACGTCAGCATGGCCTTTGCCGAAGCGGGCCTGTCCCTGCCGTTGATCCGCGACGGCAAGCTGCGCGCGCTGGCGGTGTCATCGAGCACCCGCCTGCCGACGCTGCCGGACGTGCTGCCGTTCGCCGAAGCCGCCAGCTCGCCCGACTTCGAGGCGGTCTCCTGGCACGTGCTGCTGGCGCCCGCGGGGACGCCGCGCGACATCGTGGACCGCCTGCACGAGGAGATGAAGCGCATCCTCGCCGCGCCGGAGATGCAGCAGCGCATCGCCAACCTCGGCTTGCTGGCGCTTCCCACGCCGTCGGTCGACGGCGTGAATCAGTACATGCGCGCCGAGCGCGAGAAGTGGGGCTCGCTGGTCAAGAGCCTGGGGCTGGCGGGATCGCAGTAATCCTCAGGCAGCCTTCCTTGCCTGCTTCGAGGGTTTGAGCACGAAGTCATAACTCGCCTCCCATTCGCCCGCGGCGTTCTTCTTGAAATCCACGACCAGGGACTCCTTGACGCCGAATACCGCATCGGAGTCGAGGTACTTGTCGCCCTTGACGAAGATGTGGGTCACCAGGCAGTCGTGCCCGGGCGCGGTGATCATGAAATGCAGGTGCGCGGGCCGCATCGGGTGCCGGCCGGTCGCCATCAGCATCTTGCCGACCGGCCCGTCGCAGGGCACCGAGTACGCCACTGGCTTGACGCAGCGGAACCAGAATTTCCCCTCCGCGTCGGTGCGGAAGATGCCGCGCAGGTCCATCGCGTTGCCGTCGCCCTTCTGCGTGTCGTAGCCGTGCTCACCCGTCTCCCAGATGTCGAGCGCCGCGCCAGCGACCGGCTTGCCATCGGCGTTCCTGATCGTGCCACGCACCACGCAGGGTTCGCCGTCGGGCGGATCCTTCGCCACGTTCGCGCCCAGCGGATACTCCGGCGCGTCCCGGCGGTGGAACGGTCCCTGCACCGTCGACTCGGTCATGCCGGCCTGCGCCTGGTAATTGAGGAAATCGACCAGCATCGACACCCCGAGCGTGTCCGACATGAGGATGAATTCCTGCCGCTTGTCGTCGCTCCAGTGGCCGGTGTCGGTAAGAAACCTGATTCCGGTCATCCACTCGTCCGGATTCGGGCGCACCTCGCGCACGAACGAATGCAGGTGCTTGATGAGGCTGGTCATCACTTGCTTGAGGCGCGGATTCGACGTGTCCTCGATCCGGCGCAGCACTTCGGCGGTGAGGGTTTCTTCGTTGAAATTGCGAATCGCCATGGCATGATCCTCGGTGTTTCCGCAATGCTACCATCGCCGCTTACGAAAACTAATACATTGAATATCCTTTTCGCCTCCACCAAGGAGAAGCCGGAATTCTGGTTCCCGCTGCTCCGTAGGGCGCTGCCCACCGATCATTTCCACGCCTGGCCGGACGTCAACGGCGGCGATATCGACGTCGCCATCGTGGCGACCCACCCGGTGGGCACCTTCGCCAACCTGCCCCGCCTCAAGCTGATCCAGTCGCTGTGGATGGGCGTGGAGAACATCATCGGCGATACCGAGCTGCCGCGCGGCGTGCCGGTCGCGCGCCTGATCGACCCCGGCATGGTCGCCGCGATGGGCGAGACGGTGATCGCGTACTTGCTCGATTGGCACCGGCACTTCTGGTGCTATCGCCAGTTCCAGAAGGACAAGGTCTGGAAACGCCGCAAGCAATACCTGGCCTCGGACCGGACCATCGGCGTGCTCGGCATGGGCGAACTGGGCGGTACCATCGCGGCGAAACTGTGCGCGCTGGACTTCAATGTCGCCGGCTGGAGCCGCAGGCCGAAGAAGCTGGCAGGGGTTTACTGCTCTACCGATCTTGACGAGATACTCTCGCGCAGCGACGCGGTCGTCTGCCTGTTGCCTCTCACGCCTTACACGAAGGGCATCCTGAACAAAGACAGACTGCAAAAGATAAAAAAAGACGGCTGCGTCATCAACGTCGCGCGCGGCGGGCATGTCGTGATGCCGGACCTGCTTGCGGCGCTGGATTCGGAGCACCTGGCCCACGCGTACCTCGACGTGTTCGAAACCGAACCGCTGCCGCCGGAGGACCCGCTCTGGTCGCATCCCGGAATCACCCTCACGCCGCACATCGCGGCGCTCTCCGAGCCGCGCACCTCGGTGGGCAAGATCGCCGAGAACGTCGAGCGCATCCGGCGCGGCGAAGCGCCCTTGAGTACCGTCGATTTCGCCGCGGGCTACTGAGCGGCGTCCTAAGCGCCAGCCACCTTGCGCAGCGTGTGGCGGCGATTGCGCGTGTGCGGGCGCACCTGCGCGGGCCAGCGCCCCTTCTCCACCGCTACCGCCCAAGCCGGGCTGGTCAGCACTTCCGCGTTCTCCAGCTCATAGGTAGCGCTGTGCTTCGGTTCGCCCTCGGCAACAATGGTCTTGACCTCGCCGCCGATGCTCAACTTCAGCGGCACCAGCGTATAGCGCTGCACCGCCAGCACCCCGGGAACCTTCAGGAGTTCCGGGATGTGCTCGGTGTCGTAGACCTCGTTGAACAAGGCCTCCTTGGCGGGGTCCACGTCCATGCTGGCGGTGAACAGAAAACGGGTTCTCGAATGCATGCATTCCTCCTGAGCTGGAATGGTAGCACCATCCGGAAGGTGGTAAGATCTAGCTAGCTAGTTTTGGAGACCTGCCATGGACATCGGAATCTACGAGGCCAAATCCAGACTCTCGCAGCTTGTCGAGAAAGCCGAGGCGGGCGAAGAGGTCGTCCTGACCCGGCGGGGCCGTCCGGTGGCGAAGATCGTCAACGTGGCGCCGGCGCGCAAGCGCGATCGCGCGCGACTCTTGCGCGAGATCCTGGAGCTTGCCCATCGAGTGAAAATTCCCAAAAATCTCCCGCTTCGGGACATCGTCGCCGAAGGGCGCGATTGAGTGCCTTTTGTCGCGGACAACTCGGTCGTCATTGCCTGGTTCGCGCGCAGCCAGGCCACAGCCTACACCGACCGGTTTTATAAAAGGCTGTCGAACGACGAGGTCGTGGTGCCCTCGGTCTGGCCCTATGAGTTCTCCAATGCCCTCGCGGTACTCGAGCGCCGCAAACTCCTGGCCGCAGCACTCGCCGACGAGATCATCCGCAGTGCGGCACGGCTCGTGACTCGCGTCGATACTCCGCCGGCGCCGCCAGCCACGCTGCTGGCGCTCTCACGCCGGCACGGACTCTCGGCGTACAACGCTGCATACCTCGAATTGGCGCAGCGCCTTCGCATTCCGCTCGCCGCAAAGGGTTCCCCCCTCGCGGCGGCCGCGAGAACTCTTGGACTGCTCGGCGCCTGACTATCGTTCAGTCCAGCGTTATTCAGTCGCGCCCGGCTCCGAGTATCCCGCCTCGCGCTGATGGCGCAACGCAAGAACCACAATCTGGTCCGCGCGCACATCATACTTGTACAACGCCAGGTAGCCGGTGGCGCCGCGCGAGATCACCAGCTCCCTGAGGACGTCGTCCACGGGCCTGCCGATTGAGGGATACGTCCGCAATACTCGCAGTGCGCCTTGCACCAGGGTAAAGGTCGCAAGCGCTGCGACAGGCTCCTCATTTCTCAGAAATGTCGCGAGCCGCTCGAGATCGGCGTCTGCATTCCTCGAAATGATTACTTCCGCCACGACCGCAGCTTCGGCTTTCGCGATTTCCTGCCCTGGAGCCTTGCGCGATAGTGCGCCGCGATTTCCGCCAAGGCGTATCCCATTCCGTCACGATCGAAATCTGCGAGCGCCGCGTGTGCATCGGAAACAAATTGACGGCGTTTTTCGGCGCGCTCCGTTTCCTGCCGGATCGCCTCCACCATGAACGCGTGTGCGCTCTGATCGGTGCCCTTTACGACTCGAGCGACACGGCTCTTCAGGTCTTCGGAAAGCTTGATCGAGGTGGCCATGGCGAACTCCGGTACTCAGGTATCACCATGTTATCACCTGAGCGAATCGGCGGCGATCCGCCTACTCGATGACCCGGTCGGCGCGCCCCAGGATGGATTTTGGAATCGTCAGGCCAATCGCCTTGGCCGTCTTCAGATTGATCCACAACTCGAATTGCGTCGGCTGTTCGATCGGCAGGTCGCTGGGCTTCGCACCCTTGAGAATCCTGTCGACGTAGGTGGCGACACGGCGGAAGTTATCGGCCAGATTCGGCGCGTATCCCATCAGGGCGCCGTCGCCCACGAATTCCACGTTCGAGGAGATCGAGGGAAGGCGAGCCTCGATCGCCAGCCCGACGATACGCGCCCGGTGGCTGTTCAGCATGCCGGGCGCCACGATAAAGAACGCTTCCGCGCGGGCGCTGCGCGCAGCTTTAAACGCCTTGCCAGATCGGCAGGCTCCTTCACCTCAAGCAGCTGGAGTTGCAGCTTCAGAGTCCGGGCAGCGGCCTCTGTTTCCTTCACGTGCGCATGCCCGGCGGCGGTCCGCGGGTCGAAGAGGACGGCAATGCGCGCCGCCTTCGGCGCGACCTCCCTGAGCAGTTCGAGGCGCTTGCCCGCAAGTTCCCACGCAATGCCGACCATGCCCGTGATATTCCCGCCCGGCCGCGCCATACTCGCGACCAGGCCTTCCTTGACCGGGTCGGCGTCGATCGTCCCCATTACGATCGGAATAGTCGACGTCAGCCTGCGAAGCGCCTGAATTGCATCGACGCCGATCGCCACCACGCACTCCGGCTTGAGCGCGATCAACTCGGCGGCGAGGGCCGGCAGCTGCTCGATCTTGCCGTGAGAGTACCGATAGTCGACGACGAGGTTTTGTCCCTCGGCGAAGCCCACGTCCCGCATGACTTTGTGGAACGCCTCCCACCTCGCGGGAAACGATGCAGGAGTTCCCAGTTCGAGCCAGCCGATGCGCCGCGTATGCCTTTCGACAACTGCGCGCGGATACGCGGGGCGGCAAATAACGCGCCCGCGGCAAGCAGAAACTGACGGCGTTGTACGCGGCTCACGAATCTCAGGTTACGCCAACAACTCGAAACCCGGTAGCTTGGTGGCTGTCCGGTCGAAGGTCACCGTCTTCTCGGCGCCGTGGGCGATCGCCAGCTGGCCGATCAGCGCGTCGCTGAAATCGGCGGGCACGCCCTCCCAGGCGCGCAATGACTTCCAGACCAGTTCAGAGCGCTCGATGACGAGTTGCTTCGTCGCCAGGAGACCTTCGATTATTTGGCGGATGCGCTTGCGGTCGGCCCCGTAGCTCTCGGCCAGCACCCACGCGATCTCGCAAAGCGTGATCGTCGATACGAATCCGGGATTCTCGGTCGACAGCCTGCCCTCGATGAACCGGGTCGCGACTGCAGACTGCTTTGGGTCGTCCTGGGTGAGGTAACGGACGAGGACGTTGGTGTCGATGCCGACCACTACCGCACCGCGTGTCGGCGGATTGCTCTATTCATATTTTCCACGCTCACCGGCTTCGCCGGCTTTGGGATCATCCCCTTGAGGTCGCGAATGTCACGGGTCGCCGCCACCACGGTGTAGACGCCTCGCTCGAGTTCGACAAATTCCACCCGGTCGCCCGATTCAACGCCGAGCCCGTCCCGGACCGGCTTCGGAATGGTGATCTGTCCCTTGCTGGTAACGACGGCGGTGGTCATGGCTGGCTCCTTGAGCACGGTCGAATCATACCATAAAGTAAGGTTTAGTACTTTTTGTAAGGCATTTAGCGCGCGAGGTATCCGGAATCCACCGGCAGCGTGACGCCGGTAATACAGCGCGCCGCGGGGCCGGCGAGAAACAGGATCGCCGCGGCGATGTCTTCGACCTCAGGAAGCACGCCGAGCGGCGTGTGGTCCATCACCTTTTTCAGGACTTCGGGGTTGGAGAACACCGGCACGGTGAGAGGCGTGCGCACGAAGGTCGGCGCCACGGCGTTGACGCGGATGCGGTATTCTGCGAACTCCAGCGCCAGCGAGCGCGTCAGGTTCACCACCGCGCCCTTGGAGGCCTGGTAGGCCGGATTCGGGAAAATGCCGCCGGAGAATCCCATGACCGAGGCAAGATTGACTATTGCTCCGCCACGGGGCAACCCGTCCTTGCCGGGCTCTTTCATTCCTCGAGCGGCAATGCGAGAACACAGGAAAAGGCCCGTGAGGTTTACCGCGATCACCCGGTCCCACTCCTCGCGGGTGATGTCGAGAGCATTCTTGCGCACCGCGATGCCGGCATTGTTGATGAGGATATCGATGGCACCGATCTTCGCGAACGCCCTTTCCACTGCCTGCTCATCTGCAACATCGGCGGAAAGGACACCCGGGGCGGCGTCGATATCGATCCGCGCGACCGTGGCGCCCGCTTTCTCAAGCAACGCTGCCGTCGCTTTTCCTATGCCCCTGGCGGCGCCGGTGACGACCGCTATTTTGCCCTTCAGCTCGAATATTTCCATGGTGTCGGTAGTATAGGCGCATGCACGACCTCGTCATTCGAAACGCTCTGCTTGTTGACGGCCTGGGTTCAGCGCCGGTTCACGGTGAATTGGGATTTTCGGCGGGAAAGATCGTTGAAATAGGAAAGGCAAAAGGCTCCTACAAAGAAACACTGAATGCAGACGGTCTGGCGCTGATGCCGGGCATTATCGACAACCACACGCACTACGACGCGCAGCTCACCTGGGATCCGCTCGCTTCGCCCTCGCCCGCGCTCGGCGTCACCACGGCGATCATCGGCAATTGCGGCTTCACCATCGCCCCCTGCCGCCCGGCCGGCCGCGACCTGATCATGCGCAACCTGACCCAGGTCGAGGGCATGTCGATCGAAGTCCTGCGCAGCGGCATCGCTTGGGAATTCGAGACCATCCCGGAATACTTCGCGATGCTGGAGCGCCGCGGCGTGGGCCTGAACATCGCCGGATTCGCCGGCCACTCTTCCATCCGCTCGTTCGTCATGGGCGAGGACGCATCGCGGCGCGCCGCCAGCGACGCCGAGATCGAAGCCATGCGCCGCATCGTGCTGGAGGCCGTGCGGGCCGGCGCCATCGGCTTCGCCACCAGCACGTCGCCCGCGCACAACGGCGAAGGCGGCATGCCGATGCCCTCGCGCCTCGCCGAAGAACGAGAGCTGCGCGCGCTGGTCGGCAGCCTGAAGGAAGCCGGCCGCGGCCTTTTCATGCTCACCAAAGGCGGCCAGACGAAGATGGCGTTTCTCGAAGAGCTCGCCGCCGATTCGGGCCGCCCGGTGGTGGTGGCGGCGCTCCTGCACAACAGCACCAGTCCCGGCGTGGTATTCGACGACCTGGACGCGATCGCGGCGGCCAACGGCCGCGGCCGGCGCATGGCCGGCGCCATTTCCTGCTGCCCGCTCAGCTTCGACTTCACGATGCGATCGCCCTACCCGATCGAAAGCCTGGACGCATGGAAGCGCGCGCTCGGCAAGAAGGGCGACGCGATGAAGGCAGTACTGGCCGATCCGTCGTTCCGCCAGGGCATCCGCGACGAACTCGCCCGGCCCGCGACGTTCCGCCTGTTCAACGGCGAGTGGGACAAGGTGCAGGTGGTCGAGACGGTCCGGCGCGAGAACGCGCATTTCGAGCACCGCACCCTTGCCGAACTGGCGCGCGCGAGCGGCAGGGACCCGATCGACATCTGGTTCGACCTCGCGCTCGACGAAGACCTCGACACGGTGTTCATCGCGCAGACCCTGAATTCGGACGAAGCCGCACTGGCGAAGATGCTGCGCCATCCCGCCAGCCTGGTGTCGCTGTCGGACGCGGGCGCGCACCTGACGTTTTTCAACGATGCGGGCTACGGCTTGCACCTGCTGGGCCATTGGGTGCGCGATCTGCAGGTCCTGTCACTTGAGGAGGCGGTGCGGCGGCTCACGAGCCACCCCGCGGAGATTTTCGGAATCCGGAACAGGGGGGCGCTCAAGCCCGGCTATTGCGCCGACCTGTTGCTGTTCGATCCCGCCGCCGTGAACCGCGGACCGAAGAAACGCGTGCTCGACCTCCCCGGCGGCGGCGCGCGCCTCGCCACGCCGCCGATCGGCGTGCACGGCGTGTGGGTGAACGGCACGCGCATCGCGGACGAAAAAGGCATGCGGCCGCTCGACAGGCTGCCGGGCCAGGTCTTGCGTGAATTCAACGGTTGACATCCCATGATCATCGACTGCCACGGCCATTACACCACTGCGCCAGAAGGATTGTGGGCGTGGAGAAAGAATCAGCTTTCCAGTTTGAAGAATTCTTTCTCGAAGCCGGTCATTTCAGACCAGGAGATCCGCGACTCGCTGGAAGGCGCGCAACTAAAAATCCAGCGCGAGCGCGGCACCGACCTCACGTTCTTCTCGCCGCGCGCGGGCTCCATGGAACACCACGTAGGCGACGAGGCGGTGAGCATCGCCTGGTCGCGCGAGTGCAACGACCTGATCCACCGCGTCTGCAGCTTGTATCCGTCGAACTTCGTCCCCGTCTGCCAGCTGCCGCAGTCGCCGGGCGTGCCGCCCGCCAACTGCATCCCGGAACTCGAACGCTGCGTGAAAGAGCTGGGATTCGTCGGCTGCAACCTGAACCCGGATCCGTCGGGCGGCTGGTGGAAGGAACCGCCGCTCACCGACCGCTGGTGGTACCCGCTCTACGAAAAGATGGTGGAGCTCGACGTGCCGGCGATGGTGCACGTGAGCTCGTCCTGCAACCCCGCATTTCATTTCACCGGCGCGCACTACATCAACGCCGACACCACCGCGTTCATGCAGTTCCTGACCTCGGACCTGTTCAAGGATTTCCCGACTCTGAAATTCGTCATCCCGCACGGCGGCGGCGCGGTCCCCTACCACTGGGGCCGCTACCGCGGCCTCGCACAGGACATGAAGCGCCCGCCCCTGGAGGAACTGCTGCTGAACAACGTGTACTTCGACACCTGCGTCTACCACAAGCCCGGCAT
>SHXL01000029.1 GCA_009693345.1 Betaproteobacteria bacterium
CGGGGCTCAGGGCTTTCGCTTCAAGACATCCTGCAGCATGGCTTTGTCTAGAGACAGATCAGCCACCAAGCGCTTTAGCTTGCCGTTCTCTTCTTCAAGCTGCTTCAGCCGACGCAGCTCCGAGGGGCCCAGGCCCGAGTACTTCTTCTTCCACTTGTAGAACGTCGCATCAGAAATGCCCATCTTGCGGCAGATCTCATCAACCGCCGTACCTACCTCCTGCTGCTTCAGCGCGAACGCTATCTGCTGTTCTGTGAACCTCGATCTCTTCACGACATGGCCTCCCTTCATACACGGAAATCATGCCGGAAACTCTACTTCTAAACGGTCCAGTATTCGGGGATGGGGTCAAATCGGCTGGTAGCAGTCGGTGTTGGTGCCGAAGGCGATGGGTTTGGCTCTGTAGTTTCTACTGGAAATCTCTTTCTTTAACTGTTCAACTGCGTTGGTCTTGGCAAAGAGCTTGGTTTCGAAATCCAGGCCGGGTGAAAGCTCAAGGTAGGCGTGGCTCGGCCGGGCATAGCAGTAGATGCAGCCGTGCTCGCAGCCCCCGGTACGGGTTGATCGACTGCTCGAACGGGTTGTCGGGCGATTCGTTGCGCGCGATGATCGAGCGCGCGCGCTCTTTCGTTACCGTCGTCTGAAATGGTTTGTCCGCCTGCGCTTCATCGGCCCAGCCGTCGTCGAACGGCGAGCGCGCCTCGGTCTCGAACCGGCCCTGGATTTGCGAAAGTGCGCCGCGAAGTTTGGTCACAGCCCGTTCATTCGTTCTAGAATTGCAGTCCCCTCCTGATGCTGTATATATGAACAGTACCGCTGTGTCTAGTACTGCACGCAATGCCCGGTTCAACGTGGGGCTGCTCGCCGCCTGCCAGGCGATGCTGATGACCAACAACGCGACGCTGATCGCCGTCAACGGACTGGCCGGGCTCGCGCTCGCCCCGACGCCCTCGCTGGCGACGCTGCCGGTGACCTGCTGGGTGGTGGGCGGCGGCATCGCCACCATGCAGGCCTCGAAGTACATGAAAAGAGTCGGGCGGCGCGCCGGCCTGATCCGCGGCGCCTCGGTCGGGATCGTCGGCGCGCTGATCTGCGCGGCCGCCATCTGGCAGGCGAGCTTCTGGATGCTGTGCTTCGGCGCGCTGGTGTTGGGGACCTACAATGCGTTCGGCCAGTACTACCGCTTCGTCGCGGCCGAGGTCTCGCCGCTCGAGTTCCGCGCCACCGCGGTGTCGCTGGTCCTTGCCGGCGGGCTGGTCGGCGGGATCGTCGGGCCCACCTTGAGCCGGTTCACCGTCGATCTCGTCGGACCGAAGTTCGCCGGGGCCTATCTGGCGCTGATCGTCTTTTCGCTCGTCACCATGGCGGTCCTCTCCCGGATCCGGATTCCAAATCCGAGCGCCGCGGAACAGGCGGCGAGCGGCCGGCCGCTGTCGGAAATTGCGGCGCAGCCGAAATACATCGTCGCCGTCATGGCAGGGGCGATCAGCTACGGCGTGATGAACTTCCTCATGACCTCGACGCCGATCGCGATGGGCGTGTGCGGGCATCCGTACGGCGATGCGGCGTTCGTGATCTCTTCGCACGTGGTGGCCATGTTCGCGCCGTCCTTTGTCACCGGTGGCCTGATCAAGCGCTTTGGCACGATCCAGGTGATGCTGGCGGGCGCGGCGCTGAACGTGGTGTGCATCGCGATCGCCCTCTCGGGGGTGGCGGTGGCTAATTTCTGGTGGGCGCTGGTGCTGCTGGGCGTGGGCTGGAACTTCCTCTACATCGGCGCCACCACGCTGCTCACCGAGACCTACCGGCCCGAAGAGCGCGCCAAGGCGCAGGGCGCCAATGAAACGGCGATCTTCGCCATGATGGCGATCTCGTCGTTTTCTTCCGGCATGATCGTCACCAACGCCGGCTGGGAGAAGGTGAACTACGCCGCCACGCCCCTGATTGCGGTGGTGATTCTGGCGCTTCTGTTTTTATTTGTTGAATTGAAGAAAAACAAGACGTGACAACGCGAGCGCCAGTCGAAGTGGGCATGCGCCTCGAGGATCTGGACACGCCGGCACTGGCACTGGCGCTGGCGCGCGCGATCGCGGCATCGCCCCGGATTGGAGACAAACTGCCGCTGGTTCCGGGGCATTGCGATCCCACCGTCAACCTGTACGATTGGTACGTATGCGTGCGCAAAGGCGTGGTCGAAGCGCTGTGGCCGATAACCGCACGTGGTGCGGTCAATTAGGCGCACGCGGGGCCCTTTATTAGTCCGATGGCATTGCATTTCAGGCGCGGCAAGCGACGCCCGGACCTGGTCGTAAGCGAAGAGCGCGGCGTGCGCCACCTGCACGTCGGCGGCGAGGCGATCCAGAGCGCGATGCGCCTGGACGACCCGTTCGCGCTGGAACTCGATTACACGCGCTGCATGATGGCCTTCCTGCTGTTCCATCCGCAGCCGCGGCGCGCCCTGATGGTCGGCTTGGGCGGCGGATCGCTCGCCAAGTTTTTCCACCGGCGCCTCAATGGCCTGCGCACCCACGTGGTCGAATACGACGAGTGGGTGATCGCGACGGCGCGCGCCTTGTTCCATGTGCCGGCGGACGACGCGCGGTTCATCGTCGAGCACGGTGATGGGGTCGAGGCGCTCGCCCCGGAATGCTGCGACCTGCTGGTGGTGGACGGCTTCGAGGACGAGGCGACGCCGGCGGCGATGGTGTCGCAGGCTTTTTTCGATGCTGCCTGGTGCGCGCTGGAGGAACCCGGCGTGCTGGTGGTGAATTTCATGGACGACGATCCGGATTTCGACCGCAACCTGCAGCGCATCGAGCACGCCTTTGGCGGCGCGGTGATCGCGTTCCAGTCGCTGCGCGACCCGAACATCGTCGTCATCGGCTTGAAAGGGGCGCCCATCGGGATCAAGTGGCGCGAACTGCGGGCGCGCGCTGTTTCACTCGAGCGGGCGTACGGCCTGCCGTTTCCGCGCTACGTCGAGCGGCTGCGCACGCTGAACCGATGGACTGCCGACGAACTTCTCATCAGTCCGCCGGCCGAGGGGAGCTGACCTGGTGGTCGACCCCGTCGAGATTGCGGCGCTCGCCGTGGCCGCCTTCGCCGGCTCGGTGATATTCGGCGTCACCGGCTTCGGCGCCGCGCTGGTCACGGTGCCGTTCGCGACGCATTTCGTGCCGCTGCCCTTCGCCCTGGCGCTCTTCGTGCTGATGGATCTCGCCAACGCTTTCCGCATCGGCTTCGAGAATCCGAAGAACGCGGTGAAGAGCGAGTGGACGCGGATGATTCCGACGATCCTCATCGGCACCATCGCAGGCATCACGCTGCTCGTGAACCTGCCGCGCGGCGCGGCGACCCTGGCGCTGGGCGTCTTCGTGCTGCTCTTTGCGCTCTACAGTCTGGCGCACCGCTCCGAAGCGCAGCGCGTAGTTTCGTCCGATTGGGCCTACCTCGCCGGGTTCACCGGCGGCGTGACCAGCACGCTGTTCGGCGCCGGCGGCCCGCCCTACGCCATGTACCTCTCGCACCGCGGGCTCGCCAAGGAGCAGTTTCGCGCCACGATGGGCTTCGCGACGCTGACCAGCATCTCGCTGCGCACGATCGCCTTTTTCGCGACAGGAATCCTGCTCGACCCGAAGGTCTGGATCTATGCCGCGGCAATCATCCCTGCTGCTCTCGCAGGCCTCTGGGTGGCCAGCCACCTGTTCCGGCGAATCTCCCGCGATACGCTGATGCGCGCGGTAGCGCTGATGCTTCTTGTGAGTGGCGCTTCGCTTATCGTTCGGGCGATGAGCTAGTCACTCGATGACCCGGTCCACCCGCAGCAGGAACGAGTGCGGAATCGTGAGGCCGAGCGCCTTCGCGGTCTTCAAGTTGACGACGAGCTCGAATTTGATTGGCTGTTCGACGGGCAGGTCGCCCGCTTTAGCCCCTTTCAGGATCCTGTCCACGTGGGACGCTGCTCGCCGGAAATTAGCAACACTGTTCGGACCATAGACAATGAGACCCCCGGCTTCGGCGAGCCACTCTACGGTGCCCATTCTCGGCAGACGGTTCTTTGCCGCGAGTTCCGCGATGCGTACTCGATAGGCAAAGGTCCTTTGGCTTGTTTCGACGAGGATTGCGTCCGCGCGCTCCCGGGCCATCGCCGTGAACAGGCTGTCAAGCTCGGACACGCTTCGCAACTCGAGCAGCTGAATCTGCAGCCCCAACGCGCGAGCTCCGATCTCCGCTTCTCTCACCGAGGCGCGGCGGCCTGGCTCGGTTGAATCCCAAAGGATCGCCACCTGGGAGATGTGTGGAACGAATTCCTTAAGGAGTTGCAGGCGTTTGCCTTGCAACTCGGGAACCTGCATTGTCATCCCCGTGATGTTGCCCCCTGGCCGCGCGAGGCTGGCAATGAAACCCGGTACCGACTGGATCCGTGGCGAGCACCATGACAATCGGGGTCGTCTTGGTCGCCTTCTGCGCCGCAGCGATCGCCGGATTATCCGCGGCGACGATGACGTTTACATTGAGACTTACCAGCTCGGCGGCAAAGTCGGGAAAGCGGTCAGCCCGCCCACCAGACTCTCGCCACTCGAAGGCGATGTTCTGTCCTTCCACGTAGCCGAATTCGCGCAGCCCCTCGCGCAAGGCCCGCCCGCGATCAGATTCGGGCGATGCCGATGTGAGAACTCCTATCCGAGGAATTTTGCCCGGCTACTGGGCCTTGGCAATGAGAGGCCCAACGAGAAGCAGAAGGACCAAGGCGGTGAGCTGGATCACCATGAGCCTCACGCAGATTTCTCTCTCATGGTAACGAACTCCTCCGCTGCGGTCGGGTGGATGCCGATGGTGGCGTCGAACTGCGCTTTGGTGGCGCCGAGTTTCACCGCGATGGCGATGCCCTGGATGACTTCGCCCGCGTCGGGGCCGAGCATGTGCGCGCCGACGACGCGCTGGCTGGCGGCATCGACGACAAGCTTCATGAAGATCTTCTCTTCGCTCGCGCCCATGGTGTGTTTGAGCGAGCGGAACGCGGTCTGGTAGATGTCCACTTTGCCGAAGCGCTCGCGCGCCTTTGCCTCCGACAGGCCGACGGTTGCGAGGTTGGGATTGGCGAACACGGCGGTGGGCACGTTGTCGTGGTCCACCTGCGTCGGCTGGCCGCCGAACAGCGTCTTCGCCAGGGCCATGCCCTCGGCGGTGGCGACGGGTGTCAAGTTCAGGCGGTTGGTGACGTCGCCGATGGCGTGGATCGAATCCACCGAGCTCCGCGAATATTCGTTGACGAGGACCGCGCCGTCGGCGCCGAGCTTCACGCCCGCGGCCTCCAGGCCGAGACCCGCGGTATTGGGCTTGCGGCCGGTGGCGAACAGGACGAGATCGAACGCTTGTTGAGTGCTGTTGTTGAACTGGACTTGAATTGAACTGCCTTGCTTCGTCAGACTGACAGGACTGAGATTCAAGACAACGGCCACCCCTTTCCTGATCATTTCCTCGCCGAGCCTCGTGCCGAGTTCGGCATCGAAACCGCGCAGCAGCTGCGCGCCGCGGTAGGCGAGCGTGGTTTCCACCCCGAGCCCATTGAAGATGGAAGCGAACTCGACGGCGATGTAGCCGCCGCCGACGATCAGTGCGCGCCCGGGAAGCTTCTCGAGGTGGAACGCCTCGTTCGATGTGATCGCCAGCTCGGCGCCGGGAATCTCCAGTTTCTGCGGCCAGGACCCCGTTGCCACGAGAATGTGTTTTGCCGAAAAGGTTTTGCCACCCAGGGAAAGAGAATGAGAATCCAGAACAACGGCACGGTCTCGGAAGATCGAAACCCCGGCGTTGACCAGGATGCGCTCGTAGACGCCGTTCAGGCGGTCGATCTCGCGGTCCTTGTTGGCGAGGAGCTTTTGCCAGTCGAAGGCCGGCTCGGCGACGCTCCAGCCGAAGTCGGCGGCGTCCTTCAGTTCGTCGCGGAAATGCGCGGCGTAGGAAAAGAGCTTCTTCGGGATGCAGCCGACGTTGACGCAGGTGCCGCCGAAGCGGCCCGACTCGGCTATCGCGACGCGCGCGCCGAGGGTGGCGGCAACGCGGCTCGCGCGTACGCCGCCCGAGCCGCCGCCGATGGTGAAAAGGTCGTAGTCGTGCTTCAGCTGGAGAATCCGCCGGAGGCGGAGCTACGTGCGTAGGTTACTTCAAGTTCTTGAGATTCATCCCGACGAGGTCGAGGGGGCGGAGAGCCTGGCGTGCTGCGGCTTGTCGGCCAGCCATTTCATCGCATTGTTGACGCGCTGCTCGATCTGCGCGGCCGGCATTCCCTGGACGCCGACGAACATCTTGGCGACGTCGGTCAGGCCGGCGGCCGCGGCGTCGCCGCCGATTTCGCGGAGCTTGGCCTCGATCGCCGCCCGGTCGAGGTTGGTCACCAGCTTCATGGTCTTCTCATCGCTCATGGCGCGCTCCTGTCCTGTTCAGAAAATAGTATATAGCGTCCGGATGCCTGCCGGACACGTCCCTCGGCCACCAGTTTGTCGAGATGCGCGGTGAGCGAGCGCATCGCAACTGGATGTAATTTCGGTGAAACATCGTCATAGACGTCGGTCACGAGTTCGTCCAGCGTCGCCTCGCCGCGCCGTCCGAGTGCCGCGGCGACCTTCGCTTCGCGCGCGAGGCGGTGCGCCACCAGCCGATTCACTTCCTTGTGCGGCGCGCCAACCAGATAGCCGTGCCCCGGCGCTATGATGGCGATGTCCACGGCGAGCAGCTTGTCGAGCGACGCCAGGTAGGCGCGCATGTCGCCGTCGGGCGGATTGATGACCACGGTGGATCCCTGCATGACGTGGTCGCCCGTGAACAGCATCCTGGTTTCTTCCAGCAGGTAGCACAGGTGGTTCGACGCATGGCCGGGCGTGTGGATCGCGCGCAGATGGAGATTTCCCAGTGCGACCCGTTCGCCATCGGCGAGAACCCGGTCCGGGGCGTAGCCCTGGTCCTGACTGGCGCCGGCGGGAGCGGGGCGCCCCAGCACCTGCGCGCCGGTGGCGGCCTTGAGCGCGGCGCTCGCCGGCGAATGGTCCATGTGGGTGTGGGTGGTGATGATCCAGCGAATTCGGCTCCCACTACGGCCGGCACCGCATTCGAGGATTTTCGCGATATGCGCGTCGAGCGCCGGTCCGGGATCGATCACCGCGATCTCAGCTTCGCCGACGAGGTAGGTATTGGTGCCCGGTCCCGTCATCGCGCCCGGATTGGGCGCGGTGAGGCGCGTCACGTACCGGTCGAGGCGTTTCGCAATGCCGGGCTGGATCACGAAGCAGGTATCGCCCTTCTCTTCGGGATCGCTCCAGTGGATTTCGTAATACGGCGCGTCGGCGCGGCGGAACAGGCGCTGCGAGCCTTCGTGGTCGAGCGCCCAGCAGGCGGCGTTCACTTCGATATCGCCCAGGCTTCGCGCATGTTCGAGCGCCGCGCGCGGGGTCTGGATCGCCGCGAGGTCACTGAGGGTGCTGCGGGTCGGGAAAATGAGCTCGATTTCGCCGCGCCTGCCGCGTTCGATCGCATCGCGCGGGCTGATCCACACGCTGTGCACCGTTTCGGATCTGTCGTGCGCGCCCTGCTGCCCCTCGGGCGCGCAGGCGACGAAGAAGCGCGTGCTGAAGCGCCGCGCCCGGCCCGGCGCCGTGATCCAGTGGCTGTAGTAGGCGATTTCGTGTGCGTGGATATACAAATCTTCCTTCTCCAGAAACTCGCTGAACTGCAGGCTGCCGGCATTCAATGCAGTCCTGAAAGGCTCTAGGTTTTCGGCGCGCCGGGGATCTATCGGAAGATCTTTTGAATCAAAAACCAAAAGAATCCCGGATTCCTCGAAGCACTCGCGCGCCGCGGCCACCCAGTAGGCGAGGCCGCCTGAAGCGAGTCCCATGCGCGTGCTGGCCTGCGCATCGTCCAGGCCGCACACGCGCTGCGCCGCGCGCTCGCTGGCATCGTCCGGGTCGAGCGCGCCGCCGGGAAATACGAACGCGCCGGGCAGGAATGCCGCCTTGCTGGTGCGCTGGAGCATGAACACTTCTGGCGCGGAATGCGCATGCCGCAGCAACAGCAGCGTCGCCGCCGGGCGCGGTTCGCCCTTGCGCGGGCCGTCCTTGGACATGGCGTTCCTCTTTGCGAAGAACGCCTATTTTACGGGTGACTCAGGCGAGCGAAACCGAGGCGTCGGCGAAGGCCTGCACGATGGTGAGGCCGGGCCGGCTGACGTGGTAGCAGGAGCCGGGCTCCAGCACCACGTCATTGCGGCTGTTCTCTTCGGTGATCCAGACCGTGCCTTCGCGCGCGCAGATGGTGCTACCGGCGGCGTCCTGCATTTTGAGCGTCTGCCCCCGGGCGAGCTGTAGGGCGCCTGAGTCGAGTTCGATTTTCATGGCAATGCCTTTCTATGCATGATGCGGTAGGAGGGGTTGGATGAGCCGAGGCGGGCGATCCAGTGCATTGGGCGGGGCCAGGGCATGAGCCGCTCCACCAGCGATTGGAGCAGGCGGCCCATCAGTGCGGTGCGGGCGCGCCGCGCTTCCGCGTGCAGGCGCAGGTCAAGGCCGGGTTCGTTCAGATAGCGTTCCAGCGTAATCGGTTGCATTGGGTGCTCCTTGTATTTGACATGCGCATAGTGCATCCTAGAGTCTCAGCGCTCAAACGGGGAATTCTCACGTCTGGCATGCAAAAAGGTAATGCGAAAGGGTCCAGCCGTCAGCCGCGCCTGCCCTCGCTGGACCTGCTCAAGGGCTTCGAGGCGGCGGCGCGGCTGCTGTCGTTTACGAAAGCGGGGGATGAGCTCTACCTCTCCCAGTCCGCCGTCAGCCGCCAGATCCAGGGGCTGGAAGAGCAGCTCGGGGTGCGCCTGTTCGAGCGCCGCCACCGTGCGATCGAGTTGACCGAGGCGGGGCAGGCGCTATACGCAGCATCGGCGCAGGTACTGGCGACGATGCACGCCGTCACCGGCCGGCTGCGCGCCGGGCGCGGCCGCCAGACCCTGGCGGTGACTACCACGCAGGCCTTCGCCTCGCTCTGGCTGATTCCGCGCCTGGCGGGATTCACGCGCACGCACCCGGAACTCGACGTGCGCATCAGCGCCGAGACGCGCGTGCTCGACCTGGAGCGCGACGGCCTGGATCTCGCGATCCGGCACGGCCCGGCGTCGCTCTCCGGCCCGCATGCCCTGCGCCTGTTCGGCGAGCGCGTGTTTCCGGTCTGCAGCCCGAAGCTGATGAAAGACCCGAAGCGGCCGCTGCGCGTGCCGGCAGACCTGCGCCACCACGTGCTGCTGAAATTCGACGATCCGGAAGGCCGCCACCCCTGGCTCCACTGGAAGACCTGGCTCGAGATCGAGCGTCTTACCGACCTGCGGCCGGCCGGCAGCCTGTCGTTCTCGGGCTACGACCAGATCATTCCGGCCGCGATTGCTGGGCACGGCGTGGCCCTGGGCCGTAGCCCATTGGTGCGCGAGGCGATCGCTTCGGGTGAACTGGTGGCGCCGTTCAAGCGCAGCGCGGATCCCGCGCGCGCCTACTACGCCATTGTGTCGAAGAACTCCGCCGGCCGGCCCGAAGTGGCCGACTTCGTCGCGTGGTTGAAGGAGGAAGCGAAGAAAGAGCCGCACTAGCGCTTGCGATCAGACATTCTTGAGGTACTTCGTTTCAAGCTCGCGCCAGTGCTTCGAATTCACCGCCTCCTCGCGATCATTGAACGTCGCCAGCTCGCTCTCGATTGCCGCGGTATCGCCGTCGCGCTTGAGCACCGCAAGCACTTTCTTTGCCGCGGCGATTGCCGCGCGATGCGTCTGCGAAGGATAGATGCCGATCCGGTAGCCCATCGCCTCAAGCTCGCGCGCCGGCAGTGGTGGAGTCTTGCCGCCTTCGAAGATGTTGGCCAGCGCCGGCTTGATCAGCTGCCGCGCGGCGGCCGCAAGCTCCTCGGCCGACTGCGGCGCCTCGACGAAACCGACGTCGGCTCCGGCCTCCAGGTACGCGTTCACGCGGTCGATCGCCGCCTGCAATCCCTCGACTGCGCGCGCATCCGAGCGCGCGATGATGACCAGGTCCGGATCGCGCCGCGCGTCCACCGCCGCCTTGATCTTGCCGACCATCTCCGTCTTGCTCACCAACTGCTTGCCTTCATAGTGGCCGCATTTCTTGGGCGACACCTGGTCTTCGAGGTGGAATGCGGCGACGCCGGTCTTCTCGTATTCCCGCACGCTGCGCACCACGTTGAGGGCATTGCCGTAGCCGGCGTCCATGTCCGCGATTACCGGGATCTCCACCGCTTCCACGGTACGTGAGATCCATTGCGTTACCTCGGTCATGGTCAGCAGCCCGATGTCGGGATAACCGCTGGCGCGCGAGTAACCGCCGCCGGTCAGGTATACCGCGTCGAAACCCGCCAACTGCACCAGTCTTGCGGTCAGAGTGTCATAGGCCCCCGGCACGATGGCATAGCCGGGCTTCGCCACCAGCGCGCGGAACTTCTTCCTTGGGTTCATGCAGCGACCTCATGAGTAAGACGGTGGCGCACCACATGGTGCAGCAGTCCGCCGTGGCGAAAATAGTCGACGTCGCGCGTAGTATCCAGGCGCGAGAGCAATCTGAGCTTTACGCGCTTGCCATCAGTGCGCGTGATGGTGCACTCAAGCTCGCTCCTCGGCACCGCATTGCCGCTGATGCCGTCGACCTGGAACAGCTCGGTGCCGTCCAGCGAGAGCGTCTTGCGGGTGACGCCGGGCGGAAACTGCAGCGGCAGTACGCCCATGCCGACCAGGTTGGAGCGATGGATGCGCTCGAACGATTCCGCGATCACCGCGCGCACCCCGAGCAGACGCGTGCCCTTGGCGGCCCAGTCGCGCGAAGACCCGGCGCCGTACTCGGAGCCGGCAATCACGACCAGCGGCACGTTTTCCCGCCGGTAGAGTTCGGCCGCCGCATGGATCGTGATCTGCGCGCCGTCCGGCTGGTGGCGCGTGCTGCTGCCCTCGATGCCGGGGGTCATCTCATTGCAAACGCGGACGTTGGCGAAGGTGCCGCGGATCATCACGTCGTGGTTGAGCCGGCGCGCGGCGTAGTTGACGAAATCGCGCGGCGCGACGCCGAGCGATTGCAGGTATTCGGCCGCCGGCGTGCGCGCCGAGATCGCGCCGATCGGGGAAATGTGATCGGTGGTGAACATGTCGCCGAACATCGCAAGCACGCGGGCGCCCAAAATGTCTTGAATTGGACTCGTCTCACGTTCAATTTGGTCAAGAAAAGGCGGACGTCTGATGAACGTACTTGCGCCGGCCCATGGAAACGTGGTTCCCGCTTCCCCCTTCAGGGAGCGCCATTCGGGCGTGCTCTCGAGCAGCGTGGCGTAGCTCCCGCGGAAAAGCGCCGGCGTGACGACTTCGCCGATGATCTTGCTGATCTCGCCGCCGTCAGGCCAGATATCGCGCAGGAACACCGGCTTGCCTTGACGATCTTCGCCCAGCGGCTGGTTGGCGAGATCGGTGAGCACGCTGCCCGCCAGCGCGTAGGCGACGACCAGCGGCGGCGAGGCGAGGAAGCTCGCGCGCACCGAAGGATGGATGCGGCCTTCGAAATTGCGGTTGCCCGATAGCACGGCGACGGCGGTGAGGCCACCGGCCTCGATGGCCTCGGCGACCGGCGCGGGCAAGGGGCCGGAATTTCCCATGCAGGTCATGCAGCCGAAGCCCGCCAGCTGGAAGCCGAGCGCATCGAGCGGGGCCTGCAGCCCGCTCTTGGCAAGGTAGTCGGCGACCACGCGCGACCCTGGCGACAGCGACGTCTTCACCCAGGAACGCGTCTTCAGCCCGCGCGCAAGCGCATTGCGCGCAAGCAGGCCGGCGCCGATCATCACGGAAGGATTGGAGGTGTTGGTGCAGCTCGTGATCGCCGCGATGACGACGTCGCCGTCTCTTAACTGGTTTTCCTTGCTTTCCTTAATTGCAAAGGATTTTCGAAAAACCACAGGCGCCTGTCCCAGTGGTATCCGATCCCGGGGCCGGCTGGGCCCGGCTACGCACGGCTCCACGGCTGACAGGTCGATCTCGAGGACCCCGGTGAACTCGGCCGGCGGCGTGTCCGGGTCGCGCCACAATCCCTGCGCCCTGCAGTAGGCCTCGACCAGGTCGACCTGCGCTTCGTCCCTGCCCGTCAGCCTCAGATAGCGCAGCGTTTCCGCGTCGACCGGGAAGAAGCCCATGGTGGCGCCGTTCTCCGGGCTCATGTTGGCGATGGTGGCGCGGTCGGGCAGCGAGAGCTCGGCGACGCCGGGGCCGAAATATTCGATGAACTTGTCCACCAGCTTGTGCCGACGCAGGATCTGCGTGATCGTGAGCACGAGGTCGGTCGAGGTGACGCCGGGCCGCGGCTTGCCGGTGAGACGGCAGCCGATCACTTCGGGCACCAGCATCGCGACCGACTCGCCCAAGGCGCCGGCGCCGCCTTCGAGGCCGCCGACGCCCCAGCCGAGGATACCGAGGCTGTTGATCATCGCCGTGTGGCTGTCCATGCCGAGGACCGAATCCGGATAGGCGAGCCGCCTTTTCCCATCCGGGCCGTCCTGATCGCTCGTCCACACCACCCGCGCGAGGTATTCGAGGTTGATCTGGTGGCAGATGCCCTTGCCCGGCGGCACGATGCGCAAATTGTCGAACGCCTGCGCGCCCCAGCGCAGGAAGGCGAAGCGCTCGGCGTTGCGTTGCAGCTCGATTGCCTGGTTGCGGCTCGCCGCATCCCCCGCGCCGTGGGCATCCACCATCACCGAATGGTCCACGATCAGGTCCACGGGCACCGCCGGATTGAGCCGCTTGGGGTCGCCACCGAGGCGAATCATCGCGTCGCGCATCGCGGCGAGGTCGCCCAGCAGCGGCACGCCGGAGGAATCCGGCATCAGCACCCGGGTGAAACGGAACGCGATCTCGCGCTCGGCGCGGCGCCGCGCCAGCCAGCCGGCCACTGCGGCGATGTCCGCGCCGTCCGAGCGTCCTTCGGCGTGCTGCCGCAGGACATTTTCCAGCACCACCTTGAGCGAGCAGGGCAGGCTCGATACGCCGGCGAGGCCGAGTTCCTGCGCCGCCGCGAGGCTGTAGTAATCGAAAATTCCGCCGCCGGCGCGCAGCTCGCGCCGTGTCGCGCTGCCGCTGATGCTCATTGCATCAGTTCATCCGACCGCACGATCCGTGACTTGGCCATCGCCGCAATGAACTCGAGCGACCACTTCTGGGTCTCTTCGACCGCGTGGCCGTCCCAGGCGTGCGAAATGGTGAGGTCGCTCACTACGGTGGTCGCGAAGCCGAGCTGCCAGGCATCGACGGCAGTGGTGGCGACCGCGAGCGAGGTCGACCAGCCGATAAGTTGCAGCGCGTCCACGTCCAACTCGCGCAGCGTCAGTTCCAGGTCGGAGCCAAAGAAGCCGCTGTAGCGCCGTTTGTGGACGATGATGTCCTTGCGCGCATCGAACAGCTCCGGGATCGGCGCCTGGCCTGGAGTCCAGATCTCATTCGCGAGCTCCCAGAATTTCAGGAACCACTTGTCTGTCCGTCGCCGCGCGCTGCAGACAAACACCGCCGTCATGCCCTTGTTGCGCGCCCAAGCAAGGTACGCCGCAGTCCGCGGAAGGATGGCGCGCCGCTTCTCTACAGCGCGCGCGCTTGGCGCGATCGAATCCTGCGTCATGTCGAGAATCAGGACGGCTTCGCTCATCGCCGCGCACGCCTCAACCGGCCTTGCGCTTCGCGGCCGCGGCAGTGCCCATCGGCCGCAGCTTCTCGAGAATCTCGGCGGTGGTGCCGACGTCGGCGTACTTCGAGGCCATATCGAAGAGATTCACTGCGTGCGAGGTGGCGCTGCGGTCGTAGACGGCGTCGTGCGGCACCAGCACCCGGAAGTTGAATGCAAACGCGTCGACCACGCTGCCGCGCACGCAGCCGCTGGTGGTGCAGCCGGTAACTACCAGCGTATCGGCCTGCAGATCGATCAGGTGGCTCGCCAGCGGCGTGGCGAAGAACGCGCTCGGATGCTTTTTCGGGATCAGCACGTCGCCCTCGCGCGGCGCAATCTCCGCCGGGAACTCGTAGCCCTTCTCGGGGATGTTCATGATCGAAGGCACTTTCTGCGCGAGGCGCCCGCCGTCGGTGGCCTTATTCTTGGGCGCAACGTGCGGATAGAGCACCGGCCAGCCGTTGGAGCGGAACTCGGCCAGCAGCGTCGCGATGTTGCGCATCGCGTTCCAGCCGACGTCGCCGCACGAAGTGGGGAATTCCTTGATCGATTCCCAGAACGGCTTCGGGGTCGTGCCGATGGTGCGGTACTGCACGTCGATGATGAGGAGCGCCGGCCGCTGGCCGACGCCCGAGGGCCGGCCGAATCCGGCGGCGTGGTAGGCCTTCTGCTCTTCCTCGCTGATGATGCCGTCCCAGGGTTTCATCGATGGCTCCTTTCAGACTCCTATAATAGCCACAACCCGAGGCAATCCGGCGGTGAAAATCGAAACAGCGCGTACTCCGGCATTCCTGTTGACCGGCTTTCTCGGCAGCGGCAAGACCACGCTGCTGAACGCCGCGCTGCGCGTCCCCGCCATGGCCAATACGGCGGTGGTAGTGAACGAGCTGGGGGACATCGGCCTCGACAACCTGATCATCGCGCAGGCCACCGACAACGTGGTGCTGCTCGACGCCGGCTGCCTGTGCTGCGCGAACACCGGCGCGCTGCACGAGACGCTGGCCGACCTCGTCGGGCGGCGCGCGCGCGGCGAGATTCCGCCTTTCAGGCGCGTGATCATCGAAACCAGCGGCGTCGCCGACCCCGCGCCACTGCTGAATGTGCTGCTCGGCCATCCGTTGGTCACCGGCAGCTATGCGTTGGAGGCGACGGTGTGCGTCGTGGACGCGCAGCATTTCCTTGCCTCGCGGAAGGAATACCCTGAACTCGACAAGCAGGCGGCGGTCGCCGAGCGCATCGTGATCACGAAGAAGGATCTGGCGAACGCGGCGCCGGTGCTCGCGTTCCTGAAGGAGTTAAATCCGGAAGCCGTCCTTTTTGACTCTGTCGTGGATCTTTTTTCAACAGGTTTAAAAAACGTGAAGCATCAAACCCCAATCTCTTCCCTCGGCCCCATCCGCAATCGCGAACATTTCTCCGGCATCCGCGCATTCTCGTTCCGCCCGCGCTCGCCCATCGGCTGGTCGGGCTGGGCAGCCTGGTCGCATCTGGTGAAGTCGGAGTTCGGTGCGCGCCTGATCCGCGTCAAGGGCCTGCTGCAGATGGCCGACACGGGCGACATCGCGTTTGTGCAGGGCGTGCAGGGCGTGTTCCATCCGCCGCAGCGCATGCCTGAGTGGCCGGACGCCGACCACGGGAATCGTCTGGTATGCATCGCGCGCGACCTGCGCGAGGCGGACATCGCGGCCACGCTGCCGGCGCTCAATGCCGCGCCCGGAACCCAGGCCCGCTATACATTGAAAGAACTTCAACAGAGGCAGGCACAACAATGAGCGACTTCGTATTGCGCGGCGGTACCGTAGTGTTCCCGGACCGCGCTCCGGCGCGCCACGACATCCTGGTGCAGGGAGGCAAGATCGCGGCGCTACTCGCGCCCGGCGCGGCGGCGCCAGCCGGGATCGCCGAGCAGTCGGCGGCCGGACTGCACGTGTTTCCCGGGCTGATCGACGCCCACGTGCATTTCGGCTTCGGCGAGAAGATCACCGAGTACACCACCGAGACGGTGTACGCCGCGCACGGCGGCATCGCCACCATCCTCGGCTACTTCCTCAATAACGAGGCCTATGCCGAGGTCTACAAGCGCGAGCAGGAATACGCGCGCACGCGCTGCCACGTCGATTACGGCTTCCATTTCAGCACCTGCAACGAGCTGCACATCAAGGAGCTGGGTGCGTATGTAAACGGCTACGGCGTCACTTCGTTCAAGTACTTCATGAATTTCAAGGGCGAGGAGGGGCGCTACCTCGGCCTGGACGGCACCGACGACGGCTTCTTCTGGGACCTGCTCGGCGAATCCGCGAAAGTCGGCAAGCCGATCATCGTCTGCCACACCGAGAACATCGAGATCGTCAACCGCACGCGCGCCAGGGTGCAGGCCGCGGGCGGCAAGACGTTGAAGGACTGGTCCGCATGCAAACCCGCCATCACGGAATCGGAGCCCGCGCTCCGCGCCATGTATTTCGCCGAACGCGCCGGAGCCCGCGTCTACTTCCCCCACATCTCGTCGCGCCTCGCGCTGGATGAAGTACGCAAGTGGCGCAAGCGCTACGACCAGGTGTGGATCGAGACCTGCCCGCACTACCTTACTCACACCGAGGATTCCGAGCTCGTCGGCATCGGCAAGGCGAACCCGCCCTTCCGCAGCAAGGACGACCAGGACGCGATCTGGGAAGCCGTCTTCGACGGCACCATCGACCTCATCGCCTCGGACCACTCGGCGCGCCGCCGCGTCACCAAGGACAAGCCGCTGTGGCTCGCCGCGCAGGGCTTTCCCGGCATTGCCGCCATCCTGCCGGTGCTGCTCTCCGAGGGCTACCACAAGCGCAAGCTCCCGCTGCAGCGTATCTGCCAGCTGCTCGCCATGAATCCATCGACGATCTTCGACATGCAGCCCATGAAAGGAAATGTCGCGCCGGGCTACGACGCCGACTTCACGGTCGTGGACCTGAACAAGGAGCGCAAATTCATCCCCGCCGAGATGGGTTCCTACTCCGACTACAGCCTCTACGAGAATCAGTTGCTGAAAGGCTGGCCGGTGAAGACCATTGTGCGCGGCGTCACCGTGATGGACGGCGGCAAAATCGTGGGTCCCGGCGGCCACGGCAAATACCTCTGGCGCCGCATCGGCCAGCCACCGCTGCTCGGCAAGCTGGATTAGCGCTCAGCCAGCGGGATCTGGGGTCACCGGTCCCCTGAGAAGTCGCTGGCAAGTTCCTGCTGGCGCGAGAAGCGCCGTACGTGCTCGACAAGTGCCTGAGACGGGCGCGCATAGAATTGATGGCGGCTTACGCCTGCCGCGGTCGTGTGCGCGAGCCTGACCAGGAACGCGGCATGCTGAAACAGGACCCCGAGGCTGTCCATCACTGGCACGTCGCCGCGCGCCGTCAGGCGGCCACGACGCACGAGAAACTCGTTGAGTACCCCGTCGGCGGGGATGATGATCTCAGCGCCGCGCTCCACGGCGAGCGCACATGCCCGATCGAAGCGCTCCTCGATCGCCAGCGCGGTCTTCTCATCGGCTTCGAGCGCGAATTCGTCAATCGGAGGATCGACCGAGACCGCCCCTGCGTAGCGGCGCTCGAGCCCGTAGGCCTGCATCAAGTCCGTGTAGTCGGCGGACTGCTCTTCGCAGAGCGTGACGAGACCGAATTTCCGGGCCAATGAGCAGGCGACCAGCGCGCTGGTCTCTCCGAGTCCGACGACCGGGATGTTGACGAGCGATCGCGCCGCCCGCAAGCCCGGATCGAAGAAGCACCCGATCGCGACCGCGTCGAAACCTTCCCGCTCCGCGACAAGCGCCGCGTCGCAAACCTGGAGCTCGTTGATCGAGGCAACGTAGCGATACTTGATCGCGTCGATGGGGGCGCAACCCTCGGCGTAGGTTCCCGGCCGCAGGCCGTGCACGCTCACGGTGGCGTCGTTGCCCATCACCGCGGCAGCGTGCTCCGCAATCGTCTTGCGATACAGCGGCATGACCGTCAGGTCGGTAAAGCTCTGGTGCCAGATGCGCATGAGTCCTCCGTCAGGCTGTTTCGTGGCTGCGCTCGATCTTGCGCTTGATGTGCTCGCCCGCGGTGATCACCGGGTAGCGCGGCGCCTCGCCCGGCTTGAGGCAGGTCGGCACGCATTCGATGCGCTGGTCGTAATTGGGATGCACGAACATGCCGATCGACAGGCGCCGGCTTTGCGCCATCCCGAGCGGCGGATTGACCACGCGGTGCAGGGTCGAGGTCCAGCGCTCGTTGGTCCAGCGCGCCATCATGTCGCCGAGGTTGACGACGAACTCGCCCGGCCGCGGCTTGACCCCCGCCCAGCTGCCGTCGGGCAGCCGCACTTCGAGCCCGCCCTCGGCATCGGTCGCGGTGAGGATCGTCATCGCGCCGTAGTCGGTATGCGCGCCGGTGCGCAGTTGACCCGGCAATGGCGGCTCGGTGAGTGCCGGATAGTGGTGGCAGGACAGGATGCTGAAGTGGCGTGCAAGAGTACCGCCGAAGAAATCCTCCGGCAGCGTGAGCGCGGCGGCGAAGACGCGCAGCATGTCGCCGGCGAGCCGCTCGTATTCGCGATACAGCGCCACGAGAGTGGCGTCGAGTCCGGCCGGTTCGGTCGGGATCAGGTTGGGCGCGTAGCTCGTGGCTGCCTCCGGCATGCCGGCGTAGTGGCTGCGGTGGTCGTCGACCGGGCCGAGGAACACCGTCTCCCTGAGATCCGGCGGTGTTTGCCGGCCCAGCGTGTAGGCGAGGCCTCGCGTGGCGAAGCCGTGGTAGCCGCGCTGCTTGGACGGGCCGCTCGGGTGCCAGCGGTTCTTGGTTTCGACGGGCAGGTCGAAGAAGGCGAACAGCTCGCGCGTGGCGCGCGCGAGCAGGTCCGCGGGAAAGCGGTGGCCGGAAATGATGAGGAAGCCGATGCGTTCGCAGGTCTCGGCCACCTGCGCGGCGATTGCGATCCTGGTTCGCGCATCGCCGTCGAGGATCGGGCCGATGTCGATCGTCGGGACGGCGAGGGGCGTGGTCATCGCGTGAATTTACTCCGGTTCAAGCGGC
>SHXL01000030.1 GCA_009693345.1 Betaproteobacteria bacterium
GATGCTGGTGGTGCTGGCCGGCACCGCACTGGCCGACGGCGGCCGTTTCGCGCAGGCGGTGATCGGCCGCGCTCCGCTCGAACTCGGCGACCTGAATAGCCCCGAACTGCAGAGTGCGATGCTGATCGGCGCGGGGCTGCAGACGATGCTGCTGGGCGCGCTGTGGTACGCGCCGCTGCTGGTCGCGTGGCACGGCCTGTCGGCCACCAAGGCGGCGTTCTTCAGCGCCGCCGCGGCCCTGATCAACTGGCGTGCATTTCTCGTTTACGGCCTGGCCGTCATGCTGCTATTCGGTTTTGTGCTGATGCTGGCTCTCGGCGGCGCGATGCTGCTGGGCGGCAGCGGCGTGGGACAGGCCAATTCCGCCCTGTTCTCGGTCGTGTGGACGCTGCTGCCGGTCTGGTTTGCGAGCTCCTACCTCAGCTATCGCGAGGTCTTCGGCGAGGAAATTCCGGGCGAAAATCCGCCCAAATCCCCTACAATTTCCCCATGAGCAAGCTCAATCTGCCCGAACTCTCCCCGCAGGCGGAGCCGGAATTCACGGACGCGGTGACTGCGAAGGCGTGGCTCGAAAACGTACCGCTCGCGAATGTCGCTGCCGCCCAGCAGCAGTTGCTGGCGCAGATGCAGGAATTCAACCGCTACGTCACCAGCGCGGCCAGCCGCCTTGCGACGCTGGAAGCGTTGCGCGAGGCAGTGCAGTTCGTGCAAATCGAGCAGGCGCGGCGCTTCACCAATCGCGCGCTGCCGATGGCCGAGGCCGAGAGCCTGGTGTTCGACGCCACGCTCGCGCTCTGGGAGCAGATGAACCTGGGGTACCGGAGTTGCCTGAAGGCGGTGCTCGCGGGCGAGGCCGGCATGCAGGCGCAGGGCGGGTTCGTCTGCCAGAGGGCGCTGTCGTACACGGGACTCAAGATGTTCCACCACCACCGCGCCTACCGGCAGGTTCCGCCGAAGGTGTGGCGCGAACTGCACGATGGCTACGGCAAGGCGGAGACGCTGGGCGACGCCGATGAATCGGTCAAGGATTACCTGAACCGCGACGTGAACGACACCTCGTCGCGCATCGCGTACCTGCGCGCGCTGCTGCTCGGCATGGCGAACCCGAACGAGCTCAGCCAGCGCCAGCTCACGTTCGTCGCCTTTCTGCTGGAGCGCTGGGCCGAGAAGGTGGAGATATCGGTCGAGGCGCCCGAAGGCGAGGAAATCGCGCCGCTGGTCGTCGACCTGGATGGCGATATCTGCCCCGAGCGCGGCGGACCGGAAGCGGCCGAGGCGAGGTATCTGGACGTCAAGCGCCTGGCCAAGAGCCTGCGCAATCGCATCGGCCTGCTGAGAAAAGGCGAGTCGCCGGCGGAACTCGCGCTGGGCGAGGACTGCGTTCAGCCTTCCTGCGAGCAGCTGCTGGTGTTTCTCTTCCGCCAATGGTGCCAGGTTCGGCAGCCGCGCGCTGCGGAGAGAAAGAAGGTCGCCGATGTCGTCCAGGCGAGTCAGGACATGGCCGCGATCCACTATTACATCTCCGGGCGCGTTTTCAAGCAGCCCGGCGATGTCAAGGAGCTCACTCAGCAGCAGCGCGACCAGATCCTCACTTTCGGCCGCGTCAGCACGCGCGACGAAGACGACTACAGCGTGGTGCGCGGTTTTTCGCTCGAGAACTGGCACCTGGAGCACGAGAGCACGCAGGGCCTGAAAATGGTCCGTCGCGCCGCCGAGCCGGGCAAGCGCTTCAGCCACGGCCAGCTGGTCGGGGTCAAGCCAGCGGATGCCAAAGGCTTCATGCTCGGCCAGGTGCGCTGGCTGGTGCAGAACGACGCCGGCGATCTGTACGCCGGCATCCGGCTGCTGCACGGATTGCCGGCGGCCACCGCGGTACGCCCGACCGGCCTGAACGTGGTGGGCGCGCAGTACGTGCCGGCGCTCAAGGCGCCGCCGTCGCTGGTGCTGCCCTCTGCCTGGTTCAAGCCCAAACGCGTGATCGAGGTCTACGTCGAGGGACACGTCAGGGTGCGGCTCACGGAATTGATCGATCGCGGCAGCGACCACGAGCGCGTTGGCTACGAAATGGTAAGTTGATGTCCGAGGCCTCGGCGAAAAGACCGGCGCAAGGCGCCGGTGACGGGCCTGCGCCCACTGAAATCAAGCTGCACCAGAAATCGCGCGTGATGGAGATCGCGTTCGCCGACGGCAAGACGTTCCGGCTTTCCTACGAATTTCTGCGCGTACATTCGCCATCGGCGGAAGTGCGGGGGCACGGACCGGGGCAGGAGGTCCTGCAGACCGGCAAGCGCGATGTCGAGATCCGCGTACTCGAGCCGGTTGGCTCGTATGCCGTTCAGCCGGCGTTCTCTGACAGCCACGCCACCGGCATCTACTCCTGGGAATACCTTTACCACCTCGGCGAGAACCAGGAGCGGATGTGGTCCGAGTACGTCGCGAAACTTGAGAAGGCCGGCGCCAGCAGGGATGGGTATGGCTGACACGGACTTTGGTTTTGAGCGCGTAGCCGAAGAAAAGAAGGCGCAGCGCGTGGAACAGGTCTTCGATCGGGTCGCCGGCCGTTACGACCTGATGAACGACCTGATGTCGTTCGGCTTGCACCGGTTGTGGAAGGCATTTGCGGTTTCGGTGGCCCGCATCCGCCCGGGCGAGTGCGTGCTCGATGTCGCTTCCGGCAGCGGCGACCTCGCGCGCGCTTTTGCCGCGCGCGGCGCCCGGGTGTGGATGAGCGACATCAACGGTCCGATGCTGGCGCGCGGCCGAGACCGGCTGTTTGACGCAGGCCACATGACGCCCGCCGTGCGATGCGACGCCGAGCGCCTGCCGTTTGGCAACGCGAGCTTCGACTGCGTCAGCGTGGGCTTCGGCCTGCGCAACATGACGCGCAAGGACACTGCGCTCGCGGAAATGGTGCGGGTTCTCAAATCGGGCGGTCGCCTGTTGGTGCTCGAGTTTTCGCAGGTATGGAAGCCGCTGCAAAAACCCTACGACCTGTATTCCTTTCATGTGCTGCCCTGGCTGGGCGAAAAGGTGGCGGGGGACGCCGCTGCCTACCGTTACCTGGCCGAGTCGATCCGCATGCACCCCGATCAGCCGACGCTGGCGGCGATGCTGGAACGTTCGGGACTGGAGCAGGTCGAATATTTCAATCTGGCTGCAGGCGCGGTCGCCGTACATCGCGGCATCAAACTGCTGTAACATTGCTGACATCAGGCTGACAAGTGTCGGTCGAACTAACCAGAGGAAATGCAATGAACAAGCTCATGCTCGGGATCTGTGCCGCAGTGCTGTGCGTGGCCTTTGTTGCGACAGAGGCGGAAGCGGCCAAACCGGCCAAACGCCTGGGCGGCGGTGGCAGTATCGGCGCGCAGCGTAACGTTACCAACGCTCCGCCTTCGTCAGCTCCCGCCAAGCCGGCGCAGGCGCAGCAGATGCAGCAGTCTGCCGCTCCCGCTGCTTCGGGAATGAGCAAGTGGATGCCGCTGCTGGGCGGTCTCGCGCTCGGCGGCGCGCTCGGCTGGCTGATGGGCGCCAACGGCATGGGCGGCATGATGGTCGGCCTGCTGCTCGCCGGACTGCTGGTGTTTGCGGCGATTTTCGTCGTGCGCATGCTGATGCAAAAGCGTGGCGCCGAGCCGCAGCGCATGCAGTACGCTTCCGCAGGATCGCAGGGCCCCTACCCGGCGATGGGGAGCGAAACCGTCGCGGCGCCGCCGCCCTCTCAGGCCACCGGCTTCGATGCGCCTACGGGGCAGGCGCCCAGCGGCGTCGCCGCCAACGTTCCGGCGGACTTCGATGTCGCCGGCTTCCTGCGCGGTGCCAAGCTCAACTACATGAAACTGCAGATTGCCAACGATCAGGGCAATCTGGAGGAATTGCGCGAATTCACCAGCGATGTCCTGTTCGAGGAGCTCAAGAAGGATGTACAGGCGCGCGGCAACGAGAAGCAGCAGACCGACGTCCTGGCGTTGAACGCCGACCTGCTGGAGGTCGTGGCCGAGGGCGACAAGTATTGGGCGAGCGTGCGTTTCTCGGGCACCGTTCGCGAGTCGCCGGGCGATGCACCCACGGGCTTCGAGGAGGTATGGAACCTCGCCAAGCCGGTCAACGGCACGCAAGGGTGGCAACTCGCGGGCATCCAGCAGATGCATTAAGCTTCCCGGCCCGGCCCGGCTCGGATGAAAGGCCACCACCCGGTGGCCTTTTGTTTTTCTGGCCGCAATTTGCCCCATGGCTTACGAGTCTCCAGCCCTATCGTCTCCTCTTGCCGGCGCTCTGAACCACCTCCTCGAGGCCGAGCTCTGGGCGCGCGAGCGCCTGGCGCCCTTCGCCGGTGACGTTCTGGAGATACGCGCTGCGCCGCTGCCGCCACTGCGACTGAGCATCGCCGCCGACGGTCGTCTCGGTACCGACCGCCCCGCGGCCGAGCCCTCGCTGGTCGTCACGCTCCGGCCCGAATTGTTCGCTGCCGCGGTCAGGGGCGAGGATCACCTGCTGCGTTCGATCGATGTCGCGGGCAATGCCAAGCTCGCGGCCGAAGTCATGTTCCTCGCCCGCCACCTGCGCCCGGATGTGGAGGAGGCGGCGGCGAAATGGGTCGGCGACGTGGCGGCGCATTGCCTGGTCGGCATGGCCAGGAATGCCGCCGCCTGGCATGCCGATGCGGCGCGCCGCATCGCCGCAAGCCTGGTGGAGTATGCCGTGGAGGAAAAGCAACTTCTTGTGAAGCGCGCCGAGCTGGAGGAAATCGCGGCGGCGCATGCGCTCTTGCGCGACGGCCTCGAGCGGATCGAGAAGCGCATCCGGCGCCTCGCGGGAGGGCGCTGAATGCGCCTGCTGCGCCTGCAGCGGATTCTCTGGATCGGGCTGCGCTTCCGCCTGTACCGCTTCGTGCCGCGGTTCGCTGGCGGTGCTGACGAACGGCGTGCCGTGCGCCTGCGCGAGGCACTTGAAACGCTGGGACCGATATTCGTCAAGTTCGGCCAGGTGCTCTCGACGCGCCGCGACCTGCTGCCGGAGGACCTCGCCGAAGAGTTGGCGAAACTGCAGGATCAAGTGCCGCCGTTTCCATCGGGCCAGGCGATTGCCGAGGTCGAGAAAAGCCTTGGCAAATCAATTCAAAACGCCTTCGAGACTTTCGAGCGTGAGCCCGTTGCCAGCGCTTCGGTCGCGCAGGTTCACCTTGCGGTGCTCAAGGGCGGCACCGAAGTGGCGGTCAAGGTGCTGCGGCCGGGCGTGGAGCGGGCGATCGCCAAAGACCTGCTGCTGCTGGAGACCGCGGCGGGGCTGGTGGAGCTGCTCTGGGCCGATGGGCGGCGGCTGAAGCCGCGTGAAGTGGTGGCCGAGTTCGCGCACCACCTCGACGAAGAACTCGATCTGGTGCGCGAAGCCGCCAACGCGTCGCTGTTGCGGCGCAATTTCGCCGCTTCGCCGTTGCTTGCGGTGCCCGCGATCCACTGGGATTTCTGTTCGCGGCGGGTGATGGTGATGGAGAGGATGCATGGCACGCCGATTTCACAGGTTGATGTGCTCAGGCGCAAAGGCATCGACATTCCGGCGCTGGCGCGGGCAGGGGTCGAGATTTTCTTCACCCAGGTATTCCGCGACGGTTATTTTCACGCCGATATGCACCCGGGCAACATCCTCGTGGCGGACGATGGCAAGTACGTCGCACTCGATTTTGGCATCATGGGCACGCTCTCCGAGGTGGACAAGAGCTACCTGGCGCAGAACTTCATCGCTTTCTTCAATCGCGATTACCGGCGCGTGGCCCAGGCGCACCTGGACGCCGGCTGGGTGCCGGCCGGCACGCGGCTGGACGACTTCGAGGCCGCAATTCGCGCGGTGTGCGAGCCGATCTTCGCGCGGCCGCTCAAGGAAATCTACTTCGGCAAGCTGCTCCTGCGCCTGTTCCAGACTTCGCGCCGCTTCAACGTCGAAGTCCAGCCGCAGCTCGTGATGCTGCAGAAGACCCTGCTCAACATCGAAGGCCTGGGCCGCGAGCTTGACGCCGACCTGGATCTTTGGCAGACGGCGAAGCCGTATCTGGAGCGCTGGATGAGCGAACAGGTCGGATGGCGCGGCTTGCTGCGCACTGTCAGGCGCGAGGCGCCGTTCTGGGCGCAGACGCTGCCCGCGATTCCGCGGCTGGTGCACCGGCTTCTCGCCGAGGATCGCGCCGGCGGCCTGCTGGCGGCACTCGAGCGCCTCGAGGCGCAAAACCGGCGCCGCAACCGGCTTCTTGCGGGCTTGCTTGCAGTGGCCGCGGTGACCGCGGCGGTGCTGGTGCTGCAGCTGCTGGTATTTTTTCCGTTCTAGTATTATTCCAGCGCCATGCTGATCGCCTCGGTGGTCCTGTATTTCATCGTTACCATCGCGATCGGCCTGTGGGCGGCGCAGCGGGTGCACAACTCGAAGGACTTTCTGATTGCGGGCCGCAGCCTGCCGCTGTACATGAGCGCGGCCACGGTGTTCGCCACCTGGTTTGGCGCCGAAACCGTGCTCTCGGTTTCCGCGACCTTCGCCAAGGACGGCTTGGGCGGGATCATCGCCGACCCTTTCGGCTCCTCGTTCTGCCTGTTGTTCGTGGCGCTGTTTTTCGCGCGCGCGTTCTACCGCATGGACCTGCTTACGATCGGGGACTTCTACCACAAGCGCTACAACAAGCCGGTGGAGATGATTACCAGTCTTGCGATCACCGCGTCTTACCTCGGCTGGACCTCGGCGCAGCTCACGGCGCTGGGGCTGGTGATTTCGGTTCTGTCCGATGGCGCCATCGGCCTTAACACCGGTATCGTGATCGGCGCGGTGTTCGTGGTCGGCTACACCATCTGGGGAGGCATGTGGTCGGTGGCCATGACGGACCTTTTCCAATCAGTAGTGATTCTGGTGGGGCTAGTCGCGGTTGCCTGGCTGGTAGGCGACATGGCGGGCGGCGCAGGCAAGGTCATTGCTGCAGCCTCCGAGGCGGGAAAATTCGAATTCTGGCCCAGAGGCGGCGCCAAGGAGTGGCTCTGGTTCGCCGCGGCCTGGATGACGCTCGCAGTGGGCTCGATCCCGCAGCAGGACGTGTTCCAGCGCGTTACCTCGGCAAAGGATGAGAAGACCGCGGTACGCGGCTGCCTGATCGGCGGCGGCGTCTATTTCTGCTTCGCTTTCGTGCCGATCTTCATCGGCTATGCGGCGCTGATGATCGACCCGGGGTACGCGAAACTATTCGCCAGCGACGATGCTCGAGAGATTCAGCGCATCCTGCCGAACCTGATCCTGGAGCGCACGCCGATGTGGGCGCAGGTGCTGTTCTTCGGCGCGCTGCTGTCGGCGATCCTGTCCACCGCTTCGGGCGCCCTGCTGGCGCCGACGGCGCTGTTCACCGAGAACGTGATCCGGCCGTACGCGCCGCGCATGGACGACAAGCAGTTCCTGCTGCTGCTGCGGGTGGTGCTGGTCGCTTTCACGATGGCGGCCCTGCTCTTTGCGCTGAATTCGAAGAGCACCATGTACGAGATGGTGCAGAACGCCTACAAGGTGACGCTGGTGTCCTGCATCGTGCCGCTCGCCGCGGGCATTTACTGGCGGGGCGCCAACGTGCCAGGCGCGCTGATATCGGTCGTGTTTGGCCTGGGTTCGTGGGCCGTGGCCGAAGCAGTCGCCGGGGACGCCACCGTGCCGCCACCACTCGTTGGGCTCGCGTTCTCTGTTTTCGGCATGGTGATGGGATCGTTCATACCTCACGAGCACGCCACTGCCCCGCTGCATCGCGGCCATTCGCAGCGCAAGGCCTAGCTTGCGCGGGCTCCCCCGAGCGCCACTGCGCGAGTCTCCCTTAGCACGTTTCTGCCTCGTCGCCTACGTCCTGCTCGTCGCCTACGCTTCCCTCTATCCGCTGGTGGGGTGGCGCGTTCCGGGCGGCTCGGCGTTCGCGTTTCTCGCCGCGCCCTGGCCGCGCTATGTCACGGCGTTCGACCTTGTCGCCAATTTCCTCGGTTATCTGCCCTATGGCCTGCTGTGTGCGCTCGTGCTGCGGCCGCGCCTCGCCGCAGGCGGCTCGACGCTGCTTGCCGCGCTCAGCGCGGCGGCGCTGTCGCTTACGCTGGAAGCCTTGCAGAGCCTCCTGCCGGCGCGCATTCCGTCGAACCTCGATGTCGTCGCCAATATCACCGGGGCAACCTGCGGCGGCCTGGCCGGCGTCGGTCTCGCACCGGGCTTGCTCGGCGGCGGGCCGCTGCGGCGGCTGCGCGACGCCACGCTGGTCCCCGGGGTGGCGACGGATTTCGGCCTGACGCTGCTCGGGCTGTGGCTGTTCGCGCAGCTCAACCCGGCCACGCTGTTGTTCGGCACCGGCGATCTGCGCGACCTGCTTGCCGGTTCGGGCGAGCGCCACGCGGCCACACTGTTTGTTTCCACTGAGGCGGTGACCGCAGCCGCGAACCTGGTCGCCGTCGCGCTGCTTGCCTCGGTTATGGCTCGACCGCAGGCGCCCCTGTTGCGGCTGGTGGCGGGGCTGATCGGGATCGCGTTGCTGGTGAAGACGCTGGCGTTTGCCATCCTGATGCGGGCCGAGCACGTGCTCGCCTGGCTCACGCCGGGCGCGCAGCTTGGCCTGGCATTGGGCGCGGTGCTGGCGCTCGCGGCGCTGCGATTATCGCGCACCGCACGCCTTGCACTAGCGGCGGTGCTGTTGATGGCTGCGACAGTGCTCGTGAACCTTTCGCCGCCGAATCCGTATTTTGCCGCGACGCTCAAGGTCTGGGAGCAGGGTCATTTCCTCAACTTCAACGGCCTGACGCACATCGTATCGGCGGCGTGGCCGTTTGCAGCGCTGACGTACTTGGTCTACCTCGCTACGTCACGGCTGCGTGACCTCCTCCGGTAAAATCAGACCATGGCGTACTACGAGAGGCACATCTTCTTTTGCTGCAACCAGCGCGAGGGCAACGAGCGCCCCTGCTGCAACGGCAAAGGCGCGTCTGCGATGCGCGACTACGCCAAGCAGCGCGTCAGGGAGCTGGGCCTCGGGCGGGGAGATGAAACCCGCGGCAAACTGCGAGTCAACATGGCGGGCTGCCTGGACCGCTGCGAGGAAGGGCCCTGCATCGTGGTCTACCCGGAAGCGGTTTGGTACACCTATGTCGACCGCGCCGACATCGACGAGATCGTCGAAGAGCACCTGGGTCACGGCCGGATCGTCGAGCGGCTTCGCATTTGAAGTCCCGCACGTGATGCGGTCCTCGACCCGGCGCGAACTGATCGCGGGGCCGGCAGGAAAAATCGAATGCACCGTTGATTTCCCTGCCGCCGCGCCGCGCGGCATCGCACTCGTGGCGCACCCGCATCCGCTGCACGGCGGTACGCTGGACAACAAGGTCGCGCAGACGGTGGCGCGCGCGTTCGTCGAACTCGGCTACACGGCTTGGCGGCCGAACTTCCGCGGCGTCGGTGCGAGCGAAGGAACGCATGACGAGGGCCGCGGCGAGGTCGATGATCTGGCCGCCGTCATCGAGCACTGCAAGGCCGAGAAACCCGTTCTGGCCGGCTTCTCGTTCGGTGCCGCGGTTCAGACCAGGCTTGCGCAACGCGTGAAGCCGGAGCGCATGGCGCTGGTCGGCCTCGCGGTGAAGCATCTGGAGGCGATGCCGGTTCCGGCGGACACAATCCTGATCCATGGCGAGGAGGATACGACCGTGCCGCTCACGGACGTGCTCGCCTGGGCGCGGCCGCAGGATTTGCCGGTGATCGTGGTGTCAGGGGCCGACCATTTCTTTCACCGGCGCCTGCACATCCTGCGCGCCATCATCCGCAACAACTGGAAATGAGCTGACCATGCTGTTCGTCAAGAGCCTGCATCTCGTCTTCATGGTGACCTGGTTCGCGGGGCTGTTCTATCTGCCGCGCCTGTTTGTCTATCACGCGCAGGCGAGCGACCGGATTTCCATCGAACGCTTCAAGGTCATGGAGCGCAAGCTCTTCTGGGGCATCGCGACGCCGGGCGGCGTGCTTACCGTGGCGTTCGGGCTATGGCTCTGGCTGGGCTGGTTCCAGGGGGCGGGCGGCTGGCTGCATGCCAAGCTCGCGCTGGTCGGGGCGCTGGCTGGGTATCATGTCTGGTGCGGCAAGTTGATGCTCGATTTTCGTAACGAGCGCAATGCGAGGAGCCATGTCTGGTTCCGCTGGTTCAATGAATTCCCGGTTCTGATCCTGATCGGCGTCATCCTGCTGGTCGTCTTCAAGCCCCTTTAATTTGCGTTCCGCCGGCGTATCTGGCAAACAGCGCCAGCCAGCCCCCGGCGTGGCCGTGCCCTTCGCGCCGGATGTGCGTGCGCTCAAGTCGGCGTTCCACCAGCCCGGACTGCGCGGCCAGCACCCGCAGATAGCCCGGTGACTGCGCGTAGCGTCCGGTGGGCTGCAGCCTGTAGCTGCCGCCTTCGAGTCCTTCCACCGAAAACGCAAACAGGCCCTGCGGCGCCAGCAGGCGCGCGACCGCCGCAAATACCGCCGCCAGATCGCCGATGTAGATGAATACGTCCGCGGCGAGCACCGCATGCACCGATTCTGCCGGATGTCGCGCCAGTATTTCCACAAGTTCGCCTTTTTCAAGCGATACGTAAGCGCCGCGTCGTGACGCGATCTCGAGCATTCGCGCCGATAGATCAATTCCGATGATCTTCGCGCCTGCCGCGGCAAGCGCCACGCCGACGAGCCCGGTACCGCAGCCCAGATCAATGACGCAAGCGTTCGTCTTGAGCTCCGGAAGCACTAATTTTGCGAGTGCTTCGGGCACGTGGTACTCGAGTTCCTCCACCAGATGGTGTTCGAATTTTTGCGCGACACTGTCGAACAGGTTCGTGACATAGCCCTCGGGTGCGCGCGCGGTGCTGCGGCCGGTGATGGCGGCGCAAAGATGTTCGAAGGTCGGATCGCCCGGATGGTGTGCCAGTCCCGTGAGAAAGCATTCCGCGGCGAGCCGGCCAAGGTTGAGGCAGGCCTGCGCGAGGCCCGGGTCGGTCTGCATCGACTTGCGGTAGGACGCGAGGGCCTGCTCGCCGTGCCCCAGGCGCTGCTGCGCGGTGCCGGCCTGATTCCAGTCCTGCGCCTCGTAATGCGCGATGCCCTCCGCAAGCCAGTCGGCGGCGCTGCGGGCACCGCCGCGCATTTCGCCTCGTTGCACATCGTTTCCTTCCATGGGTCTGCTATCCTCGCGCCGGCCGCTGCCCGGCGTCAATCTTCCTCATCGAAAGCCGATGGAACAGTTCTTTGCCTCTTCGCCGCGTGGTTTAGAGTCGCTGCTCGCCGCCGAACTCGGCTCATTTGGCGCGCAGCGCGTGGCGGAGGTGCCGGGCGGCGTCGCTTTCTCCGGCGACTGGAGCGTCTGCTACACGGCGAACCTCTGGTCGCGCTTGGCCTCGCGCATCCTCTGGCGCGTCGCCGAATTCGGCTACGCCGGCGAGGATGATCTCTACGAGGCGGCGCACAAGTTGGACTGGATGCGCCTGTTCACGGTGGAGCGCACGCTGCGCGTCAACGTGTCGGCGCAGAAGAGTCCGTTGAAGAGCCTCGACTTTGCCACCCTGCGCATCAAGGACGCGGTCTGCGACCGCTTCCGCGAAACGCTCGGCAGCCGGCCGAATGTGGACCGCGCCAATCCGGATGTGCGCGTGCACGCCTTTCTCGATGCGGTGCATTGCGTGCTCTACCTCGACACTTCCGGCGAACCCCTGTTCAAGCGCGGCTGGCGCGCGGGCGCGGGCGAAGCGCCATTGCGCGAGAACCTGGCCGCCGGCATCATCCTGCTGTCGGGCTGGAAGCCGGAGGAACCGCTGCTCGATCCCATGTGCGGCGGCGGCACGCTGCTCATCGAGGCTGCCGCGATGGCGCGTGGCCGGGCGCCCGGGGCGCGCCGGTCATTCGGATTTGAAAAACTGAAGATCTTCGATCCGAAGCTGTGGGCCGGAATCAAGAACGAAGAACGCGTGCCGGCAGCCGCCAAACTGGAGATCTTCGGCAGCGACAATGACCCGCGCGTGCTGGGGGACGCACGGCGAAACATCGCGGGGGCGGGGGTGGACCGCTGGATCAAGCTGGAACAGGTTGACATCCTTGAGCGCGCGGCGCCCGCGCCGGCCGGCGTCATGGTGGCCAATCCGCCCTATGGCGAGCGCATCGGCTCCAAGGAGGAACTGGCGGAGTTCTACCCCAGGCTGGGAAGTGCGCTGAAGAAGAACTATCCCGGCTGGCGCTGCCATTTCTTCACCGCAGACCTGCGCCTGCCGAAACTAATGCGCCTGCAGCCCTCGCGTCGTGTGCCGCTCTACAACGGCGCGCTCGAATGCCGCCTGTTCGAGATCCGCATCGTCGCCGGCAGCAATCGACCCGGCTGACGTGGGGCGTGCCGGCAGACGTCATTTGCAATCCTTCGCCGGCGGGATTCCCGTCAACAGCGTGTTTATTCTTGGCAAGTCGACTTGACCAACTGCGAGACTGTAGCTCGACTGTCCCTTCTCCTGTGGACGTTCAACAACGAGTTCCGGCCTCACGCGGAAAAGTGCCACCGGTCGCGTTCCGCTGAGCAGCACGAGGGTCGCGTAACAGGAGAGCTTGGTGTCTGCTCGACGCCAGGATTTATTTCGCAGCTGCCTGAGCTCATCCACGATGGAATTCACTTGCTCGCGGTCCTTGATCACCGTGGACGGGGTCCCGTAGTTCGCGACTCGAATGGCGGACACGTCCTTAAGTTGTGGCCGCTGGTCCGCCGCCATGGCACCCGCGCTCAGGCCAGCCAACCCAAGGGCCACTATAGCAATGGCGCGAATCTTCATGTCGGTGGTACCGAATGGAATGGCTGATATCTGCACTCGCGACTCCTTTCCTGAAGTGCCTGACCGGTTAATGAAAAAGGGCGCTTGCGCGCCCCTTTTCGTGGCTCCCCCGCCCCGTAGATTCATTCGGGGGCAGGCCTCGCGGGGACGACGTCCGAGCACCTAGACGATATCGAGGTGATCGAGGTCCTTGGTGAGGTCCTTTTCCTTCGATTCCTTGCCATGCAGCTTGATGTTCAGGCGCACCTCGTTGGTCGAGTCGGCGAAGCGAAGCGCGTCTTCGAAGCTGATGCGGCCGGCTTCGTAGAGGTCGAACAGAGCCTGGTCGAAGGTCTGCATGCCCAGTTCCCTCGATTTCTTCATGATCTCCTTGATGCCGTGGATTTCGCCCTTGAAGATGAGGTCCGAAATAAGCGGTGAATTAAGCAGCACCTCGACCGCCGCGGCGCGCCCTTTTCCTTCCTTCACCGGGATCAGGCGCTGAGATATCACCGCCTTGAGGTTCAGCGACAGGTCCATCAGCAACTGGTGGCGCCGTCCTTCCGGGAAGAAGTTGATGATCCGGTCCATCGTTTGGTTGGAGTTGTTGGCGTGCAGCGTGCCCAGCGCGAGGTGGCCGGTTTCCGCGAACGCAACCGCGTGCTCCATGACCTCCATTTCGCGAATTTCGCCGATCAGAATCACGTCAGGCGCTTGGCGCAGCGTGTTCTTGAGCGCGGCCTCCCAGGAATCGGTGTCCACGCCCACCTCGCGCTGCGTGATCATGCAGTTCATGTGCGGATGCACGTACTCGACGGGGTCCTCGATGGTGATGATGTGGCCGTACGAGTTCTCGTTGCGGTAGCCGATCATCGCCGCAAGCGACGTGGACTTGCCCGAGCCGGTGCCGCCGACGAACAGCACCAGGCCGCGCTTGGTCATGATCACGTCCTTCAATACCGGTGGCAGCTTCAGGTCTTCGAACTTGGGGATGGCGACGGTGATCACGCGCATCACCATGCCGACCTGTCCCATTTGGTTGAAGCAGTTGATACGGAAACGGCCGATGCCGGAAGGGGCGATCGCGAAATTGCACTCCTTGGTCGATTCGAACTCGGCCGCCTGCTTGTCGTTCATTACGGCACGCACCAGCATCGCCGTATGCTGGCCGGTGAGCGCCGTCTGCGAAACCGGCGTCATCTTGCTGTCGATTTTCATCGCCGGCGGGAAACCCGCGGTAATGAAAAGGTCCGAGCCCTTCTTCGTGAGCAGCGCGCGTAGAAGATCGTAGATGAATTTGACTGCCTGTTCGCGTTCCATGCTCTAACCTCCGGCGAAGTTGTCTTTGTTGGCGGCCTTGCTGCGCGCCTCGGCCATCGAGACGATGTTCCGCTTGACCAGATCCTGCAGATTCTGGTCGAGCGTCTGCATGCCTGCCTGCGCGCCGGTCTGGATCGATGAGTACATCTGCGCGATCTTGTTCTCGCGGATCAGGTTGCGGATCGCCGGCGTGCCGACCATGATTTCATGCGCCGCGATGCGGCCGGCGCCGTCCTTGGTCTTGAGCAGCATCTGCGAAATGATTGCGCGGATCGACTCCGAGATCATGGAGCGGATCATTTCCTTCTCCGCCGCCGGGAACACGTCCACGATCCGGTCGATGGTCTTCGCTGCCGAGGAGGTGTGCAGCGTGCCGAACACCAGGTGGCCCGTTTCCGCGCCGGACAGGGCCAGACGGATGGTTTCCAGGTCGCGCATCTCGCCCACGAGGATCACGTCCGGATCCTCCCGCAGGGCGCTTCTCAAGGCGTTGGAGAACGACAGCGTGTGCGGCCCAACCTCACGCTGGTTGATCAGGCATTTCTTCGAATCGTGCACGAACTCGATCGGATCCTCGATGGTGAGGATGTGGCCTTCCTCGTTCTCGTTCTTGTGGTTGACCATTGCCGCGAGCGTGGTCGACTTGCCCGAGCCGGTCGGGCCGGTCACCAGCACCACGCCGCGCGGCTGGTCGGCGAGTTGCTCGAAGATCTTCGGGCACTTGAGCTGTTCCAGCGACAGGATCTTGGAAGGAATCGTTCGCAGCACCGCGGCGGCACCGCGGTTCTGCACGAAGGCATTGACACGGAAGCGTGCGAGGTTCGGTATCGCGAACGAGAAATCGCACTCCAGGTTCTCTTCGTAGAACTTGCGTTGCCCGTCGTTCATGATGTCGTAGAGCATGCTGTGCACGTCCTTGTGCTCCATCGAGGGCAGGTTGATGCGCTTGATGTCGCCGTGCACGCGAATCATCGGCGGCAGTCCCGACGACAGGTGCAGGTCGGAAGCCTTGTTCTTGACGACAAAGGCAAGCAATTCAGTGAGATCCATTACAATTCCCCCAATGGCGACGGGCCAAAGTATGTGGGCGATCCATGACAACTTGCAAGCCGTTCAGGGGCGCATCGCGCGCGCCGCGGCAGCGGCTGGCCGCGACCCCCGCAGCGTGACGCTTTTGGCGGTGTCGAAGACCCATCTCGCGACGCTGGTGGAAGAGGCCCTGGCCGCCGGCCAGGGCGCGTTTGGCGAGAATTACGTGCAGGAAGCCGTGGAGAAGATGGATGCGCTTGCCGGCAAGATAGGGGAGGAACGCACTCGTGCGTTGGAGTGGCACCTCATCGGACCTTTGCAAAGCAACAAGACGCGTCTTGCTGCCGAGCGCTTCGATTGGGTGCATTCCGTCGAGAGCGGCAAGACCGCGCGCCGGCTCTCGGAGCAGCGCCCCGCCGGCATGCCTGCACTGAACGTCCTGATCCAGGTGAACGTATCGGGTGAGGCGTCAAAAAGCGGCGTCGCCCCTGAGAAAGTTCTTTTTCTTGCAAAAGAAATAGACACTTTGCCGCGCCTGAAGCTGCGGGGACTGATGGCGATTCCGGAGCCCGGAGCGGACGATGATCGCTATCGGGAATTGAAGAACCTGTACGAAAAACTGAAAAGCGAATTCCGCTTTGACACCCTTTCGGTCGGGATGTCCGACGACATGGAAGCCGCCATCGCGGAAGGCTCGACCATGGTCCGCATCGGCACCGCGATCTTCGGCGCACGCAAGAAAATAAGGTCCGCCGCATGAACATCGCCATGAGCGTCGTGTTCATCGGCGGCGGCAACATGGCCGATGCACTGATCGGCGGCCTGCTGAAGAACGGTTTTGCCGCGAACCAGCTGCGTGCCGTGGAAGTCGACGGCGCGGCGCGGCGCAGGCTGTCCGACAAGTACCGCATCGAATGTGCCCCGGAAGCGCGCGGCACGATACGCCCTGGCGAGGTGGTGGTGTTTGCCGTGAAGCCGCAGCAGATGAAGGAGGCGGCACGCTTCTCGGGCTTGAAGGACAACGCCAACCTGGTCATCAGCATCGCTGCCGGCATCGCGCTGGCCAGCCTCGCGGGCTGGCTCGGCGGCCACGCCAAGCTGGTGCGCGCGATGCCGAATACGCCGGCGCAGATTGGCGCCGGTGTGACCGGCCTGTACGCGCTCGCGGGCGTGAGCGAGGCGGAGAAGAAGCAGGCCGAAACGGTCCTGGGCGCGGTCGGCGCCACCGTATGGATACCGGAAGAATCGCTGATGGACGCCGTCACCGCGGTCTCCGGCAGCGGCCCGGCCTACGTGTTCTGGTTCATCGAGCAGTTGGCCGCCGCGGGGGAGTCTTTGGGTTTAGATCAGGAAACATCCCAAAAACTCGCGATCGAAACCATTCTTGGGTCTGCCAAGCTCGCTGCGCAAAGCGCGGATTCGCCCGCCGTGCTGCGCGAACGCGTAACCTCGAAGGGCGGCACCACCGAAGCCGCGCTCAAGGCCTTCGAGGAGCAGAAGCTCGCTGAGCGCTTCATGCGCGCGGTCGAGGCGGCGCGCGACCGCGGCGCCGAGCTGGGCAGGGCGATGGGGAAGGAATAGATGTTCGGCCAGATCGCCAGTTACCTCGTCGACGTGGTAGCGGGTTTCTTCGTCTATCTGCTGCTCGCGCGCTTCCTGTTCCAATGGCTGCGCGTCCCGTTCCGCAACGTTCTGGGCGAGTTCATCATTGCGGGGACCAACTGGATGGTGGTGCCGGCGCGGCGCGTGATTCCATCACTTGCCGGACTGGACCTCGCCTCCCTGCTGCTTGCCTGGTTGCTGCAGGCGCTCCTGCTGTACGTGCTCTACCTGATCGCGGGCATCGATTTCAGTTCGGCGCCGGGCATCGGCGCAGGGGCCATCGCCGTGCTCGCGCTGCTCGACCTGGTGCGCTCCACCCTGTACATCTTGGTGTTCGCGCTGATCGTGCAGGCGGTGCTGTCCTGGGTGAATTCGCATTCGCCGGTGGGCCCGCTGTTCGATGCGATGACGCGGCCGTTCCTGCGGCCGATCCGACGTTTCGTGCCGCCACTCGGCAACGTGGACCTGTCGCCGCTGGTGCTGATCGTGGTGCTGCAGGTTTTGCAGATTCCGCTGGCCGAGCTGCGCCGCTTGGCCAGCGGATTGTTCTAGACCGATCAGGCGACTTTCTTCGCCTTCATTTTTTCATCAAAGAACTGCTCGTCCTCGGTCGAGCCGTGCAGCGCGGTGGTCGACGCCTTGCCGGCAGTAACGACCTGCGTGATCTGGTCGAAGTAACCTGTGCCAACTTCGCGCTGATGCTTGACCGCGGTGAAGCCCTTCTCTGCGGCGGCGAATTCCTTTTCCTGCAACGCAACGAAGGCGCTCATGTTGTCGCGCGCATAGCCGTGCGCCAGTTCGAACATCGAATAGTTGAGCGCGTGGAACCCCGCCAGCGTGATGAACTGGAACTTGTAGCCCATCGCGCCGAGCTCCTTCTGGAATTTGCCGATCGTGGCGTCATCCAGGTTGCGCTTCCAGTTGAAGGAGGGTGAGCAGTTGTAGGCCAGCATCTTGCCCGGGTACTTCTTGCGGATGCCCTCGGCGAATTTCTTCGCGAACGCGAGGTCCGGTGTGCCGGTCTCGCACCACACCATGTCCGCGTACTCGGCATAGGCAAGGCCGCGCGACAGCGCCTGGTCGAAACCCTTCTTCGTCTTGTAGAAGCCTTCCGAGGTGCGCTCGCCGGTGAGAAAAGGTCGGTCGTTCTCGTCCACGTCGGTGGTGACGATGTCGGCGGCTTCCGCGTCGGTTCGCGCGAGCAGCACCGTCGGCACGCCCATCACGTCGGCGGCGAGGCGCGCCGCGATCAGCTTTTGCACCGCTTCCTGCGTGGGAACGAGCACCTTGCCGCCCATGTGGCCGCACTTCTTGACGCTCGCCAGCTGGTCCTCGAAGTGCACGCTGGCGGCGCCAGCGTCGATCATCGCCTTCATCAGCTCGAAGGCGTTCAGCACGCCGCCGAAGCCGGACTCGGCATCGGCCACGATCGGTGCATACCAATCGATGTCTCCCTTGCCTTCCATGGTCTGGATCTGGTCCTGGCGCGCAAGCGCGTTGTTGATGCGCTTCACCACCGTGGGGACCGAGGACACCGCGTACAACGACTGGTCCGGATACATCGAGAGCGAATCGTTGGCGTCGGCTGCGACCTGCCAGCCCGAGAGGTAGATCGCCGGCACGCCGGCCTTCACCTGCTGCATCGCCTGGTTGCCGGTGAGCGCGCCTAGGGAAGCGCGGAACAAATCAATTTTAATCCGGTCGATGACGTAGCGCGTATTTTTACTTGCGCTGGCGCCGAATTTCGCGAGTATTTCTGCATTCGTAGCCGATTTTCAGTTTCTACACCTCGCTCGAGGCTTTTCTTGGCGCTTTTCGCGCCCCTTTGCCCTCTACGGGCGTAGCTCTCCCCTGACCATGTATAAATTGCTCAAGGCAAACAGCATATTGAGCTGAGCGTCG
>SHXL01000031.1 GCA_009693345.1 Betaproteobacteria bacterium
AGCACCGCGACGTCCCGCTCGCCCGTCTCCGGCGCAAGCACCCCGCTGAACTCGCGTCCGAACATCTCCGACGGCTCGCAACCGTAGATGCGGCGCACCGCCGCCGGGCTGAGGTAGGTCCAGCGGCCCGCGCCGTCCACCGACCAGATCAGGTCGTTCGAGGTCTCGACCAAATTGCGGTACGTCGCCTCGCTCTTCGACAGCACCTGGCTGTACGCGTCCTGCGCGTGCCGCAACTCGGTAATATCGGTGAACATACTGACGATGCCGCCGGCGCGGCTGCGCACGAACAGGCCCTGCAGCGAGCGCCCGTCGCGCAACTTGTAGTGGCGCACCAGGCCGGCGCCGCTGCGCCGGCGCGCCAAGCGCTCCTCGAGCCACTGCGCATAGCGATCGGCGTCCTCCGGCGGGACGACCTCGGCGGCAAACGCATTCTGCGCGATCACCGGATAGGGCGCACCGGTGAGTTCGGCTGCTGACTTGCCTGCACCGTATACGCGCGCGTAGATCTCATTGCAGACCAGCAGCCGGTCGTCCGCATCGTAGACCGCGATGCCTTCGGGGAAACTGTCGATGGCATCGCGCAGCTGCGCTTCGCTCCTCGCCAGCCGCCCGACGAGCTCTTCGTTCTCGATCTGCGTGCGCAACGTGCGCAGGATGCCGTCGTGGATGTCGCGGTAGACGCGCACCATGACCACCCCGAATACCGCCACCATCAGGGCCAGCAAAGCGTAGGTGCGGCCCGACTGCGCCGCGAGCTGCACGATGATGGCGGCGAACGGCGGCACGCAAAATCCGTAGAACACCGCCGGACTCGGTGCGTACACGCCCGCCGCACCGATGATGGTGCCGCCGACAACGAAGATCACCGCCATCTGGAACAAGGGATCGCTCACCGGCAGGAACACCGCAGGCGGATAGGCCCAGAGTGCGCCCGCCGCGATCGCGCCGAGCGCGAACAGCGCCTCCCAGCGATACGGCGTGTGCCGCCCGGCGCCGCGCGCATAGGCGCGATGCAGGCCGACCCGCGCCAGCGTGACCGCCACCACGCCGCCGAACCAGGCGAGCAGGAGCGTGACGGGAAACGCCTCCCACAGGACGAGCAACAGGAGGACCGCATTTGCGAGCGTCGCGAAGTACGCGGGCCGGGCGACGCGGAAAAGCGCCGCCACTCGCGCCGTCACTATCTTCTGTTCGCTCATCGAGGCACGCTATTCCCGCGCTGGGCGCCTACCGCCGGAACAACGGCACACGAATGACACTTTCTTGCGCTTTCCCCGACGGACGGTGCCCTGCGCCTGATGCGCGCAGGACGGGTGTCAAGGGACTCTCACCACCTCGACCAGGCAGTCATAGAAGGTTGCCGCGCCGCCCAGGTCGGCGGTGCGCTGGGAGGTGAGGTCGTTCGCGTTGCGGCGGTCGCGCGAAAATTTCTTCCACCACACCGAGGGCGCCACCACCACGCCGCGCCGCGGCTTGTCGTTGACGCGGGCCTTGAGCGTGCAGCTGCCGCGGTCATTGAATACGCGCACCGCGTCGCCATCCGCGATGCCGCGCTTTGCCGCGTCGTCCGAATGCAGCTCCAGGCTGGGCTCGCCTTCCTCCTCTCGGAAGCGCGGCAGGTTGGCGAACGAGGAATTGAGGAAGTTGCGCACCGGCGGCGACAGGAAGCTGAGCGGATACTTGCGCGCCAGCTGCGGATTGCTCGCCGGCAATTCGGCCGGCGGATTGTAGAACGGCAGCGGATCGATGCCCTGCGCCTTCAGCGATTCGCTGTAGAACTCGCACTTGCCCGAGGACGTGTGAAAACCGCCCTTGGCGAAAGGCGCGAATTTCGCCGGCAGCGCGAGGCGCTTCCAGCCGTCGCGCTTGAGCGATTCCCAGTCCATGCCGGCGAGGTTGGCATGGCCCGAGCCGATCGCCTGGCGCGCGAGATCGTCGTCCGAATCGCGGAAGCAATCCTCCTCGAAGCCCATGCGCGCCGCCAGCCGCCGGAAGACTTCGGCGTTCGGCAGCGATTCGCCGACCGGGGCGATGGCCGGGTTGTTCGCCAGCACGTACAGGTGGCCGTAGGATTTGTGAATGTCGGTGTGCTCGAGCTGGGTGGTCGCGGGCAGCACGATGTCGGCATAGTCCGCGGTGTCGGTGAGGAAGGAGTCCATCACCACGCAGAACAGGTCTTCTCGCGCAAAACCCTTGACCACTTTGGACGAATCAGGGCACACCGCCACCGGGTTGTTGTTGTAGACCACGACGGCGCTCACTGCGGGCTCCGAGGCCGTCAGCGCATCCCCCAAACTGGCATGATTGATCACGCGCGGGCGCTTTGCGGGCATCAGGTCCGGGCGCTCGAGCTTCGCGTGGTCGAAGTGATAGTTGTCGGCCGTCGTCAGCAGGATGCCGCCTGCGGGATCGCGCCAGGCCCCGGTGAGCGCCGGCAAGCAGGCGATGGTGCGCGCCGCGATACCGCCGCCGGCGTGGCGCTGCATGCCGTAATTGAGGCGGATCGCGGCCGGTTTCACGGTGCCGTAGGCGCGCGCGAGCTGGACGACCTCCTCAAGAGTGATGCCGCAGGTGGTCGCGGCCCAATCGGGCGGATACTGTTTGAGTCTTACCTTCAGTTCTTCATATCCCAGGGTGTACTTCGAAACGTAATCCTGGTCGACCAGGCCCTCGGCGACCAGCACGTGCATCATGCCCAAGGCCAGCGCGCCGTCGGTGCCCGGCAGCAGCGCGATGTGCTGGCTGCATTTCTCCGCGGTGAGGCTGCGGTAGGGATCGATCGCCACCAGCTTCGCGCCGCGCCGCTTGGCTTCCTGCGCCCGCGACCAGAAGTGCAGGTTGGACGCGATCGGGTTGGAGCCCCAGATAACGATCAGCTTCGAATCCTGGTAATGCTCCGGGTCCATGCCATAGCTGCCGCCGAGCGTCGCCTTGATGCCGGCCTTGCCGGCGGACGAACATAGCGTGCGCTCGAGCTGCGATGCACCGAGCTTGTGGAAAAAGCGCCGGTCCATCGAGCTGTACTGCAGCATGCCCATGGTGCCGGCGTAGCTGAGCGGCAGTATTGCTTCCGGATTCACGGCGGCGATGGCTTTCAGGCGCGCCGCAATTTCGTCCAGCGCCTCTTCCCAGCTGATGCGCTTGAACTCACCCTTGCCCTTGGGGCCGACGCGCTTGAGCGGATGCTGCAGCCGGTCGGGCGAATAGGTGCGCTCGGGATAGTGGGCGACCTTGGTGCAAAGCGAGCCGTCGGTGAAAGGGTGCTGCGGATCGCCCTGCACTTTCACCGCCACGCCGTCCTTCACCGTAACCAGCATCGCGCAGGTGTCCGGACAGTCGTGCGGACAGGCGGCGCGGACGATGGTTTCCATGCGCAAATTCTACTCGTCCAGCAGCTCTATCCAGTGGCGCACCGGAGTGCTGGTGCACGGCTGCAGGTGGGCCAGGCACCCGATGTTGGCCGTCGCGATGACGCCGGGACCGCCGGCGGCAAGCGCGGAGAGCTTGCGCTCGCGCAGTTGCCCAGAAAGTTCGGGCTGCAGGATCGAGTAGGTGCCGGCCGAGCCGCAGCACAAATGCCCGTCGGCAACGGGCGCAAGCTCATAGCCCGCGCTCTGCAACAGCGCTTCGACCTTGCCACGTAGCTGCTGGCCGTGCTGCAGCGAGCATGGGGATTGGAACGCGATGCGGCCTTTGAATTTTTTCTCTGAATTGAAATTTTCTTCAAAAACCTCGGAAAGATCTCTGGTCAATGCCGATATTTTTGCCGCCTTTTCACAGTATGCCGGATCGTGCTGCAGCAGGTGGCCGTACTCCTTTACCGTCGACCCGCAGCCGCTCGCCGTCATCACGATCGCTTCGATCTCGCCGCGTTCGATGGACGGCCACCAGGCATCGATCAGCGCGCGCATGTCGTCCCTGCCCGCGTCCTGCTCGTTCAGATGGAAGCGAACCGCGCCGCAGCAGGCGGCGCCCGGCGCCTCGATGAGCGAAATTCCATGCCGGTCGAGCACCCGCGCCGCCGCCGCATTGATCGCGGGCGCGAGAGCCGGCTGCACGCAGCCCGCGAGCGCCAGCATACGCCGCCGGTGGCGCGGCGCAGGCCAGGTCCCCGCGGCTTTGGGTTTTTCCGGGATCGCCTTTTGGAGGGATGCGGGAAGGAACGATTTCGCCAGCCATCCCAGCAGCAGCGCAAACGAGAAAAACCCCGTGCGCGGCAGAAAGGCGCCGAGCGCCTTTCTTTTCACCCCGTCCCAGAGTCCCCGCCCGACCTTCGCTTCGACGATACCGCGCCCGATGTCGGCGAGCCGCCCGTACTCCACGCCCGAGGGGCAGGTGGATTCGCAGGAGCGGCAGCTGAGGCAGCGGTCGAGGTGCAGGCGCGTCTTCGAGGTCGGCGCCACGCCCTCGAGCACCTGCTTGACGAGATAGATGCGGCCGCGCGGCCCGTCCAGCTCGTCACCGAGGAGCTGGTAGGTCGGGCAGGTCGCGTTGCAGAAGCCGCAATGCACGCACTTGCGCAGAATCGCGTCCGCCTCCTTTCCTTCTGGCGTATCGCGGATGAAATCGGCGAGCTCGGTTTGCACGGTTGACTATACTTTCGACATGACAATTATGTTCTGGCTAGTGGTGGTCGTTTTCGCCGCCGTGCTCGTCGGACTGGTCTGGTACATCCGGCGCAAGGCGGAGGAGCGCAGGTTCGCCGAGGAAGCGCGCGTTGCCGCGTTCGTATCCAGACTCGGTGCCGCAGTTCCACCCTCCGCCCCCAGTCCTGCGACGGCCCAGCCGCTTTCATCGCTTTCCAACGATATCGCGCAGCAGAAGCTGCTGTTCGAATCCGCGTACAAAGCCGGCGAGGCGGATGAACCCGCGCTTGCCATCCAGCTGTACGCCCGGCTGCTCGCGCGGTACCCCGCGACGACGTTTGCCGACCCGGCACGCGAGGCCGTGGAAGCGCAGAAGAAAAAGCTGCCAAAGGCACGATAGGTCATTGCGCCGGCTGCCGGCTGGCCTTGACCAGCGCCTCGACAATCGACGACATGCGCGAGTCGTGCTCCGGATCGCTGCGCGCCGCCGCATACCAGCGCTGCAACAGCATTTCCGGATCAGCAGATCCCGTCTTCCCGGGCCGGAAGCGTTCCTGCAGCTTCAGCAGCTGACGCGCCCGGCGCGCGCCGGAGGCCGATGGCGACGAGGGCAGATCGAGTGCGAGCTCGAGGTCGAGGAGCAGCGCTTCGCGCTCGATGCGGCCTTTGTCGAGCGTCACCGCGCTCGCCTGCGCAGCAGCCAGGACGGAATCGCGCGCGCGCTGCTCGAACCGGTTGCGCGCCGCATCCAGCCGACGTTCGTCCCGCGCCTTGCGCTCGTTCAGCTGACGGCTGCGCTCGGCTTCTCGCGCGGTTCGCTCCGTCTCGCGCGCATTGCGCTTTTCGTCGCGTTGCGCGAACACCGCATTGCATGCGGCGTGAAATCGCTGCCAAAGCGCCTGTTCTTCCTGGCGCGCCAGGCCGACATTGCGCGCGCTGTCTTTCCAACGCGCCTGCAAGGCGGTCGCCGACTTGATCGCGATGCCGAGCTGCGGCGCGTCGCGCAGTGCCTCCGCCTCCCGGATGAGCGCCTCGCGGCGGCCGAATTCGGCCTGCCGTGCCATACCGATGTGCGCGTCCACCGCCTTGAGAACCTTGTCGAAACGCTTGCGCAACTGCCGCTCTGCGCGAAATCCGGCGAACGGCAGCGCGCGCCACTGGTTGCCGAAGTCGTGGCGCCTCCCGGCTATCGAGCGGATTTCGGCCTTCTCCCAATCGATGCCCGCGGACCAGGCCTCGCACTGATCGCACAGGATCGCCTTGGCGGCGGCCGCAGCTTTTTCCTGGCCCGCGCGCTCTGCGCGATATTCGAGTACCGGCCGGAATGCCCGGGTCAGGACGGCATCGAAACGCTCCCACTGCTTGCGGGTCGCGTGCCGGCTGGCATCCAGCTGCTTCCACTGCTCGCGCAGGCCGGTTACAGCGGTTGCCAGCTTCTCCGGTTCGCGCTCCCCTTGCAGCAACTCTTCCGCAGCCCGGATCAGTTGCCCGCGCGCCTGGTCATCGCCCCATCGCGCCCAGTCGCGCATGCGTCCAAGCTGTGCACGCTCGCGGCGCAGCCGCCGCATCAGGGATTCCGGCAGCGGCCCGGCGCCCGCTTTCTCGACGAGCTGCCGCTCCGTGTCCTCGGCTTCGGCAGGTTGGCCCGCCTGAACTTGCAACGCCAGGCGCTCGAGCAGGTCGCGCACGGCGTCGCGCTCGCCCGCGGGCGGTGTGCGCAGCGGTCTCGCCTCGCGGGGTGCCGGCGCGGCAGGAGCCGGCTCAACAGCCTTCGGCTCCGGCGCCAGCGCATCGAGAGCCGCGGTCGCCCTCTCCATCGAGTGCGCAAGCGCCGCCGCGGTCGGATGACCCGCCAGCCAGGCCACGCGCTGCGATGATCGCTCGACGATCGCCTCGACGTTCCCGCGCAAAGCCTCCGCGTCAGCCGGCCCGGCCGCCGACTCGATGCGCACGCATAGCGCTTCCGCCTCCGCCGCGTCGGCTCCGAGATCGCGCATCGCCTGCGCATCCCGCTGGACCCGCTCGCGCACGGCCGCCGCGAGATCGAGGCATTCCTGCGGCACGCTGGACTCACGCAGAAGGCTGTTCAGCTCCGAATCGAGCTCCTCGAAGCTGTCCGCGGGAAATGCCTCGAGATCGGACTTCGTCGCAAGGATGCGGCGAAACGCCGCCGCAAGTTCCGCCGCGCGCATGGCGTGGCCTAGCGTGCGGCAGCGCGCGCGCAACAGGTCGGAGCAGTGCCGGTAAACGCGATTGTCGCGGCGCCGCGTCACCTCGACGATGCGCGCGAGCAGATCGGGGTCTGAAATCCGCTGTGCCGCGGCGAAGCGGATTTCCGAGATGCGGGCGCGCTGCGCCACTTCGGCAAGCGCGGCTTCGGACTCCAGGCGCGCCAGCCGTGCTGTGGCGCGCGCCGCGTCGGTTGCGGCACACAACGCATCCACCTGCTCGCGCAGATCGGTCGCAAGAAGAACGGCAAGCTCATCCTGGCGCATCGTCGCCCCGCCGCAAGGTCATCAGAACTCCTGGTAGAGCCGGCCGGGATTGAGGATCCCCGCCGGATCGAAGGTTTGCTTGAGCTCGCGGTGCAGCCGCGCCAGCTCGGGCGGCAGCGGCGCGAATGCGCCGCCCGGCTTGTCGCTCGCGCGAAACTGCGTCGCATGCCCGCCCGCGCCCGCCGCAGCCGCGCGCACCGTAGCCGCGTCGGCGCCGCTCTTCAGCCAGCGCAACGCTCCGCCCCATTCGATCAGCTGCTCGCCGGGCAGTTCGATCTGCGGCGCGCGCGACGGCAGCGATAGCCGCCACAGCGGCGCCGGGAGCGCGAAGAAAGGCTCGGACTGCTCGCGAATCCCCGCCCAGAAGCGCGCCGCCGAGTCGGAATCCACCCGCTCTCCGCCCAGCTTGTCCGCCGCCGCCCGGACCGCGCCTTGCGCCCCGGAGAGTCGCAGCTCGAACGCGCCGTCGCGCCACGCGGTCGCCGAAATCGGCAGCGGCTGTCCCGCCCAGCGGTTCATGCTCTCCAGCGCCTTGGCCTGCGGCATTTCGAGCGCCAGAGTCAGTTCGGACACCGGGCGCGGTGCCAGCTTGAGGGAGATTTCCAGAATCAAGCCGAGCGTGCCGAGCGATCCGGCGAGCACGCGCGATACATCGTAGCCGGCGACGTTCTTCATCACCTGGCCGCCGAAGGCGAGCATCCGGCCGCGCCCGTCCAGGATCGTGGCGCCAAGCATGAAGTCGCGCACTGCGCCGGCGCTGGCGCGGCGCGGGCCCGAAAGGCCCGCGGCGACGCAGCCCCCGAGCGTCGCTCCAGGACCGAAACCGGGGGGTTCAAAAGGCAGGAATTGCCCTTGCTTGAAAAGCACTTCAATCAGGTCGGCAAGCAAGGTGCCGCAGCGCGCAGTGACCACCAGTTCGGACGGCTCGTAAGCCACGATACCGGAGCAGCCGCGCGTATCGAGCAGTTCGCCGCGCGGCTCGTTGCCGTAGAAATCCTTGGTGCCGCCGCCGCGAATGCGCAGCGCGCGCCGCTCGGCCGCGGCGGCCCTGATCTGGTCGGAAAACCCCTTTGAAAATTCCGGGTCCAAGAAATCAGAACCTGGGCAGCGCCGGATGGTCCAGTTTGCCGGCGTGCACATGCATGCGCCCGAACTCGGCGCAACGGGACAGGGCCGGCACCGCCTTGCCCGGATTGAGCAAGCCCTTCGGGTCGAAGGCGCGCTTGATGGAATGGAAGATTTCCAGCTCGGCAGTGCCGAACTGCAGGCACATCTGGTCGATCTTTTCCACCCCCACGCCGTGCTCGCCGGTGATGGTGCCGCCGACTTCGATGCATTTTTCGAGCACCTCGGCGGCGAACTCCTCGGTGCGCTTGAGCTGGTCCGCGTCATTGGCATCGAACAGGATCAGCGGATGCAGGTTGCCGTCGCCGGCGTGGAACACGTTCGGGCAGCGCAGGCCGTATTTCTTTTCCAGGGAACCGATGAAATTGAGCACCTCGCCGAGGCGTTTTTTCGGGATGGTGCCGTCCATGCAGTAGTAGTCGGGCGAGATGCGCCCGACAGCGGGAAACGCGGCCTTGCGCCCCGACCAGAAGCGCAGTCGCTCGGCCTCGTCGCGCGATACCGCCAGCCGGGTGGCGCCGGCGGCGCGCAGCACCTCCTTCATTTTCGATATTTCTTCCTCGACCTCCTCGACGCTTCCGTCCGATTCGCAAAGCAGGATGACGGCGGCCTCCAGGTCGTATCCCGCGTGCACGAACTGCTCCACCGCGAGCGTGGCCGGCTTGTCCATCATTTCCAGGCCCGCGGGAATGATGCCGGCGCCGATCACCGCGGCGACCGCGTCGCCGGCCTTCTGCACGTCGTCGAACGACGCCATGATGACGCGCGCGGCCTCGGTCTTCGGCAAAAGCTTCACGGTGACTCCGGTGATGACGGCGAGAAGGCCTTCGGAGCCGATGACCAGCGCCAGCAGATCGTAGCCGGGCGCATCCAGCGCCTCGGAGCCGAAATCCACCTCTTCGCCCTGCATCGTGTAGCCCTTCACGCGCAGCACGTTGTGCACCGTCAGGCCGTACTTCAGGCAATGCACGCCGCCCGAGTTTTCCGCGACGTTGCCGCCGATGGAACAGGCGATCTGGCTGGAGGGATCGGGCGCGTAGTACAGGCCGAACGGCGCCACCACGTCCGATATCGCGGCGTTGCGCACCCCGGGTTGCACCACCGCGATTCGCGCGAGCGGATCGACGCGCACGACGCGCATGAATTTTGCGAGCGAGAGCAGCACGCCGTCGCCCAGCGGAAGCGCGCCGCCCGACAGGCCGGTGCCGGCGCCGCGCGGCACCACCGGCACGCCGAGCGCGTGGCAGGTCCGCAGAATCCGCTGCACCTGCTCTTCGGTCTCGGGCAACGCGACCACCATCGGCAGGCGCCGGTACGCGGTCAGGCCGTCGCACTCGTACGGGCGCGTGTCTTCCTCCTGCCAGAGCACGCAGCGCTCCGGCAGGAACGCGCGCAGCGCCTGCGCGACGTTCTTCTGTTTCTGGAAATCTATTTGAGGTAAGGCGCTGCCCACGACAATCCCTGAATGGTGTCGCCCTTCGGGATGTACTCCGCGCCGATCCAGCCTTTGTAGCCCAGTCCGTCAATGTGCGGCAGCAGCCAGCTGAAATTGATCTCGCCGGTGCCAGGCTCGTTGCGGCCGGGCACGTCCGCGATCTGGATGTGGCCGATCCTGGGCAACAGCCGCTCGATGGTCTTGGCGAGGTCGCCCTCGACGATCTGCATGTGGAACACGTCGTACTGCAGCAGCAGGTTGTCCGCGCCCACGGCATCGATGACCTCAATGCCCGCTTTCGAGCCGTTGAGGAAGAAACCGGGAATGGTGCGCGTGTTGCAGGGTTCGGTAAGCAGCGTCAGGCCCGCCGCCTTGAGCTTTCCCGCGGCGTAGCGCAGGTTCTCGACCAGCGTTTCTATCACCTTCTCGCGCGCCGCGCCGGCCGGCGCGATTCCGGCGAGCGCATTCAGCCGCGGACAACCAACCGCCTTCGCGTACTCGATCGCGCGCTCGACGCCCTCGCGGAATTCGCTCACGCGCTCCGGCTGGCAGCCGATGCCGCGGTCGCCCTTGGCGGCATCGCCCGCCGGCAGGTTGTGCAGCGCCACCTCGACCCCTGCGGCGCGCGCGCATGCGGCGATCTCCTTCGCGCCGCCGAACGCGTACGGCATCTGGTATTCGACATGACGGAAACCTGCCTTGGCCGCGGCGGCAAAGCGGTCGGTGAAAGACAGATCGGGGAACAGCAGCGAGATGTTGGCGGCAAGTTTGAGCATCGGGTTAGCATAGCGCGAAATGCACGTTTCAGACACTGCGGCCGTCGCCTGGTGGGTATGGCCGATCGCGCTATTCTTCGCCACGTTCGCGCTGGGCATCGTCGCCGTGCTCTCGGGCGTCGGCGGCGGCGTGCTGTTCGTGCCGATCGTCGGCAGCTTTTTTCCGTTCCACTTGGATTTCGTGCGCGGCACCGGCCTGCTGTTGGCCCTCTCCGGCGCCCTGTCGGCCGCACCCAGCCTGCTCTCAAGCGGACTTGCCAGCTTGCGCCTGGCGATGCCGTTTGCGCTCATCGGGTCGGCGGCGTCGATCGCGGGAGCGCTGCTTGGCCTCGCCCTGCCCCCCGCCCTGATGCAGGCCGCGCTGGGCATCACCATCCTCGCCATTGCCGTGCTGATATGGCGCTCGAAGCGCTCCGAGTATCCCGAGGTGGCGGCGCCCGACCGCCTTGCAGCCGCACTGCAGCTGAACGGAGTGTTCCATGACCCGGTGGACTCGCGTGAAGTGCATTGGCAAACCCATCGCACGCCCGCGGGACTGGTGCTGTTCGCCGGCATCGGCTTGCTTGCCGGCATGTTCGGCCTGGGTGCCGGCTGGGCGAATGTTCCGGTGCTCAACCTCGTGCTCGGCGCTCCTCTCAAGGTCTCGGTCGCGACCTCGGGCGTTGTGCTGTCGGTCGTCGATACCTCGGCAGCATGGGTTTACCTGCATAGCGGCGCGGTGCTGCCGCTGATCGCCGTACCCTCCATCGTCGGCGTGATGCTGGGAGCGAAGATCGGCGCCCGGCTGCTGCGCGTCGCGCCCGCCGCCACCGTCCGCAAGCTGGTGATCGCACTGCTGCTGGTCGCCGGCGCGCGCGCATTGCTCAAGGGCCTCGGCATATGGAATTGAAACCCGACATGGAGCGCGCTCAACATGTGTTTGCGCAATGGCTCGACGCCGGCACGAAGATCGGCTTCGTGCTGCTGGTGATCAGCTTCGCGCTGTACTTGTCCGGCCTGCTGCCGCCGCAGGTGCCGCTCGCGGAGCTGCCGAAACTCTGGGGACTGCCGCTGGCAAAATTCGTTGCGACGGCGGGCGCGCCGACAGGATGGCAATGGCTCGCACTGGCGTCTTGCGGAGATTACTTCAACTACTTCGGCATCGTCCTGCTGGCGTCGATAGTCATGGCCGCCTACCTGCGCGTGCTGCCGCTGCTGGCGCAGCACGACCGCAACTTCGCCATCATCGCGGCACTCGAGATCGTCGTACTGTTGGCCGCAGCCTCCGGCCTGCTAAACTCATTCGGAGGAGGATCACCATGAAATCGTTCACCGTAGCAGCAGCCCTTTCAATTCTCGCCGCGGGCCCAGCGCATGCGCAGTCGGCAGCGCCCTCGACCCTGGAGGCGGTCACCAAGAAAGGCTACGTCCAGTGCGGCGTCAACGTCGGCCTGGCCGGCTTTTCGCAGCCGGATTCGCAGGGTGTGTGGAAGGGCATCGACGTCGATGTCTGCCGCGCGATCGCGGCCGCCGTGTTCGGCGACGCCTCCAAGGTGCGCTACACGCCGCTCACCGCGCAGCAGCGCTTCACCGCGCTGCAATCTGGCGAGGTGGACGTGCTCTCGCGCAACACCACCTGGACCATCACGCGCGACACCAGCCTCGGCCTGAACTTCGTCGGCGTGAACTACTACGACGGCCAGGGATTCATGGTGCCGAAGAAGCGCAAGGTGAAAAGCGCGAAACAGCTGAACGGCGCCACCATCTGCGTGCAGCCGGGCACCACCACCGAGCTGAATCTGGCCGATTACTTCCGCGCCAACAACATGAAGTTCAAGCCGGTGGTGATTGAAAAACTCGAAGAGGTGCTCAACGCCTATTTCTCCGGACGCTGCGACGTCTACACCACCGACATTTCCGGCCTGGTGGCGGTGCGGGTCTCGCGCGCGCCCAAGCCCGACGACCACGTAATCCTGCCCGAAGTGATCTCGAAGGAGCCGCTCGGGCCGGCGGTGCGCCATGGCGACGACCGCTGGTTCGACGTCGTCAAGTGGTCGCTGTTCGCGATGATCGAAGCCGAAGAGCTGGGACTCAATTCGAAGAACATCGACCAGCAGGCGGGCAGCCAGAACCCGTCCATCCAGCGCTTCGCCGGCGCCACCGGCGACATCGGCAAGATGCTGGGCTTGGACAACCGCTGGGCCGTCAACATCGTGAAGCAGGTCGGCAACTATGGCGAGTCGTTCGATGCGAACTTGAAGCCGCTCGGCTTCGACCGCGGCCTGAACAAGCTCTGGACGCAGGGCGGCCTGATGTACGCGCCCCCGATCCGCTAATTAGCTCGCTACAGGGGAACCCAGGTTCCCCCGTGCCCCCCTCCTAGTGAAGCGAGGCTGGCTATTCCAGGCCGGGTTGCTCGCCGCGGCCGGCCTGGTGCTGTGGTTTTTCATTTCCAACACCACGCATAACCTCGAAACGCGCAAGATCGCGAGCGGCTTCGGCTTTCTCTGGCGCGAAGCGGGCTTCGAGATTGGTGAAACCGGGGCCATTGCCTACAGCGCCGCGGACAGCTACCTGCGCGCGCTAGTCGTCGGGCTCTGGAACACCTTTCGCATCGCCGCGATCGGGGTGGTGTTCGCCACCTTGCTCGGCACCCTCATCGGCCTGGCACGGCTGTCGCCGAACTGGCTGCTGGTGAAGCTTGCAGCCGCCTACGTCGAAGCGATCCGCAACGTGCCGTTGCTGGTGCAGCTGTTCTTCTGGTACGCGATCATCTCCGAGAATCTTCCCGGGCCCGCCGAGGCGCTCAATCCGTTGCCCGGCGTCTATTTATCCAATCGCGGCATTTTCTTTCCGCTGCCGGGCAGCACGCCGGAACTGAGCGGCTTCAACTTCATTGGCGGCGCCTCGCTGAGCCCGGAATTCGCGGCGCTGCTCGTCGGCCTGGTCACCTATACGGCCGCCTTCATCGGCGAAATCGTGCGCGCAGGCGTGCTCTCGGTCGGGCGCGGACAGGTGGATGCCGCCTACTCGATCGGCCTCGCGCGCCGCGCCGCGCTGCGCTTCGTGGTACTGCCGCAGGCACTGCGCCTGATCGTGCCGCCGCTGACCAGCCAGTACCTGAACCTCGCTAAGAACAGCTCGCTCGCGGTGGCGATCGGCTATCCGGACCTGGTCTCGATCGCCAACACCACCCTAAACCAGACCGGGCAGGCGATCGAGGGCATCGCGATCATCATGGGCGTCTATCTCACCATCAGCCTCTCGATATCGGCGTTGATGAACTGGTACAACCGGCGCGTGGCGCTCAAGGGAACCCTGCGGTGAAGTGGGCGCGCGAAAACCTCTTTTCGAGCTGGCCGAGCGCGCTGGCCACGATCGCGATCCTTTGGCTGGCGTGGAAACTGGTGCCGCCCTTCGTCGACTGGGCGTTCGTCGAGGCGATCTGGCGGGCGCCCGACGCGCGCGCCTGCCGCGAGGCGCAGGGGGCCGGCGCGTGCTGGGCATTCATCGGCGAGAAACACCGCTTCATCCTGTTCGGCACCTACCCCTTCGAGCAGCACTGGCGTCCCGCGGCGGCGACGGCGGTATTGATTTTGCTTTGGTTTTTTTCTTCCCTGAAAAGATTTTGGCAATACTGGCTGTCGGCGGTATGGGTCGCCGGTCTTGCCCTCATCGGCGTGCTGATGTGGGGCGGCGTCCTCGGCCTGGCCTACGTCGAGAACGAGCGCTGGGGCGGGCTGATCCTCACGCTGCTGCTCGCCAGCTTCGGCGTCGCGCTCGCGTTCCCGCTTTCGATCCTGCTCGCGCTCGGGCGCCAATCGCAAATGCCGGTGTTGCGCGCCGCGTGCATCGGCTATATCGAACTGATCCGCGGCGTGCCGCTGATCAGCGTGCTGTTCATGGCCTCCGTCATGCTGCCGCTGTTCCTGCCCGCGGGCGTCTCGATCGACAAGCTGCTGCGCGCGCAGATCGCGCTGATCCTGTTCGCCGCTGCCTACCTTGCCGAAGTGGTGCGCGGCGGGCTGCAGGCCATCCCGCGCCACCAGTACGAGGCAGCCGAGGCGCTCGGCCTGTCGTACTGGAAGCGGACGCTGCATGTAATCCTGCCGCAGGCGCTGCGCTTCTCGATCCCGCCACTGGTGAACACCTTCATCGGTTTCTTCAAGGACACCTCCCTGGTGCTGATCATCGGCCTCTTTGATCTCCTCAGCACCATCAAGGTTTCTCTGCAGGATCCGGCCTGGTCGGGGTTCGGTGTCGAGGCCTACCTGTTCGCCTGCCTGGTGTATTTCGCTTTCTGCTTTGCGATGTCGGCCTACAGCCGCCAGCTGGAAGCAAGCCCCGTTCGCGGCGGCTTGCCGCGGCCTCTCAGACAGTCGTGATAGACTTTTCTCCCTCCGCACGGAACACCAACAGGAGGCATCAATGGGCGCAATCTTGCAGTCGCTAGGCCGCACCATCATCGCGGGAATCGTCCTGCTCGTCATCATGCTCGGCGTTGCCGGCACCTTCGGCAAGATGGGCGATCACGAGTGGGCGTCGTTCTTCATGCGCTACCTGCACGTGCTCTCCGGTGTGATGTGGATCGGGCTGCTTTGGTACTTGAATTTCGTGCAGATCCCCTCGATGCCGAAGATCCCCGATGAGCACAAGCCAGCGATCTCCAAGGTGATCGCGCCCGAGGTGTTGTTCTGGTTTCGCTGGGCGGCACTCGCCACGGTCGTTACCGGCCTGCTGCTCGCGGCCATGAACAAATACATCGGTGCGCTGCTCACGCTGCAGGCGCCGTTCACCGCGATCGGCATCGGCATGTGGCTCGGCCTGATCATGGCGTTCAACGTCTGGTTCATCATCTGGCCGAACCAGAAAAAGGCCCTCGGCATCGTCACAGTCGAGGCGGCCGAGAAAGCGAAGGCGGCGCGCCTGGCGATGCTCACCTCCCGCTTCAACACCGTGCTCTCGATCCCGATGCTCTACTGCATGGTGGCGCAGCAGAATGCGGGCCTCTGAAACTCCTCGGCGCTCTCGGAGACGCGGCTTCGGCCGCGTTTCTTTTTTCTAGCGCGGCGCGAGCTTCTCCAGGCCGCCGAACTTCGCGCCGGGCTTGATGCCGCGCTGCGCGAACCAGCCCTTGTTCATCTCCAGAGCGTAGCGCGCGGGGCGCGTCGCGCAATGCGACCGTTCGCTGTGCGGCTGCATGTCGGCGATATTGATGATCGCCCCCGCCTCGTCGATGAACGCGACCGAAAGCGGGATCAGCGTGTTCTTCATCCACATGCAGTGGGTGGCGGTTTCGTCGAATACGAACACCATGCCCGAGCCCTGCGGCATCGACTTGCGGTGCATCAGGCCCTCCATGCGCGTGCCCATGCTGTCGGCGAGCTCGGCACGGATGAGATGCATGCCCGTGGTGAGCTGAATGAACGGCAGTTCGGCGCGGGCCAACGCGGAAAGCAACACCGCCAGCAGGAAGAAAATTCGTTTCACGGCGCCAGAAAAGAAAAAGGCAGAGGCATGCCCTGCCTTTTTTTCGCAGAACGGCGATTTACTTCTTCTCCGACTTCTCCATCTTGTCCATCTTCTTGTCGCCTTTCTTCTCCATCTTGTCGCCTTTCTTCTCCATCTTGTCGCCTTTCTTCTCCATCTTGTCGCCTTTCTTCTCCATCTTGTCGCCCTTCTTCTCCATCTTCTCCATCTTGTCGCCCTTCGCGCCGGCATGCGAGGCGGCAAAGGCGTTAACGCTCACAACCGCGAACATGGCGGCGACGATCATCGACAGCGGCTTGGTCATATCTATCTCCTGGTATTAGTATGTTTAAACGGGGTGACGCAACGAGTTACCACCGAACTCCCCGCAGCGAAAAACGCACGAAGCTTCAAGCGGTTGACCGTCCCACCCGGTTTACCCCGTTTTTGCCTCCCTGCACGCGGGTTTCCCTACGCAAGCCATTGTAAACAAAAGAATATTTAACATAAAACCGTGATAAGCTCTTGTTTTTACAGGTTTGTCTTCATGTCCTGCCGATGAAAATCCATCAAATTCCCGGTTTGGCGGCACTCGGAGCGGTTCTGGCTACGTCGCAACTGACTTCGGCGGCGCCGTTTTTGCCGCGCGACGACGCGGTGGTCCTGGAAACCCTCCCCGGCAGGCCGGGCGATCCGGCCGCCGCGGAGTTGCGCCGCCTCCGGGCCGCAGTCGTCGCGGATACGCGCAACGTTGATGCGGCGGCGCGCCTCGCGCGCCGCTATTTCGACATGGCGATGGCCGAGGGTGATCCGCGCTACGTCGGCTACGCAGAAGCTGCGCTGCGTCCATGGCCCGAGACCGCGGCAACTCCGGCCGAACTCCTGCTCCTGCACGGGATGCTGCGCCAATACCGGCACGACTTTGCGCGCGGCATGGCGGACTTCGACCTCGCTTTGCAGACGGATCCCGCCAATACCGAAGCGCGGGCCTGGCGCGCGGCAATCCTGATGGTGCAGGCGGACTATGCGGCCGCGCGCCGCGAGTGCGAAATGCTCGCGGAGCACGCGAGCGAACTGCATGCCACGGCTTGCATTGCGTACGTCGAAGCAACCACCGGCCACGCGCGCGCCGCCCACGAGCGGCTCGCCGCCGCGCTGGCGCGGCGCACCGACGTCGAGCCGGGCTTCCGCATTTGGATCCTGACCCGCCTCGCGGAAATGGCATGGCGGACGGGGGACCTCGCCGCAGCCGAAGGGCATTTCCGTGCCGGTCTCGCACTGGGCATCTACGACAACTTCCTGCTCGCCGCCTATGCCGATTTCCTGCTCGAACGGGGCCGCGCCGCCGAGGTGATGCCATTGCTGAAGAGTTGGGCGCGATCCGACACCTTGCTGCTGCGGCTCGCTCTCGCCGCGCGGCAGCTTAAGCTCGCCGAGGGCGAAAAATACGCGCGCACGCTGGGCGAGCGCTTCGCCGACGCGGCGCTGCGCGGCGAGAAGCTGCACTTGCAGGAGGAAGCGAGGTATCTGCTGGAGCTCAAGGGCGATGCGCGGGCCGCGCTGGCGGCAGCGAGTGAAAACTACCGCGCGCAGCGCGAGCCGCGCGACGCGCTGATGCTCATCGAAGCGGCGCTCGCGGCGCGCGATCCTGCCGCTGCCGCGCCTGCCATGCAGTGGCTCGAGTCGAGCGGATTCGAGAGTGCGCGCCTGCGTCAAGCGGCGTTGCGGCTCAAGGCCTTGAAACCTTGAAATTGAAATACCTCGCCCTCCTCGCTTTCCTGTTCGCCACCGCCGCGCAGGCGCACAAGCCCAGCGACAGCTATCTCGCGTTGAGCGCCGATGGCGCGGCGATGCGAGGCCAGTGGGACATCGCGCTGCGCGACCTCGAATTCGCGATCGGCCTCGACGCCGACGGCAACGGCGAGATCACCTGGGGCGAACTGAAGGCAAAGCGCAAGGAAGTGGAGGCTTATGCCCTTTCGCGTTTAAACGTTCTTTCAGATGGAAAATCGTGCGCGCTAAATGCGGCGGATCTTCTGGTCGATGAGCACAGCGACGGCGCCTATGCGGTCTTGCGCTTCGACGTGGCTTGCGGGGCTCGCACCCCCGCGAGGGTCGAGATCGCCTACAGCCTGTTCTTCGACCTCGATCCCACGCATCGCGGCCTGTTGCGCTTCGAGCGCGGCGGCGCGGTACAGACCGGAGTCTTGTCGCCGGAGCGACCGCGCCTTGCGTTCACCGCGGGCGAAATTTCGCGGCTGGCGCAGTTCTTCGACTATCTGCGCGAAGGCGTCTGGCACATCTGGATCGGCTTCGACCATATTCTCTTTTTGCTCTCTCTTTTGCTCCCTTCCGTTTTGATTCTCAAGAGTAAAATTTGGAGCCCTGCGGAGCGTTTTCGAGACACCTTTTGGGACGTCTTCAAGGTCGTGACCGCGTTCACCATCGCGCACACGATCACGCTGTCGCTCGCCGCACTGGCGGTGATTTCGCTGCCATCGCGCCTGGTCGAATCGACGATCGCCCTGTCGGTGGTGCTTGTCGCGCTCAACAACCTGAAAC
>SHXL01000032.1 GCA_009693345.1 Betaproteobacteria bacterium
TTCGACTGCAAGCCCCTCAATTCGTCCAGCTCGGCCGAATAGCCATCGGCGATCACGCCGCCGTCGCGCAGCATCGCCGAGGGCTCGGGTGCGATTGCGCCCGCGAGAAGTTTCAGGATTTCCTGCGGGGTTTGCAGATGTTCCCGAAGTTCTTCCAGCAGGCTTGCCGAAGAAGGAACTGCGGTAGCCAATTCGGCAAGCAATCCCAGGCTCTCCCTCAATCCGGAGAGATCCCGCGGGCGGGCGTTCTTCAGCGCAATGCGCGCGGTGATGCGTTCGACGTCGGCGAAGCGGCGCAAGAATGTTTTGATGTTTTCGTTCTTATTCAATAGAACTTCAATGGATTCATGACGGGAAATCAAGACGGATTGGTCTCTCAACGGGTGATGCAGCCAGTGGCGCAGCAGCCGGCTGCCCATGCCGGTGGCGCACTCGTCCAGCAGCGAGAACAGGGTCGGCTCGGGCTCGCCGCGCAGGGTCTCGGTGATTTCCAGATTGCGCCGCGTGGCGCCGTCCATGCGCAGGTACTCGCCGGCGCGCTCGGCGCGCACCGCGCTTACATGGGCGAGCGCCTGGCCCTGCGTCTTCTTCGCGTATTCGAGCAGCGCCCCGCAGGCGGCGATCGCGGGCTCCAGGTCCTCGACGCCGAACCCGGCGAGCGTCGATGCGCCCAGCTGCTCGAGCAGCTTCCTGCGCCCGGACTCGAACTCGAAGTGCCAGGCCGGCAGCCGCGTCACGGTATAGCCGGGCAGCTCCAGGCCATCGGCGGCGAGGATTTCCGCAGGGGCGATGCGTTGCAGTTCGTTGTCCAGCGCCTGGGGCGCCACTTCGGCGACGCGCAGTTCTCCGCTCGCCAGGGAGAGCCATGCAAGTCCTGCTGAAGACTTGTCTTTCGAAACAGCCAGCAGGACATTGTCGGCTTTCTCGTCCAGCAGCGCGGGATCGGTCAGCGTGCCCGGCGTGACGATGCGCGTGACTTCGCGGTCCACGGGCCCTTTTGCCGTCGCGACATCGCCGACCTGCTCGCAGATCGCCACCGACTCGCCCATCTTCACCAGCTTGGCGAGGTACTGCTCCACCGAATGCACCGGCACGCCCGCCATCCGGATCGGCGCGCCCGCCGACTGGCCGCGCGTGGTCAGCGTCAGATCGAGCAGCCGCGAGCCCTTCTCCGCGTCGTCGTAGAACAGCTCGTAGAAATCCCCCATCCGGTAGAACATCAGGATGTCCGGATGCTGCGCCTTCAGGCGCAGGTACTGCTGCATCATCGGGGTATGGGCAGTGGTTTGCATTATTGGAACGGAGCAAGCATAGTTTCCCATCTTCAGGCACCGGAGGCGACATGGAACGCATATTGAAATTCTTTCTCGGCTTGATGTTCGTTCACGCCATTGCATCCGGTTCGGCGTTTGCCGCCGATGGCCTTGCCAAAACCGATACCGTCGTCGGCAAGGGCAAGGAGGCGGTTGCCGGCAAGACGGTCGAGGTGAATTACACCGGCTGGCTCCACGACGCCAAGGCCGAAAAGCAGCGCGGCAAGCAGTTCGACAGTTCGATCGGCCGCGGGCCGTTCTCGTTCCCGCTTGGTGGCGGCCGGGTGATCAAGGGCTGGGACGAAGGCGTGGCGGGCATGAAGGTGGGCGGCAAGCGCACGCTCGTGATTCCGCCGGAGCTGGGCTACGGCGCGCGCGGCGCGGGTGGCGCCATACCGCCGAACGCGACGCTGGTGTTCGACGTCGAACTGCTGGATGTGAAGTAGCCGGCTGGCGCCGGTTACTTGAGCGCAGTGAGCAGCTGCGTGAAGACTTTGGGCGTCGCGGCGGCGATGTCGCCGCTCTCAAGCCAGCCCGTATCGCCCTTGAGATCGCCCACCATGCCACCGGCTTCCTGGATCAGCAGCGCGCCGGCGGCCATGTCCCAAGGCGAGAGCCCCAGTTCCCAGAACGCGTCCAGGCGTCCGGCCGCGACGTAGGCGAGATCGAGCGCCGCGGCGCCCGCCCGCCGCACGCCGGAAGAGTTCTTCATTACTTCTCTCAGCTGCTTGAAATACGAATCGAGCCGGGACATTTCCTTGAACGGAAATCCGGTGCCGACGAGAGCGTCCTTCAGGTTGGCGCATTTGGTAACCCGCATGCGCCGGTCGTCGAGGAACGCGCCGCGGCCCTTGGAAGCGGTGAACAGCTCGTTTTTCGCCGGGTCGTAGACCACGCCGTGCTCGATCGCGCCGCGGTGCTGCAGGGCGATGGAGACGCAGTACTGCGGGAAGCCGTGAATGAAGTTGGTGGTGCCGTCCAGCGGATCGATGATCCAGCGGTACTCCGCCTTCGAGGTCGTGCCGCTGGAGTTCTTGCCTTCCAGGGCGCCCGATTCCTCGCCGAGGATCGCGTGGTCGGGGTAGGCCTGGCGGACGATGTCGATGATCGCGGTTTCGGCCGCCCGGTCCACCTGCGTCACGAAATCGTTCGCCTGCTTGGAGCGAATCTCGAGCTGGGTGCGGTCGAGCGCGGCGCGGTTGATGATGCTGCCGGCGCGCCGGGCCGCCTTGACCGCGATATTGAGCATCGGATGCATGGGGCGCGTATTCTATTATGGTGACTCCATCCCCGCCGCATTTGTCCCCGCACCTTTCCCGCGTCCGGATCGTGCTTTGCCGCCCCAGCCACCCGGGCAACATCGGCGCCGCCGCGCGCGCGATGAAGACCATGGGGCTGGCCGACCTGCGCCTCGTGGATCCGGAGCACTATCCCGCGCCGGAGGACCGGTGGATGGCCACGAACGCCATCGATGTTCTTTCGAATTCGAGAACTCATGAAAACCTGAAAGACGCCATTTCCGATTGCGTGGCGGCGTTCGCGCTGTCGGCGCGGCCGCGCGAATGGTCTACCCCGGTGCTCGACGCGCGCGCTGCTGCGGCGCGCGCCGTGGAACAGGAAGGCGACGTGGCGTTCGTGTTTGGCAACGAGCAGGCGGGCCTGACCAACGAGGAAATGCTGGCCTGCCAGTACCTCGTGCACATTCCCGCCAATCCGGGATTCACCTCATTGAACCTGGCGCAGGCGGTGCAGGTCGTTTCGTACGAACTGTTCATGACGTCAAAACCTGAAACTGGAAAATTCAGGACGGGAAAGCCGGCAACCGTTCAGGACCTCGAAGGGCTCTACGGCCACCTGGAGAAGGCCGCGATCGACAGTGAATTTTTCGATCCGGCCTCGAACTCAAAGCTGCCCACCCGGCTGCGCCGTCTGTTTTCGCGGGTGCCGGACCTGGAAAGGGAAGAGGTCAACATCCTGCGCGGCTTGCTGAACGCCCTGCAAAAGCCGAAGTCAAAATAGTTGAGAGTTTTACTCGGCGACCTTAAAATAGCCTTCATGTTCAGGCAGCTACGTGAAGATATCGCCAGCGTGTTCGAGCGCGACCCGGCGGCGCGCTCGACTTGGGAAGTGCTGACCTGCTATCCCGGCCTGCATGCCGTCTGGATTCATCGTTTCGCGCACTGGTACTGGATGCACGGACTGCATTGGCTGGGCCGTCTGACCTCGCACTTCGGGCGCTGGCTTACCGGCATCGAGATCCATCCGGCGGTGATCGTGGGCCGGCGCGTGTTCATCGACCACGGCATGGGCGTGGTGATCGGCGAAACCGCGGAGATTGGCGATGATTGCACCATCTACCAGGGCGTGACGCTGGGCGGTACGTCGCTCTACCGCGGCATCAAGCGCCATCCGACCCTCGGCAAGGGCGTGGTGGTGAGCGCGGGCGCGAAAGTGCTCGGCGGCTTCACGGTCGGCGATGGCGCCAAGATCGGTTCCAACGCGGTGGTGCTCAAGGAAGTGCCCGCCGGCGCGACCGTGGTGGGCGTGCCGGGCCGAATCATCGAAGAGAGCGCGAAAGAGAAGGAAAAGGGAAAGGCGCATTTCGCCGCCTACGGCGTGGCGCCGAACCAGGAAGACCCCTACGCCAAAACGCTCCAATCTCTGGTTGACCATGCGCGGGGACTGGAGCAGACGGTGGCCGCGCTGAGTGAAAAGGTCCGGCGTCTGGAACAGGCCGACGAGCGCTCGAAAGCTGACCAGTTTAGAGCCATCAAGTAGTTGATTGGTAATGAGTAATATACCTGATGGAATTTGTCGGGATTTGGTATACTTGAGTATTCTGATCAGGTATGAACAAAGGCAGGTAAGCAAACGATGAGACTGACGACCAAGGGCAGATTTGCGGTGACCGCGATGGTGGACCTGTCGATGCGCCAGACGCGCGGCCCGGTGACACTCTCCGCGATCAGCGAGCGGCAGCATATTTCGCTTTCCTACCTCGAGCAGCTGTTCGGCAAGCTACGGCGCGCGAAGCTGGTGACCAGCGTGCGCGGTCCGGGCGGCGGCTATTGCCTCGCGCGCCCGACCGGCGGCATTTCCGTGGCCGAGATTATCACCGCGGTGGATGAGCCGATCGACGCCACGCAATGCGGCGGCAAGGAGAACTGCATCGATGACCGGCGCTGCGTAACCCATGACCTGTGGGCGACGCTGAACGAGAAGATGAACGACTACCTGAGTTCGGTGTCTCTCGCCAACGTGGTCTCGCACCAGCAGGGCAAGAAGGTGCAGGTGATCAAGGATTTCCGGAAACCCGAAGTCCCGGTGGAAAAAGCCCCGGAGAAGGTTGCCGCGTAATGAAGTCCGCCTTGAATTTTCCGATCTACCTTGACTATTCCGCGACTACGCCGGTCGATCCGCGCGTGGCGCAGAAGATGATCCCGTATCTGACCGAGCATTTCGGCAATCCGGCGAGCCGCTCGCATGCCTTCGGCTGGAAAGCCGAGGAAGCGGTGGAAGAGGCGCGCGCGCAGGTGGCGGCGCTGGTGCGTTGCGACGCCAAGGACCTGGTCTGGACCTCGGGCGCGACCGAATCGATCAATCTTGCGCTGAAAGGCGCGGCCGAGTTCTACAAGACCAAGGGCAAGCACCTGGTCACGGTCAAGACCGAGCACAAGGCGACGCTCGATTCGATGCGCGAGCTGGAGCGGCGCGGTTTCGAGGTGACTTACCTCGATGTCGGCCCCGACGGCCTGATCGACCTGGACCAGATGGCGGCGGCGCTGCGCAAGGACACGATCCTGGTATCGGTGATGTACGTGAACAACGAGATCGGCGTGATCCAGGACATCCCGGCGATTGGCGAGTTGTGCCGCAGCAAGGGGATTCTGTTCCACGTCGATGCGGCGCAGGCCACCGGCAAGTGCGGCATCGACCTGCGTTCGCTGAAGGCCGACCTGATGTCGTTCTCGGCGCACAAGACGTACGGGCCGAAGGGCATCGGCGCGCTCTACGTGCGCCGCAAGCCGCGCGTGCGGCTCGAGGCGCAGATGCACGGCGGCGGCCACGAGCGCGGCTTCCGCTCCGGCACCCTGGCCACGCACCAGATCGTCGGCATGGGCGAGGCGTTTCGCCTGGCGCAGCTCGAAATGGCGGCGGAGTGCGAGCGCATCCGGGCGATGCGCGACAAACTGCTTGCCGGCATGAGCCAGATGGAAGAGGTGTTCGTGAACGGCCACCTCGAACGGCGCGTGCCGCACAACCTGAACCTCAGTTTCAACTTCGTCGAGGGCGAATCGCTCATCATGGCGGTGAAGGATATCGCGGTGTCGTCGGGTTCGGCCTGCACCTCCGCCTCGCTCGAGCCCTCGTACGTGCTGCGCGCCCTCGGGCGCTCGGACGAGCTGGCGCACAGTTCCATTCGCTTCACCCTGGGCCGCTTCACGACGCAGGAGGAAATCGACTACACGGTGAACCACCTCAGGACCAAGGTCGAGAGACTGCGCGAACTCTCGCCGCTGTGGGAAATGCACAAGGACGGCATCGATCTGAGTACGGTGCAGTGGGCCGCACACTGAAGTAACAACAGGAGCAGGACAATGGCATACAGCGAGAAGGTTCTGGACCACTACGAAAATCCGAGAAACGTCGGTTCCTTCGACAAGAGCGACGACTCGGTCGGCACCGGCATGGTCGGCGCGCCGGCCTGCGGCGACGTGATGAAGCTGCAGATCAAGGTCAACAAGGACGGCATCATCGAGGATGCGCGCTTCAAGACCTACGGCTGCGGCTCGGCGATCGCCTCGTCCTCGCTGGTCACCGAATGGGTGAAGGGCAAGAAACTGGACGAGGCCGCCGGCATCAAGAACACGCAGATCGCGGCGGAGCTGTCGCTGCCGCCGGTGAAGATCCACTGCTCGATCCTGGCTGAGGATGCGATCAAGGCCGCGGTCGAGGACTACAAGAAAAAACACCAGTAGCCATGGCTGTCACGCTTACCGAAAAAGCTGCGACCCACGTCCAGAACTTCCTCTCCAGGCGGGGCAAGGGCGTGGCGCTGCGCCTGGGCGTGCGCACCACGGGCTGTTCCGGGATGGCGTACAAACTCGAGTATGCCGATGCGGTCAGCCCGGACGACGTGCAGTTCGAGAGCCACGGCGTGAAGGTGGTGATCGATCCGAAGAGCCTGCCCTATCTTGACGGCACCGAACTCGATTTCGCTAGGGAAGGCCTGAACGAGGGCTTCAAGTTCAACAACCCCAACGTCAAGGACGCGTGCGGCTGCGGCGAGAGCTTCAACGTCTGAGGTTTTGAAGAATCACTTCGAGCTGTTTGGCATCACCCCGGCATACGCGCTGGACCTCGCGCATCTGTACAGCGCCTACCGTAACATCCAGTCGAAAATTCATCCTGACCGCTACGCGAATGCCGGCGACGCCGAGCGCCGTGCATCCATGCAGATGACGACCCAGGTGAACGAGGCCTACCGTGCGCTCAAGAGCCCGGTGCAGCGAGCGAAATACCTGCTCGCGCTGAACGGCGTGGACGTCGGCTTCGAGACGAACACGGCAATGCCGCGCGATTTCCTGGTGGAACAGATGGAGCTGCGGGAGAAACTGGAAGAGGCGAAGAACAGTGCTGATCTGGATTTTATTTCCCGCGATCTTGCCGTTGCAAGGCGTGAAATCGAAAATCAGATTCAGGAAGAAATAGACTGCAGGCATGACTTCGCCGCGGCCAGGGATCTTGTGAGAAAGCTCATGTTCCTGGAGCGCTTCGGCGAAGACATCGACGCTGCCCACGAGCGCGTTGAAATGCAGGCGCCGGAGTCCTGATGGCGCTGTTCCAGATCTCCGAGCCGGGACAGTCGCCCGCGCCGCACCAGCAGCGTCTCGCGGTGGGCATCGACCTCGGCACTACCAATTCTCTGGTGGCGACGGTGCGCAGCGGCGCGGCCACGGTCCTGCCCGACGCGCAGGGCCGCTCGCTGTTGCCCTCGATCGTGCACTACCTGCCTGGTGGCAGGGTGGAAGTCGGCTACGTCGCGCAGACGCACCAGGCCGATGATCCGAAGAACAGCATCGATTCGGTGAAGCGTTTCATGGGGCGCGGGCTGAAGGACGTCGCCTATGCCGAGAACGTGCCCTACGACCTGCTGGACTCGCCCGGCATGGTGCGGATCCGTACCGTCGCCGGGGTCAAGAGTCCGGTGGAGGTTTCTTCCGAAATCCTGCGAATTCTGAGAACAAGAGCGGAAGAATCGTTGCAGGGAGATCTTGCCGGCGCCGTGATCACCGTGCCCGCGTATTTCGACGAGGCGCAGCGCCAGGCGACCAAGGACGCGGCGCGGCTGGCCGGCCTCAAGGTGCTGCGGTTGCTCAACGAGCCCACCGCCGCGGCAATCGCCTACGGCCTGGACAACGGCGCCGAGGGCATCTACGCGGTATTCGACCTGGGCGGCGGCACCTTCGACATCTCCATCCTCAAGCTCTCGAGGGGAGTGTTCGAGGTCATCGCGACCAACGGCGACGCGGCGCTCGGCGGTGACGACTGGGACCACCGCGTGTTTTGCTGGATCATCGAAGAAGCCGGGCTCGCGCCGCTCGCGCCGCGCGACATGCGCCTGCTGCTGGTCAAGGCGCGCGAAGCGAAGGAGTACCTGACCGGGCATGCCGAGGCGCACATCAGCGCGAAGCTCTCATCGGGCGAGTTCGTCGACGTCACGCTCGACACGGAAACGTTCTGCCGCATCACCCAGCCCCTCGTGCAAAAGACCCTGGGTCCCGCTCGCAAGGCGCTGCGCGATGCGGGCCTGACAGTGGAGGGGATCAAGGGCGTGGTGATGGTGGGCGGCGCGACGCGGATGCCGCAGATCCAGCGTGCCGCGGCGGAGTTCTTCCGCCGCGACCCGCTCAACAACCTTGACCCCGACAAGGTCGTGGCCCTGGGCGCCGCGATGCAGGCCGACGTGCTCGCCGGCAACAGGCCGCAGGGCGAGGATTGGCTGCTGCTCGATGTCATTCCGCTGTCGCTGGGCATCGAAACCGTGGGCGGCCTTGCCGAGCGCATCGTTCCCCGCAATACGACCATTCCCTGCGCCAAGGCGCAGGAATTCACCACCTTCAAGGACGGCCAGACCGGGATGAGCTTCCATGTGCTGCAGGGCGAGCGCGAACTGGTGGCGGACTGCCGGTCGCTGGCGCGCTTCGAGCTGAAGGGCATCCCGCCGATGGCGGCGGGGGCGGGGCGCGTACGCGTGATGTTCCAGGTGGACGCCGATGGCCTGCTTTCCGTGTCGGCACAGGAGAAAACCACCGGCGCGGAGGCCTCGGTGACCGTGAAGCCTTCCTATGGCCTTGCCGATGCCGACATCGAGCGCATGCTGCGCGATTCCTTCCAGCATGCGAAGGAAGACATGCACGCGCGTGCGTTGAACGAGCACCGCGTGGATGCGCAGCGGCTGATCGATGCGACCGGGAGCGCCCTTGCAGAGGATGGATTGCTACTTACGCCTGAAGAAATGACGGATATCCTGGAAAAAATCGCCTTCCTGGAAAAGGCCGTTTCAACGCCGCATGCGCGCGCCATCAAGGCGGCGACCGACGCGCTCAACCGCGCTACCGAGAAATTCGCCTCACGCCGCATGAATGCCGGCGTGAGGCGTGCACTCGAGGGAAAATCCATCCTGAGCCTCGATGCCTAAGCTGTCCGTGCTGCCGCACGCCTCGCTTTGCCCCGCCGGTGCCCGCATCGATGCCCCGGCCGGCGAAACGCTGTGCAACATCCTGCTCGCGCACGGCATCGAGATCGAGCACGCCTGCGAGAAGTCCTGCGCCTGCACCACCTGTCACGTGGTGCTGCGCGAGGGCTACGACTCCCTGGAGGCGCCCGAGGAGAAGGAGGAGGATCTGCTCGACAAGGCGTGGGGCCTGGAAGTGACTTCGCGCCTCGCGTGCCAGGCGCGCATGACGGAGGCCGATCTGGTGATAGAGATTCCGAAGTACACCATCAATTACGAGCGCGAAGGAGGCGGCCACAAGTGAAGTGGACCGATTCGCGCGAAATCGCCTTCGCTTTGCTCGAGAAATACCCGGACCAGGACCCGAAGGCGCTGAATTTCGTGGACCTGCGCAACTGGGTGCTGGCGCTGCCGCGATTCAGCGACGATCCGAAGCACAGCGGCGAGAAGATCCTGGAAGCGATCCAGATGGCCTGGATCGAAGAGGCCGATTAAGCCGGCGTTTCCTGCGCTGCCGGCAACACGGGCAGCGTTTCCTCCACGGCAGCGAGGCCGTGCTCCGGAAATACCACGTCGCGCAGCAGGCGCGTGACGAAGAAACTCTTGCCGGTGCCACTCACCAGCGCCGCCGCGTTGCGCTCCAGCCGGAACGTGCGCGCCATCGTCGCCAGCACCCGGTCGATCGGGTTGCCTTCCTGCGTGCCGCTGGTGAAATAGACGCCGCGCAACTGCAGCGGACGGTGGTTCACCTGGGTGCCGAACGTCAGCGCGACGAATTCGCCCAGCAGCGGGCCGATGGGATGGAATTGCTGCGGGAAGCGGTAGATCGCCGCGCGCCGCTGCAGGTCGCGTTCCTCGTGCAGCCGCGCCAGCATCTCGGCGCCCAGGCGTTCTTCCAGGGCCGCGAAATCCGCCGCGTAGGGAAGCGCAATCAGCGCCGGGTCGATGTCGTGATCGAAGGTCGTGCCCCAGACCTGCATCCGGGCCGTCGGGTCGTAGTCGCCGAAGAACTCGGTGAAACCCGCCAGAAGATCCATCTTGGTGACCAGCACGTAAACGGGAAAGCGCTGGTTGAGCGCCGCATACATTTCCGACAGGCGCATGCGCACGTGGGCTGCAAACTTGGCGCGCTCGTTCTTGGTCCAGAGCATCAGGTCCAGCACGCTCACCGTGACCAGCGCGCCGTTCAGCGGCCGCTCCGGACGGAACTGCCTGAGCAGCGCGAGAAAGCCGTGCCAGGCCGCGGCGTCGGCCTTGCGGTCGCTCTCCTGCGTCGTGTAGCGGCCCGCGGTGTCGATGAGCACCGCCTCCTCGGCGAACCACCAGTCGCAGTTGCGCGTACGGCCGACGCCCGGGACCGAGGCGCTGCTGTCCGCCGTGTAGAGTGGAAAGCGCAGCCCCGAATTGAGCAGCGCGGTGGTCTTGCCGGATCCGGGCGCGCCGATCATCACATACCAGGGCATTTCCTCGACCGTGCGGGGCTGGCCGTCCGGGTTGGGAAAGCGCGCGTTCTTCAGCTTTTCGGCCGCCTGCTGGAAGCGCGCCTGGATGGACCCCAGTTCCTTCGCGACGCGCTCGTCCGCACTCTTGTCCGAACCGTTGTTCGGGGAAGGTACTGCGGCGAGCTGATCGAGCAGGCTCATGGCGCCGGCTTCAGGATGATCACCACGCGGCGGTTCTTCGCGCGGTTCGCATCGGTATCGTTGGGGGCGACCGGTTCGGATTCACCCTTGCCTTCGGCCGTCAGCCGCTTCGGATCGCTCAGTCTCGGCGCCATCATCCGCGCAATCGCTTGCGCGCGCGCCGTGGACAGATTCAGGTTCGAGGCGTAACGCCGGTCGGCGATGCATTGGCGTGGCCCGTAACGACGATCGCGCCCGGCATGCTGTCGAGCGCCGCGGCGATTTTCTGAAACAGCGGCCGCAGTTCGCTCGCCGGCTGCGCGCCGCCCGGCGCGAACTGGTGCGCGTGGCGCAGTGCGAGCGCGATGCGTCCTGCCTCTTCGGTGACAGTGACCGCTTCGCCCTCGAGCGCCTTGGCCAGTCCCGCGCTCGCAACCTGCAGCGCAGGCGTGGGCGGGGGAGCAGGTTGCCCGACGACGGCCTTGGTCCGCGGGCCGGGGGTGAGCGCGGTCATCGCTTCGTTGTCCAGCAGCCGCAGGGCCGCCATGTAGAAAACGAGCATCACTCCGACGACGCCTCCGAGCGCGCTCCACACCGGGCGCCGCGGCACGCGCGACAGGAACGATGGCTGTACCGGTGGCAGTGCGCTGTCTTCGCTCGCGCCGGCCGCCTTCGGCCTTGCGGTAGCGGCCTTCGAAACTGAGCGCGAGGCACACGTCGTAGAACTCGAGGAGGTCGGCGTTGTCCGCATCCTCCGGGTCCCGGTTGCCGGAAATCGCGTCGAGACGCGTGAAAAATCACTCGCCGCCGCCGCTCTCGCCGCATAATTCCTTGAGCAAACCGTCGTCGATCCATGATCCGCCCCAGGGCGCGGCGGCGGCCGATTCGTCGAGCAGGGCGCAGAGCGCGTAAACCGCGGTCTGTACCGCGGCGTCGGAGACTTCCGCGAAACTCGCGCTGGTCTGCAGGGATTCGATCTGGTCGCGCAGGTCGGCGCGCAGCGCGGCGGGGTCCGGATGCCTGAGCGTGCGGCGGATCTGCGGTACCGCGCCGAGGATCGGATTCGCCATCGCGATCAGCGAATTTAGCCCGCCGAGCGCCGACAGGTTCGCGTGGATGGATTCCGGCGGCGATTTCGGCGCAAAAGGATTGGTGCGCTATTTCCCCGGGCTCGGAACCCGCACCGTGGCGTCGGGGTCGAGGTTGGCCCGCTCCGCCGGATTCACCGTGGCGTCGGGGTCGAATGCCGAGCGCTGGCCGGCGCCGTCCGCGCCCGACGCTTTTTTCGCGTTCGGGCCCGTGAAAGTGGCTTCCGGATCGGGCTCGGCAATGGGCAGTGCGACGGTCGCGTCCGGATCGAAGTTCTGTTTGGGTTCCTCAGCCATCTCTCGCAAAGCTTGCCCCGAAGCTTGCCATTTTAGAGGTGGAACAGCCCTTCGGCGAACCGGATTTTCTCCTGTGCGGTCTTCATCCGGGGGCTGGGCGGCGGGGTCGCGCCCCATAGGTCGCTGTGGCCGGGGGGGGAAGGCCCAGGCCCCGGGTTCGCGCACTCGGTGGTTCCGGTCCACTTTCTGTACTTCGGCGGTGTACTCGACGATGAAATCGTCGGGCGCGATGAAATAGGCGAAGACGTTGTTGCCCGGGCCGTGGCGGCCCGGACCCCACTCGACCGGGCGGCCGGCGTCGCGCATCCGGCCGGCACCGCGCATCACCGAATCGATGCCGTCCATCTCGAAGGCGATGTGGTGCAGGGTGGAACTCCCGCCCGGGTGGAACGCAATGCTGTGGTGGTCGTCGTTGCAGCGGATGAAGGTCAGCAGCGATCGGTCGCTCACCTCGAATCCGAGCGCCCGCACCCAGAACGCAGCGGCATCTTCCTGGCGCGGCGTATTGAACACCAGGTGGGTGATTCTTTCGGGACGGTCGGGCAGGGGGCGCGCGTCCGCGTGGCGCGCGTCCTCCGCGATCACGCGCACAGAACGGCCATCGGGATCCATGAACACGAAGCCGTATCCACCCCCCCCGGCCCGTCGATCGGGGCTGCCGGTCCGACCTGCGGGGCTCCGGCGGCGGTCACCCGGGCATGCAGCCGATCGACGGCACTGCGGTCCGCCGCGGGGAGGTTGACGCACAGCAGCGCCGGTTCGCTGCGCGGATGCAGCGCGAGGATGTGGCAATAGGCGCCGCTGCCGCGCAGGTAGACCGAGCCGTTGCGCTCGGCGGTCACGGCCAGGCGCCAGACGTCGGTGTAGAAGCGCACCAGCGAGGCGACGTCGCGCACGCCCAAGTCGACGCCGCGCAGACCTGTGATATCTCCGGCGATCAAGTTCGGTCTTTTCGGTGCAAAGAGCGGATGGTGCACTAATATTACTAGCTATTGAGGATGAAAAAGCACCCATGAACAAGCTCCGCCTCACGCTCGCCTGCTGGGACTACGACCGCGTCGCGGCGCTCGCCTCGGGCGCGGTGCGGCCGGACGGCATCGACTTGGTGTTCCTCGCGCAACCGGTGGAGGAAACCTTCTTTCGCATGCTGCGGCACCGGGAATTCGACATCGCCGAGATGTCGCTTTCCTCCTACACGGTGTCGCTCGCGGGGCAGGACCCGCCGTTCATCGCGATCCCGGTGTTTCCGTCGCGGTTCTTCCGCCACTCGAGCATCTACGTCTCGGCGAAGAGCGGCATCAGCGAGCCGCGGCAGCTCGCCGGGCGGCGCATCGGCGTGCCCGAGTACCAGATGACGGCGCCGGTCTGGATCCGCGGCCTGCTGTCCGACGAATACGGCGTGCGCACCGACAGCGTCGAGTACCTGAGCGGCGGCGAGGAACAGACCGGGCGCGACGAGAAGCTGAAGCTCTCCCTGCCGCCGCAGTTCCGCGTGCGGCCGATCGGCCCGCAGCAGACGCTGTCGCAGATGCTCGCCGACGGCGAGATCGACGCCCTCTACACCGCGCGGGCGCCGTCCACGTTCCATTCGCGGCCAGGCGACGTGCGCCGGCTGTTCCCCGATTTCGCGGCGGTCGAGCGCGACTATTACCGGCGCACGCGCATCTTCCCGATGATGCACACGGTGGTGATCCGGCGTGAGCTGTACCGCGCCAATCCCTGGATCGCACAATCGCTGCACAAGGCGTTTGCGCAGGCGCAGCGCAAGACCTACCGCGACCTCGCCGAGACAGCGGCGCTCAAGACGATGCTGCCCTGGCTCCTCTCCCACGTGGAGGAGACGCGCCGCGAGATGGGCGACGACTGGTGGCCCTACGGCTTCGCGGCCAACCGCCACGCGCTCGAGACGTTTCTGCGCTACCACCACGAACAGGGGCTGTCGCCGCGGCTGCTCGCGCCGGAGCAGCTGTTCGCGCCGGAGACGCTGGAAAGTTACGTCATCTGAGGCCTGCACGGACGAGCTCGCGAACCGGAATGGACACGCTTGCCGCCTACTACGCCCGGCGCGCCGCCGAGTACGAGCGCATCTATGCCAAGCCCGAGCGCCAGGCGGACCTCGGCGCGCTGCGGGCGCGCTTCGGCAAGCTGTTCGCTGGCAAGCGCGTGCTCGAACTCGCCTGCGGCACCGGCTATTGGACCGACGTGTTTGCTGCGCAAGCCGCGCAGGTCACGGCGCTGGACCTGAATGACGAAGTGCTGGAGATCGCGCGTTTAAAGAAAAACGCAGGCAAGGTGACATTCGTACGAGGTAGCGCTTATGGGCACCTCTAAAAATTCCAAAAAATAATGGAATTGCGTAAACGGTAGCGATGTTAGCGCGTTGAATAGTAATCGAAGAGCGCAATGGGTGACAGACCGATGGGCAAGCAGGCGAAAACGAAGAAGAAAAACAAGGCGAGGAGCTACGTGGCGGGTTTTTTGACGCAGACGAACGGCTCACGAAGCTCACCCTACTGGGCGACCCGTTGGTGGAATTGGACAAGATGATCGACTGGGAGGCGTTTCGGGGCTATATTGAAAGCGCGGGTGAGAAGGCGCGCAAACACACGCGCAAGAGTGCTGCCGGGGCCAAGCCAATCGATGCGGTGCTGATGTTCAAGGTCATGGTGCTGCAGCATCTGAATAATTTGTCGGATGACCGAATTGAGTACCAGATACGAGACCGGCTTAGCTTCATGCGGTTTCTGGGGCTGAACCTGGAGGACCGGGTACCGGATGCAAAGACGGTGTGGCAGTTTCGTGAAATGTTGAAGAAGCAAGGGATGGGAGAGGCTCTGTTCAAGCGCTTCGATGACCAACTGGCGGCCAAGGGTCTGGTTGCCAAGGGCGGGCAGATGATCGATGCCACTTTCGTTGAGGTGCCCAAAAGCCGCAATAGCCGGGAGGACAACGCCAAGCTCAAGGCCGGTGAGTTACCAGAGGGTTGGGACAAAGAGGATCCGGCCACAGTGCACATGGTCAGCCAGAAAGACACCGATGCGCGCTGGACCAAGAAGAACCAAGAGACGCACTTTGGCTACAAGAACCACATCAACGCTGATGCGCAGAACAAGTTAATCCGAGCCTATGAGGTGACCGCCGCCTCGGTACATGACTCCCAAGTGTTCGACCAACTGCTCGATCACAGCACTGATGAGGACGGGCAAAAGCGCGCGGCGTATGCCGACAGCGCGTATCGCTCAAAGGAGCAGGAAGAACGACTCCTGAGCAATGAAATCGAAAGCCATATCTGAGAGAAAGGCGTGCGTGGTACACCGCTTACCGATGAGCAAAGGGCGAGCAATCGGAAAAAGTCAAAGACGCGGTCGCGAGTCGAGCATATATTTGGCGCTCAGGCACAATTGGGAGGGCATGTGGTTCGCACCATCGGCATAGCGCGAGCCAGAGTGAAGATTGGGTTTATGAATTTGGTCTACAACATGCGCCGATTCGTGCTGCTGTGCCGACGCGAAATCAAAACTTGGAATGGTTCTGACAGGACAGTTGCGTCCGCAGTGGCCTGAAAGTGGCAAAAAACGGGCTAAAACGGACAAACTACCGGAGTGAATCGTCAATTCACGCGTGAATCGTATCGAAAACAACGAAAAAATCTAGAAACATTCGCCCCAGAATGTCAAAACAACGATCGACTGACTACACCTTGTCAAAAATAGAATTTATAGAGGTCCCCTGAAAAATGTCCAAATCCCCGCGCATGGCTGCGGCGTTCCTTGCGCTGCTGTTTTCTGCCGCCACCTGGGCGCAGAGCTACCCGTCGAAGCCGATCCGGCTCATCGTGCCTCTAGGCGCGGGCGGCGCTACGGACATCAATGCGCGCGTCGTCGCCGAGAAGCTGGGCGAGCGTCTTGGGCAGGCGATCGTGGTGGAGAACCGGCCCGGCGCGGAAGGCCTCATCGGCATGGAGGCAGCGGCCAAATCGGCCCCGGACGGCTACACCCTGGTGCTGGGTTCCAGCACCACGCTGGCGGCAAATTTCAGCCTTCGCAGCAAGCTGCCCTTCCATCCGGTGAATGATTTCGCCCCGGTGGGCATGGCATTCCAGAACGCGTTCAATGCGCTCGTGATCCACCCCGGCCTGCCGGCGCAGAACCTGAAGGAGTTTATCGCTCTGGCCAAGTCGAAACCCGGGCAGTTCTTCTATGGCACGGCCACCAGTGGATCGAAGATCTGCACCGAGATGTTCAAGACCATGGCGGGCGTGAACCTGGCCATGGTGAATTACAAGAGCTCGCCGACGGCACTCAATGACCTGATGGGCGGCCAGCTCCATTTCATCTGCGAACCCGTGGCGACCGTCATGCCCAATGTACGCGCGGGCAAGCTGCGGATCCTGGGCATCACTAGCCCGAATCGCCTCGCGGGCACGCCCGAAGTCCCCACCGTCGCGGAGTCGGGGTTGCCCGGGTTCGAGTATTCGGCCTGGGTCGGCGTGTTCGCGCCGGCGGGTACGCCGCGGGACATCATCAACCGGTTGTCGGGCGATCTCGCCGTCGTGCTGAACCAGCCCGACACGGTGACGAGGATCCAGAACGCCGGATTCGACCCGATGGTCGGAGGCCCCGGGGAACTGGCGGCGCTGCTCAAGAAGGAAATGGACCGGTCCGTGAAAGTGGTCAAGGACGCCGGCATCCAGCCCGAGTAGCGGGAACAGACGCCAAGGATGATTGTCTATCGCAAGGCCGACGTTTTTTCGAGGCGGGACGCGGCGTATTTCCACCCCATCGAAGCCGCGCCGCAGAAGGAACTCGCGAAGATCCAGGAAGAGCGGCTGCGCGCGCAGCTGAGCTATCTCGGCGGCGCGTCGGCGTTCTACCGGCAGAAATTCGCCAGCGCCGGGATTCGCTTCGACGACATCCGCACGATCGCGGACCTGGCCAGGGTTCCATTTACCTCGAAGCAGGACCTGCGCGACAGCCTCAAGGCGGCGCCGCCCTTCGGGTTGCACCTTGCCGCGCCCATGCGCAACATTGTCCAGATGCAGGCGTCCTCGGGCACGACCGGCAACCCCTCGTACATCGCGATGACCGAAAGCGACGCGGCCACCTGGCAGGAATCGCAGGCGCGCGGCCTGTTCGCCTGCGGCGTGCGCCCGGGCGACTTCACCTTGCATGCGTTCTCGATGAGCAAGGGCTTCGTCGGCGGCGTGCCCGTCTTCCAGGCCGTCCAGTACATGGGCGCAGTGGACATACCGGTCGGAGCCGACGGCGGCGTGGACCGCTTGCTGAACGCTTGCCATGACCTGAAGCCACGGGTGGTGCTCGGAGCGCCGAATTTCCTCATCTATCTTGCCGAGGCCGTGCAGCAGATCCGGCATCACCCCGCGACGGCGTTCGGGGTGCAGCGGCTGGTCGTCGGTGGCGAGCCGGGCGGCGGCATTCCCTCGGTAAGGGAGAAGCTGTCCGCGCTATGGGGCGCGAAGGTCTGCGAGCTGATGGGTGGAACCGATATCGGATGCATCTTCTGGGCGGAGTGCGACTACCAGCAGGGCATGCACATGGTCGCACCCGACTACGTCCTCGTGGAACTGATCGATCCGGAATCGGGAGCGGTCCTGAATATGACCGATAGCGCGCGCGGGGAGTTAGTCTATACCGCCCTGGACAGGCAGGCCTCGCCGCTCGTGAGGTTCAGGAGCGGCGATCACGTCGTCGTGACCGGGACCTCGTGCCCCTGCGGGCGGACCGGACCGATGATCCGGTGCTTCGGCCGCACCGATGACATGCTCATCGTCCGCGGCGTCAACGTGTTTCCCTCGGCGATCCAGGACATCGTCGGCGCCATGCAGCCCGACACGACCGGCACGGTGCGGGTATTGGCCGATTTCCACGGACACACCACGCAGAAGAACCTCAAGATCCTGGTGGAACGTGGCTATTCCTACCCGGTTGGAGCCGCGGCGGATCTCAAGGCAAGAATAGAGACGCGCATCCGCAACGCACTGTCGATCAAAGTGGACGCACAGATCGTGGCGCCCGACAGCTTCGAGAAGCCCGGCGCAAAGAAGGTCGCCCTGGTCCTGCGGGAGAATCCCGGCCTTTGGGCCGAGACCTAGGGAAACACTGAACAAGTCTCTCGATGCGTTGTCGAAGTACGAGACGCAAACGGGAGGGTTTGATTGTGAAACAGATGAC
>SHXL01000033.1 GCA_009693345.1 Betaproteobacteria bacterium
TCCCGCCGATTACCGCCGCCGCCAGACGCTGAAAAATGCCGAGCGCTACATCACACCCGAACTGAAGGCCTTCGAGGACAAGGCGCTCTCGGCGCGCGACCGGGCGCTCGCGTTGGAAAAGACCCTGTATGAAGCGGTCCTGGATGACCTGAAGCCCCATATAAGGCCCCTGCAGCGGATCGCCAACGCCCTCGCGCAGCTGGATGTCCTGTGCTGTTTTTCAGGCGTTGCGTTCAGGAAGAACTATTGCCGCCCCGTCTTTACCGATGAGATATCGATGGAAATAACAGCGGGCAGACATCCTGTCGTTGAAGCTCGCGTCGACCCATTCATAGCCAATGACTGCCGGCTCTCCCCCGCGCGCCAGCTGCTGCTGATCACCGGCCCGAACATGGGCGGCAAATCCACCTACATGCGCCAGGTGGCGCTGATCGCGCTCATGGCGCATACTGGCAGCTTCGTCCCTGCCCGTGAAGCACGCATCGGCCCGCTCGACCAGATCTACACGCGCGTCGGGGCTTCGGACGACCTGGCGGGCGGCCGTTCCACCTTCATGGTGGAGATGACCGAGAGCGCCAACATCCTGCACAACGCCACGCCCTCGAGCCTGGTGCTGATGGATGAAATCGGCCGCGGCACCTCCACCTTCGACGGCCTGGCGCTCGCCTGGGCGATCGGCAAATTCATCCTCGAGAAAAACAAGTCGCTGACGCTGTTCGCCACGCACTATTTCGAACTGACCCGGCTCGCACTGGAATATAAAACGGCGGCCAACATCCACCTCGATGCCGTGGAACACAAAGACACCATCGTTTTCCTGCACTCGGTCGAGGAAGGCCCCGCCGACCGCAGCTACGGCCTGCAGGTGGCGGCGCTGGCGGGCGTGCCCAAGCCGGTCATTCGCCAGGCGAAGAAAATCCTCGAAATGCTCGAAGAGCAGAGTCTGCAGCGAGGCGGCCAGAACGATCTGTTTTCGAGCCGGAAAGAAGCAGAAAAAGAACCTGAAACCGATCCTCTGCGCGAAGCGCTGCAAAGCACCAATCTCGACGACCTTTCGCCGCGCGAGGCGCTCGAACTCCTCTACCGGCTAAAGAAACTCTAGCTGCAGCCGGGCCGCGCGCCATGCAACTCATCGATATCGGAGCGAATCTTTCGCATCCTGCGTTCCACGCGGATCTGCCGGAAGTGATTGCGCGGGCGCGCCAGGCCGGGGTGGAGACGGTCGTGGTGACCGGCACGTCCATCGCTGAGAGCGTCAGCGCCCTGAAGCTTGCCGCCGCATACCCGGAAACGGTCCATGCAACGGCTGGCGTCCACCCGCACCATGCGCGCGAGTGCGACGCGTCCACCATTCCCGCGCTGCGCGTGCTCGCGCAGCAGCCGCGCGTGGTCGCGATCGGCGAATGCGGCCTGGACTTCAACCGCAACTATTCGCCGCACCCGGACCAGGAAAAATGGTTTGCCGCGCAGGTGGATCTGGCTTGTGAACTCGGCAAGCCCTTGTTCTTGCACTCCAGGGATGCGAAGGAAAAATTCATTGGGGTCATAAGGCAATTCAAGAGCCTTCCTCCGGCCGTCGCGCATTGCTTCACCGGCGAGAAAGCGGAACTGCACGCCTACCTCGACCTCGGCCTCTACATCGGCATCACAGGCTGGATCTGCGACGAGCGCCGCGGCGCGCACCTGAAGGAGCTGGTGCGCGACATTCCGGCGGAACGGCTGATGCTTGAGACGGACTCCCCTTACCTCACGCCGCGCGACCTGCGCCCGCAGCCGAAAGCGCACAGGAATGAACCCGCGCACCTGCCGCACATCCTGCGCACCGTGGCGCGGGCGCTCGGAAAACCAGCCGAATTTGTTGCCGAAGAGGCGACACGAAATGCAAAGGCGTTTTTCGGCCTGCCATGAACATCGCCCATCTCCTGCACCAAAGCGCACGCCGGCTTCCGGACCAGCCGGCGCTTGCGCTCGGGGACAGGGTTGTATCCAGCTATTCCGTTCTTTCGAAAAGAGTTCAAGAACTTTCCTCCGGACTCGTAACACAATTCAACCTGAAAACCGGCGACCGGGTGGCGTTGGCGATGAAGAACTGCCCGGAGTACTGGGAGCTGCTGTTCGCCTGCTGGCATGCGGGCCTCGCCGCCGTGCCGGTGAATGCCAAGCTGCACGCGAAAGAGTTCGAGTACATCGTCGGAAATTGCGGCGCTAAAGCCTGTTTTCTTGATCCGAAGGAGTTTGCAAAGATCGAGGGCGAGCCCCGGTTGCCGGCCGAAACCGGGCCCGATGACATCGCCTGGCTGTTCTATACGAGCGGCACCACCGGCGTGCCCAAGGGCGCGACGCTCACGCACCGCAATCTGCTCTACGCGACGCAGGCCTATTTCTCGGACATCGACAAGCTCGGGCCGCAGGACGCCATCCTCCATCCCGCGCCGCTGTCGCATGGCTCGGGCATGTACGGCCTGCCGCATTTCGCCGCCGGCGCGGTCAACGTCATTCCGGAAAGCGGCGGCTTCGACGCCGAGGAGATTTTCGACCTGCTGGACCGCTGGCCGAATGCGTCCTTCTTCGCCGCGCCCACCATGATCGTGCGCCTGCTGGCAAGCCCGGTGGCGCGCACCCCGGCCCTGTTGAAAACAATCACCTATGGCGGCGCGCCAATGTATGTCGCCGACTCGCTGCGCTCGATCGAGTTGTTCGGCCCGCGCCTCTACCAGCTCTTCGGCCAGGGCGAGAGCCCGATGACAATTACGGGCTTGCCCCAGATTTTTCATCAGGACAAAACCCACCTGGAAACGTGCGGCTTCGCGCGGACCGGCGTCGAAGTAAGGATTTTTGATGCCGAGGACAGGGAGCTTCCCTCGGGCGAGACCGGCGAGATCGTGACGCGCTCGGACTGCGTCATGGCCGGCTACTGGCAGAACCCGGAGGCCACCGCGAAGGCGCTGCGCGGCGGCTGGCTGCACACAGGCGACGTCGGCAGCCTGGATGAGGCGGGCTTCCTGACAATCCGCGACCGCTCCAAGGACCTGATCATCTCGGGCGGCTCCAACATCTACCCGCGCGAGATCGAGGAGGTGCTGCTGCGCCACCCCGCGGTGGCCGAGTGCTCGGTCGTGGGACGGCCGCATCCCGAGTGGGGGGAAGAAGTTGTTGCATTCATTGTGTCTGCTGCCAATGCAAAAATAAAACCGCAAGAGCTGGACGCGCTCTGCCTGGAGAACATCGCCCGCTTCAAGAGACCGAAGGACTATCGCTTTGTCGACAGTCTTCCGAAGAACAACTACGGAAAAGTCCTCAAGACTGAACTGCGCAAGCGCCTATAATCGCCGCCACCATGAGCCGCCGACCGCTGATCCTCGTCGCGGATGATTCCGAGGACATCCGCAACTTGTTCGGCATCATGCTCAAGCCCAAGTACGATGTCCGCTTCGCGATCAACAGCGACGAAACACTCGCGGGCGCCGACACCGATCCCCTGCCCGACCTGATTTTGCTGGACGTCGAGATGCCGGAACTAAACGGCTACGAGGTCTGCGCGCGGCTCAAGGCCAATCCGGCGCTGGCCGACATCCCGGTGATCTTCGTCACCGGGCGCTCAGACCCCAAGGACCAGGCCAAGGGGCTGCTCGCGGGCGCGGTGGACTACATCACCAAGCCGATCAGCGCGCCGATCACGATGCTGCGCGTGCGCACCCAGCTCCGGCTGGTGGACCAGCGGCACGCGCTCGAGGACCAGATCCAGCAGCGCACCGAGGAGCTGTACGACACCCGCCTCGAACTCATTCGCCGGCTGGCGCGCGCCATGGAGTTCCGCGAAGGCGGCCTCACCAACCGCGTGCTGCGCGTCGGCCAGTATGTCGAACTGCTGTGCCAGGCCATCGGCCTGAAAAGCAAGGTGGTGGAAATTCTCTCGCAGGCCGCGCCACTCTACGACATCGGCAAGATGGGCGTTCCCGAGTACATCCTGAAGAAAACCGACAAGCTCAACGATAAGGAATGGGATGAGATGCGCAAGCATCCCGAGATCGGCGCCGGCATCATCGGCGAGCACAACGACCCGCTGCTCGAGCAGGCGCGCGTCATGGCCCTCACCCACCACGAGCGCTGGGACGGCACCGGCTATCCGAAAAAACTGCAGGGCAACGCGATCCCGGTGCCGGGCCGCATCATGGCTGTGGCCGACGCCTTCGAAGCGATGACCTCCACGCAACGACACCGCAGCCCGATCTCCACCATGGAGGCGGCCAGGATCATCAGCGCCGAATCCGGCAAGCAATTCGACCCGTCGGTAGTCGCCGCGTTCATGAAGGGGGTGAAGGAGTTCGACGAAGTGCGCGCCAAAAACAAGGACGAGCTCGAAGGCATCCACAACCTCGACTTCGCTGCCGTCCCGGCGAAGAAAAAGTAGCGCCAAACCGCACCAGGACCTACCAGTCGGTCGGCCGGTAGTCCTTCAGGAATTTCCCCCACACATGCTCGCCGGTATTGAAGCCGGCGATGATGGGGTCGACGATGCGCGCGGCGCCGTCGACGATATCGAGCGGGGGGTGGAAGCGGTGCTCGGCGGTCTTCTTCGCCGCGATCTCGACCGGGTCCTCGTCGGTGACCCAGCCGGTGTCGACGCTGTTCATGTGGATGCCGTCGTGGTGGTAATCGGTGGCCGAGGTGCGCGTCATCATGTTGAGCGCCGCCTTGGCCATGTTGGTGTGCGGGTGCCGGGTGGTTTTGAAGTTGCGGTAGAACTGGCCCTCGACGGCGGACACGTTCACGATGTGCTTGTCGCGCTCCGGCGAGCGCAGCATCAGCTGCTTCAAGCGCGCGTTGAGGATGAATGGCGCGACGGCATTGACAAGCTGCACTTCCAGCAATTCCACCGCCGACACCTCCGCGAGCAGCAACCGCCACGAATTCCGCCCGCGCAAATCAACCTGCTGGAGGTCCTGGTCGAGCACGCCTTCGGGGAAGAGTCCTTTGCTTTCGAGATATTCCTCCGGCAGCAGCTTCACCTGGGAGAGCTCGGGCGCGCCTGGAATTTCAGAAATGAGTATTACCTGTGAACCCGATAGCGCAGCCTTTTCCCCTTCCATCATGTGCCGGTAGAACTCCGGCGGGCGGCGCACCGTCTGGCAGGCGTTGTTGATGATGAAGTCCAGCCGGGAATGCGTTGCGAGCAGCTGCTGGCAGAACGCCTCCACGCTCGGCGTATGGCGCAGGTCGAGCCCGAAGATCTCGAGGCGATTGCGCCATGCGCCGAAATCCGGTTCCCGCGCGTAGCGCGCCGCCGAGTCGCGTGGAAAGCGGGTGGTGACGATGAGCCGCGCGCCCGCGCGCAGCAGCTTGAGGCCCGCTTGGTAGCCGATCTTCACGCGTCCGCCGGTCAGCAGCGCCACCCTGCCGCCAAGATCCGCCAGCTCGGTGCGCTTGCGGAAATTCAGTTCCGCGCATCCCGGGCAAAGCTGGTCGTAGAAATGATGGATCTCCGAGTACTTCTGCTTGCAACTGTAGCAATGCTGCGGCTCCAGCGAATCACGATGCTCCGGATCGAATCCCCTGGGTGGAAAAACGTTCGGGGTCGTGAACACCGGCTTGCGGCGCAGCTCCCGGATGCCGGTCTTCTGCAGCACCGCCTCTTCGCGCCCGCTGACGGCGGCCTTGCGCGCGCGTTCCTCGGCTTTCATCCTCCGGCGGCGCACCACCGGATCGGGGTTATAGAGCCGCGCCACGGCTTCGTGCAGGCGCTGGCGGTCCTGCGCGGGCAGCTGTTCCAGCAAACGCCAATCGCCGGCGATCAGCTCGAGCAATTCGGTCGCCGCGCGCAAGCGCTTCTCGAGCGAGGCCGGCATGGCGTCAGTCGACCTTGATGTTCGCGCCGCTCGCAATCCTCGAGAACGCCGCCACCTCGTCGCGGATCAGGCGGTCGAACTCCTCGGGCGTCGTCGGCCGCGGCTCGATGCCGATCGGCGCCCAGCGCTGCCTCGCATCGGGCTCGGAGAGGATGCGCACGATTTCGCGATTGAGCTTGGCGAGGATCGGGCGCGGGACTTCGGAGGAAGCAAGCAGCCCGAACCAGAGCGAAGTCTGGTAGCCCGGGACACCTGCTTCGGCGACCGCCGGCACCTCGGGCAGCAGGGCATCGCGCTCGAGCGAAGACACGCCGAGCGCCGTGAGCCTGCCGTCCTTCACCTGGTTGATGGCGTTCGCGATCGGCGCGAGGAAGAAATGCACGCGGCCGGTGAGCGTCTCGGTGAGCGCCTCGGGTATGCCCTTGAACGGAATGTGCACGACGTCGATCTTCGCCATCGCCTTGAACATCTCCCCGGCGAAGTGCGTGCCGCTGCCCACGCCGGCGGACGAGAAATTGAGTTGCCCGGGCTTCGCCCGCGCCGCCGCGAGTAGCTCGTTGACGGACTTGATGCCGAGCGAAGGCGCGACGACGAGGACGTACTTGGAGTTGCCGCTCAGCGTGATGCCCGAGAGATTCTTCAGCGTGTCGTAGGAAAGCTTCGGGTAGATCGCCGGCGCAATGGCGTGCGCCGAGGAGACCGAAAGCAGCGTATAGCCGTCGGGACCCGCGCGGGCGACCATGCCGGCGGCGACATTGCCGCCCGCACCCGGGCGATTCTCGACGATCACCTGCTGCTTCCACGCCTCGGAGAGTTTCTGCGCGATGTAACGCGCCGTGATGTCGGGCCCGCCGCCCGGCGTGAAGCCCACGAGGATGCGGATCGGCTTGCCCGGATATTCGGCGGCCGTCGTGTTGGGCGGTTGCGCGTAGGCCGGGACCGAGAACGACAGGGCCAGGCCGACTGCATATAGCAGCCGCGACACGCCAGCTTGCACGATCGCTACTTGAGCGGCCGGTAAAGCCGCTCGTCGTAGAGCGCGCCCGTCATCGGCCCGAACTTCTCGCGGAACTGGCGCTTCCCGGCCGTGCCGATGAATGCCTCGTAGGCTTTCGGGTTCGCCCAGGCCTCGACCACCGTGAAGTGGTTGGGGCGGTTGTTCTGCTGCTGCACCTCGTAGCGCTGGTTGCCGGCGGCATTGCGGCTGTCCTCGGCAAGTTGCTTGAGCATCGGAATCAGCGTGTCCTTGAGCGGCGGCCGCACGTCGACGTGCGTGAGCACGATGAGCGCGCCCGCACCCGGGGCCGTCTTCGCACCGACGAACATGCCGTTGTGCACGCGCTCATCGCTCGGCGCGGCCTGGATGGCGGCAAGTTTTTCGCGCGTCTGCGCGGTGTGCGCGGCCTTGCCGTGCGCCTCCCAGGCCTTCTGGTCCGCCCAGACGGCCATGACAGTGACGCGATTGGGACGGTTCGCCTCCTGCGCCACCTCGGCGCGCAGGTTGCCCTCGTCCTTGCGCGAGGCATCGCGATATTGCCTGAGCAGGCCGGCCGCGGCAGTGGCCGCGCTTGGCAGGACCTCGACATAGATGGCGACGAAAACCTCGCCCGGATGCACTACCGGTGCCGGGGCCTGTGCGCCGGCGCCAAGCGGAACGGCCATGGCCGCGAGAAGAAACCGAAGATGGCGATACATGATCGAACCCTCCCTTGGAATCGGGTGCTGATTATTCCACAAACGGCTCGACGCCTATTGTCCGGCGGGTGGCGTCAATCCGGCCTTCAAGATCACCTGCGCCGCCTCAGGCGATGCGAGAAAGCGGAGCAGCGCGCCGACGAAAGTCACCCCGGGGACGTGCAGCAGCTCGCTGACCTGCTGGAAGCCGATCTCCGCCTCGCCACGCGCAACGACTGCGGCCACCGGCTCGCCGGACGGCGGCCCACGCACCTTTCGACTCTTGCCCGCCACCTGGTCTGCGACGCCGAGCTTCGAGAACAGCGTGGTCCTTAGATAGGTGCCGCTGCCGCTATCCGAGTACGCGAGAGACTTCGCCGCAAGCAGCGCGTTCCTGAATGACTCGACGCTGCCGATGTCCGGTTTCGCCGCCCCTGCACGCACCACCATGCCGACGAGCGAGCGGGCGAGTTCGACCTTGCTGTCGGCGCACACCAATCCGCGGCCGCCGAGTTTTTCGGCCGATTCTCCGTCCATGATCACGATGTCCGCGGTTTCGCCCCGCGCGAGACGCGTGGGAATCGCCTCCGGCGAGTCGCCCATCGACGGGCCCCGCGTCGTGACCAGGCGGTGGTCGCTCGCGCGTTCGAACGCCGGGCCCAGCTCGGCATAAACGCGGTAGAAACCGGCCGAGATCATCACGTGCACATCGGCGGCAGATGCTGCGCCCGCAACAAGCAGAGCGGCCACCCCAAGCTTGGACAATCATCGAACAAGCGTCATCTCACTCCGACTCCCTTGAAGAACGTGTAGCAGAAAACGCCGTCTGACTCAGCCGTCCTGTAGAGAGCCCGGACACCTGCGTCGAACTGCTCGGGCTCCGCGAGCGTGCTCGCGATCGCGGATTCGCGAACCCCCTCGACCATCGCAGTAAAGGTCTTCTTGGTGAAGCCGTCAACGAGGTGGGGCCTGCTTGAATCCACATACACCATACGGGGGGACACGTGGACCGCGTCGAAACCTGCGTCGATCAGCATTGGATATACCTGCCGACCGATCATCGCGTTGCCACCTGCCCTGCGCTGCAGCTCCACCTGGCACCAGATCGCCTGCCTGGCTGCGGCGCTGTCGGGGTGGAAGTACGCCGACCCATGGTCCCCTTCGATGACGGTGATGGTACCGCCCGGCTTGAGCAGCGCTTTCAGCGCGATGAGCGCCTCGACGGGCTGCGAGAGGTGCTCTAGGACGAAACAAACGAAAACGTGGTCAAAGGATTCGGGGTCGAATGGCAAAGCGAAGATATCCGCTTGCCGGAATTGCACGTTACCGAGGCCAGCCGCGTCGACCCTCGCCCTCGCCTCTCCGAGGGATTCCACGGATATTTCGATCGAGGTGATGCGCGCGCCCGGGCTATTGCGGCCGAGAGCGACCGTCTGGGCGCCGACACCGCACCCGGCCTCGAGGACCGTGCTGCCCGCCGGATATGACGTGTCCGAGTGGAGCAGATCCTCCAAGGTCCCGGCCTGGTCGCGCAGACGCTCGCTCTCCCGCGAGTGGTAACCATGCACGTACGCGCTGCTCATCGTCCCTCTCTCATTTAGACCTTGGACTTCAATACTTCGATCAGCTTGCGCTTGGGATCGACGCGCACCCAGTCGCCCGTATTTACCACCTCGCGCGGATGCGGGTCCCAGCCTTCGGTGATCGGGATGCCGGCGAAGATAGCGCCCTGCACCATCACCGGGTTGGTGACGCCGAAAATGAAGGCCTTGGGCGCGATCTTTTTCCATTTGATGTCGTAGAACGCCCAGCCGGCGGCGATGCCGCCTTTCGCGGCGGGGAAGAAGCAGATCTTGTCGACGATGCTGGTGCCTTCGAGCTTGTGGCCGGGCTTGGTGATCACACCGGTCCAGCGGTCGAGGTCGTAGCGCGGAGAAAAGCCCTCCTCCGATACGACCGCTTCTCCCTCGACCACTGCGCCGTAGGCGCGCGTTACGGATATGGAGCTCACCGCAGAACCCCTGAACAAGAAATCTCAACACAATCTGCCGTTCGCCGGAGAATCGTGTTGAAGCGGTGCGCGCCGATGATGTTCACGATCTTGGCGGAATTCGAAACCATGTTGGTCCAGCGGTTCGCGATCCGCATCGGCGACAGGTTCTGCAGGATGTAGAAGCAAACGCCCTCGAGGATCGTGACGCCCGCATCCTCCAGTGCCTTCGCGTAGCCGAGGTCCCGGCACTGCGCAAGGATCGCGGAGTTGGTGGTGACGATGCAGGTGCTGCCGGGCTTCACTTTTCTGTCTTTGAAAAGCGAAGCGAGATGTTTCATTTCAAATAGCGACTGTTGCGGCCCGGAGAATACGACCAGGCGTGCATCGCCGTCGCCGAGGTTGAAACTGGAGAGGGTTTTTTCTATTTGTTCGTCTGTGATTGAAAGACGTTCAGAAGAAATCCTTCCACCAAGAGCAACTTCAATAGAGGGAGCTTCGGGCGTAACGCCGACGAAGTGGAACATTCCCATGGAGCCATAGCTCGCCAGCGCAACGCCGAGGTGCTTGAGTTCGTCCGCGCCGGGCGTGCGGTGGTAGCCGTGGAACACGGGAACCGCGTAGTAGTTCTGGTGCGTTTCGCCGACCAGCTTGCCGACCGCGCCCCAGTCGGCGAGGTCGTTCAGCGCTGCTTTGAGTTCTACCGTAAAGCTTCCACCTCTGTTTTCAGATAAATGAAATCCATATTCGGGAGTGCGCCCGGTGAGAGCGGCGGCGAACGCCGCGGGGCCGGCCTCGAAGTTGGAGCGCGCGCCGAATACCGAGTTGGCGTAGATCACGGTGCCGGTGTCGCCCCAGGCGACGTGCTCGCCCAGATGGGGCTGGTAGACGGTCTGGTAGTTGATGCAGGTATCGGTGGTGACGACGTCCATGCGCCGCAGTGTGGCGATGATTTCCTTTTCCTTCATCGCCTCGCCCGCGTCCTGCCCCATGCGCTCGCAGTGCGCGAAGTCGATGCAACGGGCGTTCGTTGTCGTGGGAACGGCGCAACGCGCGAATTGTTTTACTTCATTCCTGAGAAATTCCAGACCGGCATCGCCCATGACCTCGATGTCGCCCATCATGTGGACGTTGGTGACCGGCACGAAGCGTTCTGCGCCCCAGAACCTGCCGACTTCGATCTGGTATTCGAGCGCGCGTTGCGCCGCCGCGCCGCGCCCGCCGCCGAGGATGGACTGCTCCTCGGGGGTCAACTGCATGTGGGGAAACCCGTGGTCACTCCCCCTTGCCGGGGTTGGGCGTGAAGTACTTGGCGTACTTGTCGGGCACTTCCTTCCACGCGTCCGCGTCGGGTGGCGGGGTGCCCTTGCGGGTGATATTCGGCCATTTCACCGCGAACTCAGTATTGAGTGCGAGCCACTTGTCGGCCTGGGGATCGGAATCCGGCACGATTGCCTTGGGCGGGCATTCCGGTTCGCACACGCCGCAGTCGATGCACTCGTCCGGGTGGATGACGAGCATGTTCTCGCCCTCGTAGAAACAGTCCACGGGGCACACTTCGATGCAATCCATGTGCTTGCACTTGATGCAGGCTTCAGTGACGACGTAGGTCATATATGCAGATTATCGCATCTGCTCCGGGCAATGTAAGGGTTCGATGCCCATGCCGACAAAGGGTGTATGAAGCGAGTCCATCCCCTGCTAATCCGGATTACCCACTGGGTTAACGCCCTGGCGATCCTCGTGATGGTGATGTCGGGCTGGAAGATCTACAACGCCTCGCCGCTGTTCGACTTCAGTTTTCCGAACGCCATTACCCTGGGCGGCTGGCTCGGAGGCGCCCTGCAGTGGCATTTCGCCGCCATGTGGCTCTCGCCCTCAACGGCATGATTTATCTTGCATACGGCATCCTCTCCGGACACCTTCGGCGCAGGATGTTCCCGATCACCCCCCGGGCCATGATCCATGACGTCTTCAATGCCCTGCGCGGGCGCCTGGCCCACGACGATCTTTCGGTCTACAACGCGGCGCAGAAAGCCTGCCTACCTTGGTACGATCCTGCTCGCCATCGGCCTGATCCTCTCCGGCCTTGCGATCTGGAAACCGGTGCAGCTGTACTGGCTGGCGGCGCTGATGGGCGATTTCGAAGGCGCGCGCCGGCGCGCCGGACTTGTAGAACGGCCCCTCGACGTCGCTGGGTGTCGGGGCACCGCATTGCGACTGGGCCAGGGCGGCAAATGGAATCGCAAGCAGTACAAGACTGACAGCTTTCATCGCAGCTATCCCTTTACGCATACCACCTGCTTCAAAGTATGCACCACCTCAACCAGATCGCTCTGGTTCGCCATCACCTCGTCGATGTCCTTGTAGGCGCCAGGAATTTCATCCAGGACGCCTTTGTCCTTTCGGCAGATTACGCCTTCGGTCTGTTTTTCGAGATCCGCCGTCGAAAATCTCTTTTCAGCCTGCGTGCGGCTCATTCTGCGCCCCGCCCCATGGGCGCAGGACTGAAAACTTTCCGCCGAACCCTTGCCGCGCACGATGTAGCTGCGCGCGCCCATGCTGCCCGGGATGATACCGAGGTCGCCGGCGCGGGCACGGATCGCGCCCTTGCGCGTCAGCCAGACTTCCTCGCCATAATGCCGCTCCCGCTCCACGTAGTTGTGGTGGCAATTTACCGCTTCGTTGGTGACTTCGAACGAAGGCAGGTGGCGCCGCAGCGCTTCCAGCACCAGGTCCATCATCTCGGCGCGGTTGGCGCTGGCGTAGTCCTGCGCCCAGCCGACCGCCTCGACGTAGTCGTCGAAATGCGCCGCGCCTTCGCGAAAGTAGGCGAGATCGCGATCCGGCAACTGGATCTGATTTTTTTCAGCGTCCTTTCTCGCTAATTGGATGAAGTAGCTGCCGATCGCGTTGCCCATGCCGCGGCTGCCGGAGTGCAGCATCACCCACACCCGGTTCGATTCGTCCAGGCAAACCTCGATGAAATGGTTGCCGCCGCCCAGCGTTCCCATCTGCCGCACCCAGCTCGAGCGCTTACCGACGCGTTTTTCAATGCCAGGGTGTTTCGCCCTGATCTTCTTCAATTCCCTTGCAAAGGGCGTAACTGCAGAAACCCTTGCCTCTCCTTCGTCGTGCTGCTTGAAGCCGACCGGCACGTCGCGTGAGATCTGGTTGAAGACTTTTTGCAATGCTTTTTCTTCAATTTCATTTCCAGTAAGGGAAAGTCGGGTCGCGATCATCCCGCAGCCGATATCCACCCCGACCGCCGCGGGAATGATGGCGCGCAGCGTGGGGATCACCGAGCCGACCGTCGCACCGATTCCCAGGTGCACGTCGGGCATCGCCGCGACGTGGTGGTGCACGATCGGCAGCCGGGAAACATTCACCAGCTGCTGGCGCGCGGCTGCCTCAATCTCCGCGGTATAGACCTTCACCGGGACGCCACCTTCGCGGATTTCCTGCAGCACGGGCATGCTGTGATAATAGTGCGATAACGAATTGAGGACCATGGTTCCGCATGTTGAATCGTTGCTTCATTCTTGCATCCATTGTCATTGCGTTTTCCACGCCGGCGACGACGCACGCGCAGCAATACCCCGCCAAACCCGTAAAAATAATCGTCGCGTTCCCGCCGGGCGGCGGCAACGATTTCATCGCGCGCTTCGTCGCGCAGCGCCTGAGCGTCGCGCTTGGCCAGCAGTTCGTGGTGGAAAACAAACCCGGGGCGGGCGGCACCATCGGTTTCGAGTTCGGCCTCAAGGCGCCGCCCTGACCGACACCATCGCAGGGCAGACGAACGCACTTTTCGGCAGCGTTGCGAATACCCTGCCCCATGTGCGCAACAGAAGATTGCGCGCCCTCGCCGTGGCCACGCTGGAGCGGTGGATCGCCTCAATGCGGAAGTGACGAAGGTACTGAAGCTGAAGGAAGCCTCGGACCAGCTTCAGAACGACGGCGTGTCACCCGCCGGCGGTGCGCCCGAAGGAATTCCGTGCCGCGATCCGCAGGGATATCGAACTCTGGCGCAGGGTCGTGAGCGACGCCGGCGTGAAAGCGGAGTAACTACAAGGGCGAAAGCGCACCGTTGACCAGCTTCACGCGCGAGCCCGTGTTCCAGCCGGGAATCGCGTCGTACGTGAAGGTGCGCGAACTGCCGTCGTCGAAGCGCACGCCGATTTCGAAGGTCTTGCCTTCCTTCGCCTTCTTTTCGATCAGGTGGCCGGCGATTGCACCGCCGGCGGCGCCCACCACGGTGCCCGCGATGCGATGGCTGCTGCCGCCAAGCTGGCGCCCGAGCACCCCGCCCAGCACGCCGCCCGCGACCGCGCCCACGCCGCTCGCCTGGCCGGGCTTGTTGATCTCGCGTATGCCGGTGACCGTGCCGCACTCCTTGCAGACCGGCGGCGCAACAGCCGCAGTCGCGGCGGCGGGAGCCGCACCTTTCTTCACCATGATGCGCTGGATCACGGTGTCGCTCACCCCGCCCTGCTTCAGCTCCACCAGGCCGTCCGGGCTGGTGTCGAATCCGGCCTCGGCCGCGTCGATCGCCTGGATCACGGTGGCCTCGCCCAGGCCGCCCTTGACCATCTTGATCACGTCGTCATTGGACATAGGAGCCGCAGTAGCGGCTGGCGGCGCGACGAACGCCGCAAGCGGTACTGCGAACAGCAACGAAATAAAAAGGTTTCTTATGGCATGTGCTCCTGGATGGCTTCAGGATGCGATTCTAGCCTTTCGCGCCCGGCCCGCCACCAAAGGAGTTGCCGCCACTCTCGGGCCGCTTGAGCGAGAACACGCGCTCGACCACCGCGTACTCGTCGTAGCCGCAGCGCGCGATCGGCTGCACTGTGGCGAGATCGAAGCGCCCGTTCTTCATGCAGCGCTCGTCGATGTGGAAGCCGATCACCTGGCCGAAGACCACGGTGCCCCCGGTCTCCTTGCCTTCGAGGTCCTTCAAGCGGAGCACCTGCGTGACCTTGCATTCGAGCGCCGCCGGCGACTCGGCGACGCGCGGCGGGCGCACCAGCGTCGAGGGCGCCGTCGCGAGCCCGGCGTACTCGAACTCGCTCTGGCCGCGCGGCAGCCCCGCGGAGGTCGAGTTCATCTTGTCGCGCAGCGCATAGGTGGCTATGCTCCAGACGAATTCGCCGGCCTCGATGGCGAAGCTGGCCGAGTCCTTCATGCTCTCGCTGGCGAAGCCGACGATCTGCGGCCAGCTGTTGAAGCCGTTGAAGTAGCTGTAGGGCGCGAGGTTCAGCGCGCCCGCCTTGCTCATCGTGGAGACCCAGCCGATCGGGCGCGGCACGATCACGCCCTTGAACGGATCGTGCGGAAACAGTGCGCGGTCGCGCTTCTGTGGCTCGAAGAAGATCAAGCGGCGCTTCCCTGCGGCCTCGCGATCTTGCTTCCCGGCCAGAGGCTGGGGTGTACGCGCGCGTACTGCGGCGGATAGTCGATCTTCACCCCGAAACGCTCGGCCGCATGCCAGACCCAGCGCGGGTTGTCGAGCAATGCGCGGGCCATCGCCACCATGTCAGCCTTGCCGGAGGCGAGAATCTCTTCCGCCTGGTCCGCGTCCGCGATCATGCCCACGGCGCGGGTCTTGATTCCTGCTTCCTTCTTGACCTTCTGCGCAAATCCGACCTGAAAGCCGGGCGTCACCGGGATTTTCGCGTACGGCACGGTCGCGCCGCTCGAGACGCAGATGAAGTCGAGGCCGATGCGCTTCAGTTCGCGCGCGTAGACCACGGCGTCTTCCGGCGTCCAGCCCCCGTCTACCCAGTCGGTGGCATTTATGCGGATGCCGAGCGCCCGCTCCTTCGGCCATACGTCACGAACCGCGCGCGCAACCTCGAGAGGGAATTTCATCCGATCCTTGCCGTACTCGTCGGTACGCTGGTTCGAGAGCGGCGACAGGAACTGGTGCAGCAGGTAGCCATGCGCCGAATGCAGTTCGACGACGTCGAAACCGATGCGCTTCGCGCGCAGGGTCGCGGCGACGAACGCGTCCACCATCCCGCGGATTTCCTCCCGGGAGAACTCGCGTGGCACGTGCCAGCCCTCGCCGAAGGCGATGGCGGAAGGGGCGACGGTCGGCCAGGGTGATTCTCCCGCGGCCAGCGCCTTGCCGCCCTGCCATGGCAATTGCGAGGAGGCCTTGCGTCCGGCGTGGCCGATCTGGATGCCAATCGGGTTTTTCGTGATGCCGCGGTAGACCTGTACCGCGCGCGCCATCGCCGCCTCGTTATGGTCGCTGTACAGCCCGGTGCAGCCGTGCGTGATGCGGCCTTCGCGCGCGACGTTGGTTTTCTCCACCACGAACAGGCCGGCGCCCGAGCAGGCCATGCTGCCCAGGTGCGCGAGGTGCCAATCGGTCATCGAGCCGTCGTCGGCGGAGTACTGGCACATCGGCGCGATCACCACCCGGTTCGGCAGCGTGATGCCGCCGAGCTGGAGCGGCGAGAACAGGAGAGGAGACATGGCGGAATTCTAGGGCATCATAGCTGCGTTTCATGTCAGCCCGGCTCAACATAGCGATCGTCGGCGGCGGCATTGGCGGCCTGTTCGCGGCCAACGCGCTGCTCGCGCGCGGGCTGCGCGTCACCGTCTACGAACAGGCACTGTGGATCGGCGAAATTGGCGCCGGCGTCTATGTCACGCCAAATGCGGTACGTCACCTCGAGAGCGTCGGACTCGGTGGCGCGGTTGAGCGCTGGGGCGCCCGAGTCGGACCGGAATCCGCCTATTTCCGCCACGACGGTACCCGGATCGCGCCGGTGCAGGTCACTGACGCCGCAGGGTGGAATGCCTGCTTCGGCATGCACCGCGCCGACTACGTCGGGTTTCTCGCCGCGCAGCTGCCCGCCGGCACCATCCGCACCGCGCACCGCGTGATTGGCTTCGAGCAGACCGCCGACATCGCCCGCGTGAAGTTTGCCGATGGCACTGTCGCCGAGGCCGACGTCGCGGTCGGCGCCGACGGCATCCACTCCGAGCTACGGCCGCACGTTTTCCCGCCCTCGAACCCGGTTTTCCACGGCACGATTTCCTACCGCGGCCTCGTGCCGCGCGAGCGCCTGTCGGACTGGCCGATGGACCGCTGGCAGATGTGGGCGGGACCCAGGAAACACTTCCTCGTCTTCCCGGTGCGTCACGGGGAAATGGTCAACTACGTCGGCTTCGTGCCGACCGACGAGGAGATGAAGGAATCGTGGTCCGCGCCAGGCGATCCGGAGGTGCTGCGGAGCGAATTCCGGGGATGGGATCCGCGCGTCGGGCAGGTGCTGGAACAGGTCGACCAGACGTTCCGCTGGGGGCTATACGACCGCGAGCCGCTGGCGACCTGGACGAAAGGCCGTCTCACCCTGCTCGGGGATGCCGCGCATCCGATGCTGCCGCACCTGGGCCAGGGCGCCAACCAGGCGATCGAGGACGGCATGGCGCTCGCAATGATCCTCGCCGACGTCGACGCGGCCGGTGCACCCGCCCGCCTGCTCGCCTACGAGAAGCTGCGCCGCGAGCGCGTCGCCGAAGTCCAGCTCGGCGCCCGCAAGCACGGCCTGCGCGTGGATTCGATGGTAGACGATCTCACGAAGCGCGATGCCGATCTGGTCGCACACGCAGAATTCCGAAGGCAGCTCTATTCGTACGACGTCGTGCCGTACGCAAAAGCACTTACTTCGTAAGACCCGCCTTCTTCGCCATCTCGGTGACCCGCCGGAACTCCTCTCGGATTTCCGCGGCCTGCTGCTCTGGCGTGGCGTAGCTCTGCAGGATGCCGAGCGGCGCGAGCTTCGCCGCGATCGCGGGCGCCTTCACCGCCTGCTCAATGGCGCCTACCAACGCCTTGCGCGCGTCCTCCGGGATGCCCGCCGGCGCGAGATAGCTGAACCAGACGCCGAAGAGCTCCTCCCGGTAGCCCAATTCCTTCAGCGCCGGAATGTCCGCGTACTCGGCTACCCGGTTCGACGTCGCGAGTCCGCGCAACGTCCCTGCCTTGATGTGCGAGCCAAGCGCCCCAAGCGCCAGCACGACACCCTCGATGTGGCCGCCGCGCAACGCGGTCACGGCCGGCGCAGCGCCGGTGTGGGGAACCGGCACCAGATCCACGCCGGCGAGCGCGTTGATGAGCAGGATGCAGAATTCGCCGACCGATCCCACCCCGGGGTGTCCGACGCGCACCTGGCCGGGATTCTTCTTCGCGTAGACGATCAGTTCCGCGAAAGTCTTGTACGGCGCGTCGCTGCGCACCACCAGCACGCTCGGCGTGCGTGACGAGACGCCAAGCGGCACCAGATCCTTCTGCGCGTCGTACGACACCGACTGAGGATCGAGGGCGGGACGAAAGGTGAGTGCGCTGTTCTGCGCGAAGAGGATGGTCTGCCCGTCCTTCTTCGCTTGGACGACGCTCGCCGCGCCGACGGTGCCGCCCGCACCCGGGCGGTTCACGGCCAGCACCGGCACGCCGAGCCGGCGCGCCATCTCCTCCGACATCGAGCGCGCCGAAATATCGGCGGCATCCCCCGGCGCCAGCGGCACTACGATATTGACCAGACCGCTGGGAAACGACTGCGCGATCGCCCCGCCTGCGCACGCGAATATGAAATAACAGACGAGACTAAGGCGCCGCAACGGAAATGCCCCTTTCCTTAAACGCGTCGCGCAGCTTCCTCGCGAATGTGACCGCGCCGGGCTGGTCGCCGTGCAGGCACATGG
>SHXL01000034.1 GCA_009693345.1 Betaproteobacteria bacterium
GAGCAGCAGGTGCGGGATGAAACTGGCGTTGCCGGGGTAGTGGTGAAGCTGGATCATCGGTCAGCGCGGAGCTGTCGGCCCCATCGCATCGAAGATATTTTCCATCGCGAGGATGCGGTTGGCGAGGATCAGGTCCTCGATCAGCTTTGGATCGACGGGGCCGGCTGAAACCGGCTGCCCCTGCGCGCCCTGCATGACGCAGAGCGAAGCTGCCAGAACGATCAAAACCTGTTTCATGTCCAGTTGCCTACTCCAGGGTGATGTTGCCCTTGGTGATGATCTCGCGCCACTTCACCATTTCAGTGGAAATGAAGCGGCCAAATTCCTCGGGCGTGGAGGCGAGCGGCTCGGCGCCGAAGTCGGTGAGGCGCGCGCGCACGGCGGGATCGGCGGTGGCGGCGATGATTTCCCGGTTCAGCCGGTCGATGACCGGGCGCAGCGTGCCGCGCGGGGCGACGAAACCGAACCAGGCGGCGGACTCGTAGCCCTTGACGCCCGCCTCGGCGGCGGTGGGCACGTCGGGCAGCGCGGGCAGGCGCTTGTTGCTGGCCACGGCGAGCGGGCGCGCATGGCCGCCTTTGATCGCGCCGAGGACATTGGGCAGCAGCTGGAAGCTCACCGGCACCTGGCCCGAGATCAGGTCGGCCTGAAGTTGGGAAGTGATGCGGTACGGCACATGCTGCATCTGCGTGCCCGTGAGCTGCGTGAAGAACACGCCCGCCAGGTGCTGCGAGCTGCCGTTGCCGACCGAGCTGTAGGGAACATTGGCGTTCCTGCGCACGTAGTCGGTGAGTTCCGGCAGGGTATTGACCGGCAGCCTGGCGCTCACGGTGACGACGTTGGGCATGCTCGCGTAGAGCGAGATCGGATCGAAATCCTTTTCCGGGTCATAGGCCAGTTTCGGATTGAGGGCCTTGTTGACGACGAGCGGCCCCGAGGCGCCCATGACGAGCGTGTAGCCGTCGGGCTCGGCCTTCATGGCGACGATGGTGCCCACCGTGCCGCCGGCGGCGGGCCGGTTGTCCACGACGAAGCGCTGGCCGACCGAAGCGCTCATGCGCTCGAGCACGATGCGCGCGATGACATCGCTCGCGCTGCCGGAAGAGAACGGGATGATCACCGTCACCGGGCGGACGGGGTACTCCTGGGCCTTTATTGAATGACTGAAAATAAAAATCAAGGCAAAAGCCAGGAACCGGATCATGAAACTTTCCCCCATGAGCTTCCAAAACGCATTTTCATAACCTCTTCAAAAGACAGATCGGAAGAAAGCACGGCGCCGCCCGAACGCAGGCGGTAGCTGGCGTGGCGCTGCGGCGCCGCGGGTTCCCTGCCCTCGCCCAGCGCCTTCGCCTCGCCCAGCATGAGGCGGCGGAAGCGCACCACCGCGACGTCGGTCGCCGTGAGATTTTCGCGCGTGCGGTCGGCGATCAGGCCCTGGCTTTCCTGCGCCATCGCGTCCTGCTCGGCGATGCCGCGCACGCCGGTGAAGGAGCGGTGCTTCTGGTCCTCGCGGTCGATGAGGTAGTCGTTCGAGCGGTTGCGCAGCGGCACGTAACCGGGCCCGAGCTCGGCGAACTGGCCGAAGCCTCCCTTGTCGAACCGGGCGCGCTCCTCTGCGGTGATCGGCCGGTCCGGGTGCCAGCCGTAGATGTAGATCCAGCAGGATTCGTCGTCCACCGGCACCCAGGTGTAGCCGTAATAGATTTCGCCCGGCATGGCCGACGGCGTGATCGAGTGCGTCGGCAGCATGAATTGCGTGATGCGCCAGTACAGATCCTTGCCGTCCGCCTTGCGCGCGCCGCCGACCACGAAGCCGACCTCGTGGTCGAGCACGGTGAACTGCGGCAGCGGGTCGCTGCGCAGCCAGCGCTGGCGCTTCTCGTCCGCGGCGACGGTGGCGTTCACGTTGGACACCTGCTTCGGCGCCGGCATGTGCAAAAACGAAAAATGCGACGTGTCGAGCGCGCCGTCCATCGAGTGCGCCCAGTTGCAGGCCTGCAGGCGCTTGGTCACGTAGCTGTGCGGCGCCGACAGCATGCCGTGATCGAGCTGCGGCACTTCGGGCAGTTGCGAGCGCGGGCCCACGGGTTTCCCCATATACGCCCAGACCATCTCGCCGAATTCGCGCGTCGGATAGGCCTTGATCGAAATCCTGCCGTGCATGGCGGTGCCGGGCGCGACGTTCGGCATGTCGACGCACTTGCCGTCCACGTCGTATTTCCAGCCGTGGTAGATGCAGCGGATGCCGCAGTCCTCGTTGCGGCCGAAGAACAGATTCGCGCCGCGGTGCGCGCAGTGCGGCTCGATCAGGCCCACGCGGCCCTGCGTGTCGCGGAAACAGACCAGCTCCTCGCCCATCACCTTGACGCGGATCGGCGGGCTGTCCGGCCCGGGCATCTCGCGCGAGAGCGCGACCGGCAGCCAGTAGCGCCGGAAATACTCGCCCATCGCGGTGCCGGGGCCGGTGCGGACGAGCAGTTCGTTGTCGGCGGCGGTCAGCATGCTGGCGGTATTTTGCCGTCATTCCCGCGCAAGCGGGAATCCGTTCATCACGCTACATCATCGGGTCGCAGATCGCGCCGAACTGTTCCAGCTCGATCACCTGCGCCTTGCTGCCCGCGGCGGCGAACGCGGGATCGGTGTTGCCGGGCGGTTCGTCGGCGGATTTGAGGAAGCCGATCAGCATCTGGCCGCGCCCGGGCGTGTCATCGAGCTTGACGATGTGGCCGGTGCCGCCGCGCGCTCGATCGAGCTTGCGCACGCTGCACAGGATGAAAAACGAGGAGCCGACCGAGGAGCCGATCTGGCGGACATCGATGTCGAGCACCGAGGCGCGCGGCCGGCGCTCAGTTTCACGGATCGAAATGTCCATCTTGCCGCCGCCCAGGCCGGCGGAATGCGACTCGAACAGCGGCCGCGGCTGCGCGAGCGCCTGGGGCAGGAAGGCGAAGGCAAGGAGGACAAGACCGGATCGATTCACAGCACGAGTGTAAAAGCAATTCGGGCTCTGACCCCGATTTTCCTGCTACCCTCGCGCGATGCTCTTCCCCACGACGTTGGTCGGCAGTTATCCGCAACCGGAGTGGCTGATCGACCGCAAGAAGCTCGGCGGGCGCTTTCCGCCGCGCGTGCGCGCGCGGGAGCTGTGGCGCATCCCCGAGCCATTCCTCGTCGGGGCGCAGGACGACGCGACCGAGCTCGCGATCCGCGCGCAGGAGGAGATCGGCATCGACATCGTCACCGACGGCGAGATCCGCCGCGAGAGCTACTCCAACCGCTTCGCCACCGCGCTGGAGGGCGTGGACATCGACAACCCGGGGACCGCGCTCGACCGTTCCGGCTATCCGAACCCGGTGCCGCGCGTGGCGGGAAAGATTCGCAGAAAGTTTGCAGTTGAAGTTGAAGACCTCAAATTCCTGAAAAAAAACACGACACGCAAAGTCAAAATCACGGTGCCCGGCCCCTTCACCATGAGCCAGCAGGCGCAGAACGATTTCTACAAATCCGACGCCGAGTGCGCGCTGGACTACGCCGCGGCGCTGAACGAGGAGATCGCGGAGCTCTTCGCCGCAGGCGCGGACGTGGTGCAGGTGGACGAGCCTTACATGCAGGCGCGGCCGGAGAAGGCGCGCGAGTACGGCCTCGCGGCGCTCAACCGCGCGCTCGAAGGCATCAAGGGCACGACCGCGGTGCACATCTGCTTCGGCTACGCCGCGGTGATCCACGCGCGGCCCTCGGGCTACTCGTTCCTGCCCGAGCTCGCCGGCTGCCGCTGCAACCAGATCTCGATCGAGACCGCGCAGTCCAATCTCGATTGCAAGGTGCTGGAGGGCCTCAAGGGCAAGCAGATCATGGTGGGCTGCATCGACCTGAACGACATGGCGGTCGAGACGCCGGACGTGGTGGCCAGGCGCATCCGCAAGGCACTGCGCTACCTGCGGCCCGAAGACGTGATCCTCGCCCCTGACTGCGGCATGAAATACCTGCCGCGCGACGTGGCCGACGGCAAGCTCAGGTCGATGGTCGCGGCGGCGAAGCTGCTGCGCGCGGAGTACAAGGCATGACGAAGCAAGTTGAATTCTTTTTCGATTTCGGCAGCCCAACCGCGTACCTCGCCTACACGCAACTGCCGAAGATCGCGGCCGAATGCGGCGCGCAGATCGCGTGCCGCCCGATGCTGCTGGGCGGCGTGTTCAAGGCCACCGGCAACCAGAGCCCGGTGCTGATCGCCCCCAAGGGCGCGTGGATGTGGGGCGACATGGACCGCTGGGCGCGGCGCTACGGCGTGCCGCTGGTGAAGAACCCGCACTTCATCATCAACACGCTCACGCTGATGCGCGGCGCAGTGGGCCTGCAGATGCGCGAACCCGGGCGCTTCCTGCGCTACGTGGACGCGATGTTCCACGCGATGTGGGTCGAGCCCTGCAACCTGGGCGATCCGGCGGTGGTCGCCGCGATGCTCGAGAAGGCGGGCTTCGACGCCGCGGCCTTCGCGGCACTCGCCGGCGACCCGGAAGTGAAGGCGAAGCTGATCGCGCTCACCGATGAAGCGGTCAAGCGCGGCGTGTTCGGCGCGCCGACGATGTTCGTCGGCGGCGAGATGTTCTTCGGCCAGGACCGCCTGGAGTTCGTGCGCGAGGCGCTCAGGTCATAGTCTGAGTCGTCCGGCGCTCCGCCTGTGCTGGCGAGGTCTTCCTGCTTGATCTTGTCGACGTTGAACTTCCCTGCCCTCTCGCGCATTGTCTTCAATACTTCCTCCAGCGGCGGCGGCTCGCCCTGGATCCAGCGCAGCGGGTTGATGCGCGCGACAACGAAGGCCTTCAGGTAGGGGCTGATGAAACCTCTTGCCTTGAGTTTTGCGACGGCTTCGGCCACCTTCGAATCCAGATCAAGCAGTTGCTCCGCATGCTTTTCTCTCACCTTTACGCTGTTATTGATTGAATCATCGGAGAAGCTGGAAAGCCGGAGAATAATAGAGTTGTACGCACCCCCACTGAAACGCGGCGCCTTTTCGTAGCAGAGGCCCAGGGTAACGAACGAAGCTTCTTCCAGGTAAAACGCAAAACCTTTTTCGGCTCGGGAAGAATCTTCTTCAAGCAAGCCCCGGTAAATCCGGATCACCTCGAGCGACTTCTCCTTCAGGTTGTGCGCCTTCTCGGTGTTGAGCGCGAGGATCTGCCAGGCGATTTCGCGACGCGGCACGACGAGCGCGGTGAGCGACCGGGCGCCCAGGCGCCGCATCGCGGCGAGGCGGTGGCCGCCGTTCGGCGTCCAGAAACCCTTGCCGGGCGCGGTGATGGCGATGATCGGATCGAGGAACAGGCCCGTCTTGTCGATCACGTCGGCGAGCCGCTTGTGGTGCATGTCGGAGACGTCGCGCTGGAACGGCGTCGGCTCGACCTTGTCTAGCGGCAACACGGCGAGAATCAGGGGGTTCTTGCCGAGCGGTTCGCGGTACGCCGCGAGGACGACGCCGCCCTCCTTCTCTATTCTCTCCCTTGTCTCTTTTTCAAAATCAACGTCCTCGACCAGGCACTCCCGCGGATTCAGGCCGCGCGAGCCCGCGGCCGCCTTGCGCGCGCTTCTTCGGGGCGGCACGCTTCAGGCCGCTCTTGGCCGTCTTCATGGGGGAATTGTCTCACCGCGGACGATTCCGGGCATACTTTCGCCCGGACCAACAGGGAGGATGGAATGCAAAACAGAAAATCGGCATTGATCGCGCTGCTGCTGGCGTTTTCCGCCACGGCGTCGGCGCAGTACCGGGCGACCTCGGAGCAGACGGTCGGTGGATTCGTCAACCCCGAGTCGGTCGGCTGCGACGTCAAGGGCCGCATGCTCTACGTCGGCAACTTCGGCTCGCCCAAGCTCGACCCGGCGCTGAAGGACGGCATGGGCTACATCAGCAAGGTGGGCCTCGACGGCAAGGTGATCGAGAAACAGTTCCTGCCCGCGGCCGGCGGCGAGAAGCTGAACAAGCCCAAGGGCATCTGGATCCAGGGCGAGCGCCTGTGGGTCACCGACATCGATGTGGTGTGGGTCTTCGATCTCAAGACAAGGAAGGGCCGCAAGCTCGCGCTGCCCGGCGTGGTGTTCGCCAACGACCCGGCGGTGATGGACGGATCGCTCTATATCAGCGACAACCGCAGCGACCAACTGGTCAAGGTCGAGCCGGCGGATTTCCTCAATGCGAAGCAGGCGCCCAGGATCACGCAGGTCTACAAGGGCGGCGGTATCGGTCCGAACGGCGTCTACCCGATGGGCAACGGCATGCTGCTGTTCGTCGGCTTCGTCGCGCCGGACCAGCCGCGCGGCATTTACGCGCTGGGCGTGAACGGCCAGATCAAGAAACTCTCCGAGCCCCTCGGCCAGCTGGACGGCCTTTACGCGCTGCCGGACGGCTCGATCCTCGCCACCGACTGGAACACCGGTTCCCTCTTCCGCTGGACCGAAGGCGGCGAGATGCGCAAGCTCGCCGACGGCTTCAAGGGGCCGGCGGATTTCTGCGTCATGCCGCAGGCGGGCGGACTGACGGTGATCGTGCCCGACCTGGTGCAGAGCCAGTTGCGCTTCGTGCAGTTGCGCAAATAATCGGGCTCTGACCCCGATTTCCGGAATGGGAAAGCGGATCGCGATCGTCGGCGCGGGAGCGCTCGGCGGCTACGTCGGGGGTTCGCTCGCGCATCTGGGGCACGACGTGACGCTGATCGACCCATGGCCCGAGCACGTCGAGACGATCCGCGCGCGCGGCCTGGAGCTCGACGGCGTCACGCCGGAAGAGAAATTCGACGTCAAGAAGGCGAAGACCCTCCACCTCACGGAGGTGCAGTCGCTCGCGAAGGCGCCGGTGGACGTCGCGATGGTGGCAATGAAGTCCTACGACACCGCCTGGGCGAGCACGCTGATCCAGCCGTACCTCGCGGCCGACGGCTTCGTGGTGTCGCTGCAGAATTGCCTGAACGAGGAAACCATCGCCGGCATCGTCGGCTGGGGGCGCACCGTCGGCGTGGTCGCCTCGATCATTTCGGTGGACCTCTACGAGGCCGGCCGCATCCGCAGGACGGTGGCCAAGGGCGGCGACAAGCACACGGTGTTCCGCGTCGGCGAGCCGCACGGAAGAGTCACGCGCCGCGTCGAGGAACTCGCCGAGTGGCTGCGCGGCATCGACAGTTCCAAAGTCACCACCAACCTGTGGGGTGAGCGCTGGTCGAAGCTGGTGCAGAACGGCATGGGCAACGGCGTCAGCGCCGCCACCGGCCTGAGCTTGGCCGACTGCAGCCGCAACGACGCCATCCGCCGCTTCCAGATCCGGCTCGCGGGCGAAGGCGTCCGCGTCGGCCACGCGCTCGGCTACCAGATGGAGAAAATCCGCGGCCTCGAACCCGAGCGCCTCGCGCTCGCGGCCGAAGGCGATGCCGCGGCGCTGGCCGAAGCCGACGCCGCGCTGACGCCGAAAGCCGGCGCCAATCCGCGCGCCGACATCCAGCGCCCGTCGATGGCGCAGGACATCCGCAAGGGCCGGCGCACCGAGATCGACGCCATGAACGGCTTCATCGCACTCAAGGGCGCCGCGGCCGGCGTGCCCGCCCCGAGCCACGTCAGGCTGACGGAAATCGTGACGCGGGTCGAGCGCGGAGAATTGAAACCGTCCCCGGCGCTGCTGGGAGCCTGACGCGCGCGTGCGAAGGGCCGGTACTTAGGGCTTTACTGCCGGCGCCGCAGGATTCAGCCCGTTCCAGATCTCGGAAAGCTTGCGCGGCAGTTGCAGCACATCGAACGGCTTGACGAGGACCCCTGCGGCCCCGGGTAATTTCAAGCTCTTGGCATCGGGCAGGCCGGGTGCCCTGCCCTCTCGCAACTCCGCATTGTTTCAGATCACCGGCGTGAAGCCCATCCCCCATTCGCCCCCGCCGTACGTAGTGATTTTCCTTATCCGCCGCGGCTGCGGAGCGGCGCTAGTTACACGATCCCTCGCGCGCGGCCTCGCCGCTTGCCTTTTGCCGCTCCTGCGCCCGCTGCTTGTATTTGGCAACCTCGATCCAGGCCGCTGCGGACACCGCCTCCATGCGCATGACTTCCCTGGAGGCCCCGTCCTCCGGGTAACTCCAGGCGGGCGCGCGCCTCGCGCAGTTCCGCTTCGGTCTTCGTCGCCATCGCCAGCAGTTCGCCGAGCTCGACAGACGCGCAGACTTTCAGGGGCGGGGGCGGCCACTGCAGGTAGATCACCAGCCCTTCCGCCGCCGCGGCGATACCGACCGCCACCCAAAAGGCATTTTTCTGCAGAAGGGTCACCATGGCTGATTCTAGTCTTCCAGCTTGATGTTCTGCTTCGCGACGATCTCGCGACGCAACGCAAGTTCGAGCGCAGCTTTCTGCGCGAAGGCCTCGGGCGTGCCGCCATCGACGATCGAACCGCCGTCGGCAAGGCGCTTCCTGCTCTCCGGGTCGTTCAAGGCTTTTACGGCGGCCTCATGGACACGCCTCACGATGGGCTGAGGCAAGCCAGCCGGACCAAGCAGGCCGTACCACGCCATGTTGTTGGCCTCCTTGAGGCCGACCTCCGCGAACGTGGGCACACCCGGCAGCGCGTCGATACGCATCTGCGCCATTACCGCCAGCGCGCGCACCTTGCCCGAGCGGATGTGCGGCAGCGCAGATGGCAGGTTGTCGACCAGTGCGTCGACCTGGCCCGCGAGGGTGTCGTTCATCGCCGGCCCGGCGCCCCTGTAGGGGATGTGCACCACGAACGTCTTTGTCAGCATCTTGAACAGCTCGAAGTCGAGATGCGAGAGGCCGCCCGAGCCGGAGGACGCATAAGAATATCGGCCAGGATTTTTCGCAAGCAGCGCAACGAACTCCTTCATGTCCTTCGCCGGCACCTTCGTTGGATTGACGATCAGGACATTGGGCACGTCAACCAGGTTGATGATCGGCGTGAAATCCCGGGCGGCGTCGTAGGAGATTCGGGGATTGGTGGCCGGATTGGTCGCCATGGTCGAAACGGTCGCCATGCCCAGCGTGTAGCCGTCGGGTGCGCTCTTCGCCACGAGGTCTGCGCCGATGGTGCCGCCACCGCCGCTCCGGTTCTCGACGATGACGGGTTGTCCCAGGTCGCGGGTCATCCTGTCGGCGACGATGCGCGCAACAATGTCCGTGGTGCCGCCGGGCGCGAAAGGCACGACGAGCCGTATCGGTTTCGTCGGATAGCCCTGCGCAAGCGCGTCCATGGGAAGGGTGAACGCGCCCGGCAGCCCGATGCCAAGCGCAACAAGAGCAAGCAGCGTGTCGCGTCTGTTCATCCGATCCCCCCAGTCAGTACAGGACGAGTCCAAGCCTTGGATGACCGTTTCACGCCAGGAGCGGCGAACGGAGAACCCTAACGACCCCGGGCGGCAACTAGCCTACCCTGAATGCCCGCATCGGGTCGGAGGCGGTCATTCAACGATCCCCAAGAAGGTGCAGTCATGCCGTCCGGTATCCACAACGACCCGTTCCCGGATCAATTGGCTAGCGTGAAATCCGAAACATGGGCCGAAACGATGCGCCAGCCCTCCGGCATACGCACCCAGGTCTGGCTTTGTCGGCTTATGCCCAAAAATCCGGGACGGTTGTACTCAGCGTCAGCGGTGGCAAAGTTCTCGCCAAAGGCTGTGATCACCGTGCGCCCGCGCGTGCGTTCAATGCCTCTGATGTTGCGACCGCGGCGGAAGGCCGAGATCGCGGCATGGCCATAGAGACTGCCGTTCGGGCCGTAGCGCAACGTCTTGTCGCTGCGCCAGAACATCTCGTCGAGCGCATCAAGATCGTTCATCGCGATTGCTCGATCATAACGATCAAGATTCGCAGCGATTTCCGCGACGACAGTGGGATTGTCAATTTTCACGATTATGAATCCACGTTATGAGGGATGCTGTCCACAGTTCCCCGGTTTAGGAAAGTGCTGGCAACCGCTTGGAGTCGGAATCAGGGGCCAACCGGCCATATTTTGCACTCCCGTCCGGAAGGTGCCGGGATGCCTTCGTGAGGCCCATGGCCTTCAACTCGTCCGTTAGCATGCTGCGGGAAAGGGGATTTGGATAGAGCGTGACGGACTCATAGGGCAAGCCCAGTTCCTCAAGCGCCCCAGGCGACGCGGGTGCCGGAGCTGCGGGGCCACGAGTAGAGCTTTATCGTCATGCATGCCTCCTGCAAACGCGGCTTGACCGGTGAAGTCCAAGGCGCTGAAACTCCGTCATTACGCGCGTTCCTGAGGGACTCACCAATGCAGATCGCGTTTTACGCGCCGCTCAATCCTTCGGCGCTGTGGCTGCGGCGCTTGCGCGATTCCCGGGGGGGCAGCCCGGCGAAATCCTAGAGCCCGGCGCTTATTTGCCCCCGGCGTCCTCGTCCTCGAGCTTGTCGTTGCAGCGCGTGGACGTGACGGTGGTGTTGCCTTTCGCGGTCTTCACCACCTTCGACACGGTGAAGCACCTTTTCTCCGGCTCCTCGGCAGGTTTGCCCGTTGCCGGGCCCTGGCTGGCGGTTGCAGATGGTTGGGCCGGGGCCGGCGGCGCTGGCGGCGGCACCTTGATGGCCGGCGCAACACTGGTCCGGCCGGTGACCACCCCGGCATCGGTCTGCCCGATCAGGTGGCATTCCTTGCCCGAGTAGGTGATCTTGCCGGCCGCGTCCCTGCATTTGTACATTCCCTGCGCCGGGGCTGCGGTACAGACCAGCCAGGCGAGAAACGCGACCAGAAATTTCATGAAAACTCCAAGCTTTTGATTTGATTGACCGATCACTCTAAACGCTGTATAACGGCTGGGCAGGATTCTCAAGCAGTGAAAAGGCTGGTCAGGTAAGCGTCCGCGCTGTGCTCATCAGGTCCATCTCTTCCTTGATTTTCCGCAGGGCAAACAAACCGCCCTTACTTTCAATTAATTTCAAGGAACAGAGACATGAGTACAGGTACCGTTAAGTGGTTCAACGACGCCAAGGGTTTCGGCTTCATCACGCCGGACGACGGCGGCAAGGACCTTTTCGTGCATTTCTCGGCCATCCAGGGCGGCGGCTTCAAGTCGCTCAAAGAGAATGACAAGGTGCAATTCGACATCGGCCAGGGCGAAAAAGGCCCGAACGCCACCAACGTCAAGCCGGTCTAGTAAGCCCGATCAGCTGATAAAGAGCCCGGGCAACCGGGCTTTTTCAATTCGGAACCTATGAGCATCCCCATCCTAGAACGCAAGCGTTACATGGTTGGCAAGTACGAAATCATCGCCAAGCCATTTCCCTATTCGGCGCACATGTTCCGCTATACCGTGTTCGTCGACGGACGGCGCATCGGCGCGATGGCCAGCGTGCCGTCGGAATCCGATTGCCTGTTCATGGAAAAGCCGCCGATCGTGCCGCCGCTCGTTCCCTATCAGGCGGTGTACCGTCCCGGGCGCCCCAAGAAAGGCGCCCCGCCGCGCGTCGCGGTCGATGCGCTCACGCCGCCACGCGAAGAACTGCCGCACGGCATGGCGTTCCCCCAAGCATCCGACGAAAGCTAATTTACTGGCTCGGAAAATGCGTCGGGCTCGGACCCCGATCTTCCTTTGCCTCGCCGCCCTGCTTTCCGGTTGCGGCGGTATCAATCTGTGGCCGTTCGGCGAGCCGCGCGCGACTGAGGCGAGCCGCAAGCCGGCCAATGCCGCGGAATACCAGTGCGAGGGCGGCAAGCAGTTTTACGTTCGCACGCTGGACGCCGGCGCGGTCTGGCTGATCGCGCCCGACCGCGAAATCCGCCTCGAAAAACTGGCCGGCTCCACGGGCACGGCCTACGGCGTCGGCAAGCTGCGGCTGGAACTCGCCGAGCAGGGCGCCACGCTGCTCGATCCGCCGGCGCAGTACCTCGGCTGCAAGCGGGCAGGCGCCCGGTCCTAGCCGATCACGGTCGTGGCGCAAGGGATGTCCGGCCCGCTCACCCGCCTCGGCAGCGCCGTGGGCGCGCTGCTCAAGGAACGCAAGCACACGATCGCCGTATCCGAATCCTCCGCCGGCGGGCTGATCAACGCCGCGCTGGTGGCGGTGCCGGGCGCATCCGCGTACTACCTCGGCGGCGGCGTGATCTACACGGTGGCGGGCCGCACCGCCCTGCTCGGCATCGGCAAGCAGGACGTGACCGGCATGCGCTCGGCGAGCGAGCCCTACGCAAAGCTGCTGGCGCAACGGGTGCGGACCAACCTGGCGACGACCTGGGGGTTGAGCGAGACCGGGGCCGCCGGCCCGGCGGGCAACCGCTATGGCGACGCGCCGGGGCACGCCTGCATCGCGATCAGCGGGCCGGTGGAGGCCGTGATCACGGTCGAAACCGGCAGCGCCGACCGCGAAGGGAACATGTGGGAGTTCGCGCGCCGCGCGCTGGAACTGCTGGAAGCCTGTTTGCGCAAGTCCTGACAAAATGCAGTAATTCTTCGAACTTCAAAGGAATCCCATGATCGATCTCTACGCCGCCGCCACCTCCAACGGTATTCGCGCGCGCGTCGCGCTCGAGGAATGCGGCCTGCCCTACACGCTGCGCCCCGTGGACCTGGCCAAGGCAGAGCACAAGACCCCGCAATTCCTCGCGATGAACCCCAACGGGCAGATCCCGGTGATCATGGACCATGACGGCCCGGGCGGCAGGCCGCTGACGCTGTCGCAGTCCACCGCGATCCTGGTCTACTGCGCGGAGAAATCCGGCAAGTTCCTACCCAAGGATGCCGCCGTGCGCGCGGCGACGCTGCAGGCGCTGATGAGCGCCTCGACGGACGTGACGCCGCTGTTCGGCGCTTTTTTCCTCGTCCGCAACGCCAAGGAGCCGCACGCGCCGACGGTGCAGCTGCTCAAGGACAGGGTGCGCGGCATGTTCCAGGTCTGGGATGCATCGCTCGCGAAGAGCAGGTATTGCGCCGGCGACGAGGTGACGATCGCGGATTTCTCCCTTTACGCGGGATTTGCGCGCATCAAGGGCGCGGCGCCCGACATCGTGGAGGGGCTGCCGAACGTCGCCCGCTGGGCCGAGGCGATGGGCGCGCGTCCGGCGATCTAGCGCGCGCTGAAGTTCTAGAGTCGATGCAGCCGGTCAGCTACCGCGCGCTGGGTGATTTCCTCAGGGAACCCTGATGCAAGTCCTGCAAAGCTTCGTTTCAGGCCGCTGGATCGAGGGCGGCGGCGAGGAACTCGGCGGGCGGCGCGCGCTGTCCTTCTACCTGCAGCGCGTCGCGCTGGAGGGATCGCGGCCGTTGATCGCCGGCCTGACCAAAGGGAGTTCGTCATGACGCAGAACCTGATTTCCGCCGGTATCGCGCTCGCGCTGGCGGCAGGCCTGGCAACAGCGCCGGCGCTCGCCCAGAACGTGAAAATCACGCCCCTCGGCTCGCATCAGGGCGAGCTCTGCGCGAACGACCGCGCGACGCTGTTCGAAGACCCGGCCGGCGTGCGCATCCTCTACGACGCGGGCCACACCCTGACCGGTGCGGACGACCCGCGGCTCGGCAATATCCACCTCGTGCTGCTCAGCCACGTGCATGGCGACCACATTGGCGACCAGAAGCTGAAGGCGCCCGGCGCCGGCACCTGCGCGAACTCGGAAAGAGTGCCGGCCGGCCCGAACTCCATGACCGCGGAGGTCGCGGCCGCGAAAGGCGCCGCGCTCGTGATGACGAGCGACATGAGCACCTTCATCGGCGCCAAGATCCAGCACATCCGCGGCGGTGCGCTGCTGGCCTTCTGTCCGCAGACCGCGGGCGCGACGACCGTACCGGTGGCCACGCCGTGCCGCTCGAACACGCACCTCGGCGGGGCATTCACCGCCAGGGCGGCCGGGGCAACGCAGGGCGTGGAAATCACCATCGTCTTCGCGTCGCACGCCAACAACGCGCCCCTCTCGCTGCTGTCTGAAGCGCAACGCGCCAACCTGGGTGCCGACGGCACCAGCATCGTCATCGGGCCGCCCACCGGCTACGTCGTCAAGTTCAGCAACGGCCTCACGGCCTATCTGTCGGGCGACACCGGCATCCACACCGAGATGAAAACGGTGGTGGACGAGTTCCACAAGGCGAACCTTGCGCTGCTCAATCTCGGACCGAGCGCGGGAACCGTGCTCTCGGGGGCCTACGCGATGAACGAACTCGGCCGGCCCGCATCGGTGATCCTCAGCCATCCGAACGAAGCCGTGACCGAAGGCGGCAAGCTGCGGCCCGCTTCGCGCGCGGCGGCGCTCGTCAAACTGCTCAAGGGCATCACGCCGCAGCTCGCGATCAGCGGCCGCACCATGGAGTTCGACGGTAAAGGCAACTGCGTCGCCGGCTGCTGATGCGCTACCTGCTTTATTACTGGCCGGAAATCCAGGGCCGGGGCGAATTCATCCGCCTCGCTCTGGAGGATGCGGGGGCGGACTATGTCGATGTTTTGCGCCTTTCCGGAAAAGCTTCTTTTTCGAATTATCCGGATTTGAAGCGAGCACCCTATGCTCCGCCATACCTCGTCGCAGGCAGGCTCGTCCTCTCGCAAACCGCCAACATCCTGCAGTACCTCGGGCCGCGACTGTGCCTCGCGCCGAAGGACGAAGCCGGCCGTCTCTGGGTGAACCAGCTCCAGCTCACCATCGCCGACTGGCTGGCCGAGGTGCACGACACGCACCACCCGATCGGTTCGGGCCGCTATTACGAGGAACAACGGCCCGAAGCGAAACGCCGGACCGCGGATTTCCTTGCCGTCCGGCTGCCGAAATATCTCGACTATTACGATGGGGTATTGCGGCGTGCTGAAAGGGGCTCCGCAGGGGGCGGCTACCTGCTCGGAAAGGCGTGCAGCTACGCAGATCTGTCCCTTTTTCAGATGGTTGCGGGCCTGCGCTACGCGTTTCCGCTCGCCTTCGGCAGGCTTGAGCAGCGCCATGCGCGCATCGTTGGGGTCCACGACCGGGTGGCGGCGCGTCCTCGCCTCGCCGCCTACCTTGCTTCCCGGGGGCGCGTTCCCTTCAACCTTCGGGGCATCTTCCGGCACTATCCCGAGCTCGACTCGACTCGAAAAAAATCAAAAAAAACATAGACCTGTGCCATGATTCGGTGGTATAAAGGCGGGTGCGAGAAGAAGCCATGGACTGGACCAAGGACCGAATCCAAACGTTGACCAAACCGGAGGTGAAGCAGCTACGCGCGAATGCGGAGCGGCTCCAGGAACCGGAAGTGGTGGCGTTGTGCGACGAGGTGCTCAGCGGCAAGGCAAAAGCGGCCAAGGCCGCAACGGCACGCCCTACCAAGGCAAAGAAACCCAGTAAGACAGCCAAAGTCGAAGAAGGCTGACACCAAGAAGCCCGGGCAACCGAGCTTTTTTTATCTCATGGACAAAAAGAAAACTTGGCGCGATCAGGAACAGCAGCTGGTTGAGCGCTGGACAGCGGCCAACGAGCGTTATCGCCTCGCCCACGCCGGCAAGGTCGCCGCCGAGGTGCAGGCCGCGCAGGCGGAGCTCGAACTCCTCAGGCGGCAGGTCGCGCGCCTGAAGAGCGAATTCAACACCGGCAAGCGTTACTAGCCGTCGCAGATGTCGTCCCCGCGCAGGCGGGGACCCGGCGAGTGATTTGCGGAAGGCAAGCGAAGCCACGAAATGGCTTCGCCGAATCCGTGCTCCGTCCGATGACCGCTTTCGACCCGAAGCGGTCGTTCAAACCGGGAGCGGGAGAATGGGCAAATCGTGCAGCGCGGTGGGGTCAGGGGCGGATAGACTTTCCTATCCGTTGAAACTCCTTTCCTGCGCGGCATCCTAAACCTTCGTCGGCCCGTGCACCGGAGATATACTCTAGGCGAGCGATTCGAAGGAGCCTTCGAGATGAAATCGGCCACCGCCACCCCCATAGCCTCCCGCGCCACCGAGCTGGAGGCGCTGCACGCCGACATCGCGCGAAAGGACATGTTTCCGTTCTGGGCGACCACCGCCGGACCGGGACACGACGAGGTCAAGCGCCTGATGGGCGCCGCGCCGCGCGCGCAGCCCTTCCTCTGGTCCTATGCCGACGCCATCGAGCCGCTGCTGGTGAAGGCGGCGAAGCTCGTCACCACGGTGGAATCCGAACGCCGCTCGCTGATCCTGGTGAACCCGGGGCTCGCGCCGCGCCGCGCCACCGTCACCACCATGTACACCGCGTACCGCCTGAACGATCCCAACGAAGTGATGCCGCCGCACCGGCATTCGCCGAGCGCGATCCGCTTCGGCCTCACCGGCACGCAGAACTTCACCGGCGTCGAGGGCGAGGACATGAGCTTCGGACCGGGCGACCTGGTGCTCACGCCGCACGACACCTGGCACAACCATGGCAACGTCGGCGCGGACCCGGCGGTGAACCTGTCGGTGCTCGACCTGCCGCTGGTCGAGACGCTGAATGCGGTGTATTTCGAGCACGACTACAAGGAAGACGGCGTCGCCAAGAAGCAGCAGACCGCAAGGGTGCCGGCCGACTATTCCGAGCGCATCTATGGCCACGGCGGCTACCTGCCGCGCTTCGTGTCGCACAAGCGCGGCACCGGCATGGCCTCGCCGATGTACTGCTACCGCTGGGCGCCGCTGCGCGAGCTGCTCGAGAAGCACAAGGACTGGGACGGCGATCCCTACGACGCGCTGATGGTGGAATATGTCGACCCGGTCAACGGCGGGCCGCTGTTCAAGACCATGACCTTCTTCGCGCAGATGCTGCGCCCCGGCGAGCGCACGCGGCCGCTGAAACAGACTGCGAGCCTGCTGGTGACGCCTTTCGAGGGCGGCGGCCTTGGCCACACCCTGATCGGCGGCAAGCGCTTCGACTGGAAGAACTTCGACACCCTCGCCGTGCCGGCGGGCGAGTGGATGGAGCACGTCAACACCTCGAAGAGCCCGATCGTGCTGTTCGTCGCCAGCGACGAGCCGGCGTTGCGCGCGTTCGGCCTGCACAAGAAGTGGGGACGCGATGCCTCCGGCGATATCGAACGTCTGATTTAGTTTTTCAACTTGAAAAGCAAGAATACGCGGCTGGTTTCGCACGTCGACGTGGCGGGCGGCGGGCAGGTGTGGATCGAGGGCAACACCATGCTCGTCGGCCACATGCGCAACCCGAACGGCACGTCCCTCTTCGACGTGTCGGACCCGAAGAAGCCGAAGTTCCTCGAGCACATCAAGATGCCGGAGGGCTGGCACTCGCACAAGGTGCGCGCCGCCAACGGCGTGATGATCGTCAACCACGAGCGCTTCGGCAAAGGCAACGAGGACTTCGGCGGCGGCCTGGGCATCTACGACATCTCGAATCCGTCGAAACCGAAGGAGCTCGCCAAGTGGAAAACGGCGGGCAAGGGCGTGCACCGCTACTCGTTCGACGGCCGCTACGCCTACATCTCGCCCACCGTCGAGGGCTACGTCGGCAACATCGTGATGATCCTCGACCTCAAGAACCCGGCTAAGCCGCAGGAGGTGGGGCGCTGGTGGATTCCGGGGCAGTGGCAGGCGGGCGGCGAGGACTATCCGTGGACCGACTACGTCGAGCCGCGCTGCCACCACCCGCTGCGCCGCGGCAACCGCCTGTACGTGAGCTATTGGCACCACGGCATCTTCATCCTCGATATCACCGACATGGCGAAGCCGAAGCTCGTTTCGCAGGGCGTGAAGAGCCTCGCCTTCCCGCATCCCACGCATACCTGCCTGCCGATGCCCGAACCGCTCAAGGGGCGCGACGTGATGATCGTGGCCGACGAGGATGTCTCCAAGCTCACGCCCGCGGCGCCGGCGTTCACGTGGATGTACGACATCACGGATGAAAGGGCGCCGATCCCCATCAGCACTTTTCAAGTTGATTCGATAGATCAAAGCGAGCCTGCCGTGGCGATGACCGGCTGCCACCAGCCCTCGGAGCGCTTCACCGGCACCGTGATCCCTTTCGCCTGGTTCGCGCAGGGCCTGCGCCTGATCGACGTGTCGGACCCGTTCCGCATGAAGGAAGTCGGCTACCACGTACCCGACGTCCCGCCAGGCTGCGAGCGCGTGTCGTCGAACGACGTGACCATCGACGCGCGCGGCCTGATCTATCTTGTGGATCGCCAGAACGGCTTCGACCTCGTGGAAAGGACATGACGAAGAACGCCTTCGGCAAGAAGAA
>SHXL01000035.1 GCA_009693345.1 Betaproteobacteria bacterium
AGCATCCCCGATTCGGTCTCGGCGACGCGCGGCACGGGATTGCCGATGCGCCGCTTCGGCGTAACGCTCTTCGTGACCAGCGCGCCGAGCCGGCCCAGACCCATCGCCCGGGCGTATTCGTGCGCAAAGCAGCCCGAGGCCGGCATCACCGGGTTCTTGAGTATCAGCGAACCGATGCTTACTCTGAGATCAGCCAAACTGCACCTCGCCCGCCACCGCCGCGATCGGGAACACCGGCCCCTCACAGCACACGCGGTGGAATACCTTCGTGCCGTCCTCGTTGAAAAGGCGCACGCAGGACAGGCACACGCCCATCGCGCAAGCCATCTGCTGCTCCAGGGCCACTTCCCCCGCAGTCGAACCAAGAATGTTTTGCAGGAGAGCGAGAAGCCTGTTGGACCCGCAGGTATAGACCATATCGGGCCGCTCCCGCTCGAGGATCCTCCCGAGCAGCGGCTCGACACGTTCCACGGCGGAACCGCCATCGGAGTCGAACACCGCGTGCAGGTCGGCCGGCGCGCCGCGCAGGAACTCTTCGCGCATCAGGTCGGCAGGCGCGCGCGCCGAAAGCAGCGCGGTGATGGCGACGCCGGCGCGCGCGGCGAGCGGCACGAGCGGCGCCATGGTGGCAAGCCCGACGCCGCGCGCGACGAGGAGCACCCGCTTCCAGTCAGACGAGAAGCTGAATCCCGCGCCCAGCGGTCCGACGATGGTGAGGGAGCCGCCCGGCTTCAGGCGCTCCAGGGCGCGCGTCCCGACGCCCTTCACGTGGTAAAGGAATTCGATGCGATCCTCTTCGGGCCCGATGCCATAGACGCTCATCGGCCGGCGCAAGAACGGCGCCTCGGTGTCAGTAACCGGACAGGCGAGCTGGAAGAATTGCCCTGCCACGGTGTGGCGCGCCAGCGGCAGCGGGCAGGCGAGGCGCAAGTACTTGTAGCGCGCGTTCACCCACCGGTTCTCGACCACGGTGCAGGCGTGGGTTCCGACCTTCATAGCAGCAGTTTGGGCAGCGCCGTGGAGATCGACGGCACGTAGCTGATCAGCACGAGCACCGCGATATTGACCAGCACGAAGCGCCCTATGCCGGCGACCACGTTCTCGACCGGTCGGTTGAGCGTGCCCGCGGCGACGAACAGATCGAGCCCGAAGGGAGGGGTGATCATCCCGATGCAGATGTTGAGCGTGACCAGCAGCCCGAAGTGCACCGGGTCGATGCCGAGCGCGGTCGCTACCGGATAGAGCGTCGGCACGAACAGGAGCAGGATCGAGTTCGGGTCGATGAACATGCCCGCGATGAACAGCAGGACGTTGACGAACAGCAGGAACATGACCCAGTTCATGTTCATCTCGCGCACGAAATCGAGCACGATCCGCGGCAGATTGGCGAGTATCACGAAGTGCGACAGCAGCGCGCCCATCGCGAGCAGGATGAAGATCGTCGACACCGCCACCGCGCTCGATTCCGCGATTGCCACCAGCTGCCGCAGCCCGATCGCGCGGTAGACCACCATCTCGACGAACATTGCATAGACCACCGCGACCGCGGCGGCCTCGGTTGCAGTGAAAGTTCCCGAATAGATGCCGCCGAGGATCACGAGCGGCAGTCCGAGCGCCCACGCGCCGGCGCCGATCGCCGCGAAGCGCTCGCCCGGCTTCGGTTTTTCCGCGCGCCGCGCCCCCACGCGCCACGTTTCCCATTGCACCAGAACCATGAAGGCAAGGCCCAGCACTATCCCCACCACCAGGCCGCCCGCGAACAGCGCCGCGATCGAAGTGCCGGTGATCCAGCCATAGATGATCATCGTGATCGAAGGCGGAATCAGCAGCGCGCATTCGGCCGACGAGGCGATCAGGCCGAGGCTGAATTTTTCCGAGTAGCCTGCACGCTGCAGCTCCGGGTAGCACAGCCGGCCGAGCGCCGCGACGGTGGCAGGCGCCGAACCGCATACCGCGCCGAATGCCATGCAGGATCCGACCGTCGTATGGCCGATGCCGCCCGGGTAATGCCCCACCAGCGCACGCACCGTCGCGGTCAGGCGCTGCGCGATGACGCCGTGCGCCATGAGCTCGGCGGCGAAGATGAAGAACGGGATCGAAAGCAGCGTGCCTACGTTGACGCCGCCCATGATCTTCTGCGGAATGATGACATCGGGCATTGCTGCGTAGTACGCCGCCTTGGCGAGCAGGGCGGGCACTCCCATGACGAGCAGCATCTCGAAACCGAGCGCCAGCATTGCGAAAGCGAGAATGCAGAATGCGACGATGAGCATGCCGCGCCCTCCAGTCAGTGCACGAGCGACGCGGCGGGCGCCGCGAACCGGCCTTCGCCGGCGCGCAGCTCGAGCACATAGCGCAGACCGAGGAGCGCAAACCCGACCGGCATCGCCGCGTACAGCCAGCCCATGGACAGGTCCAGCGTCGGGCTGGATTGGCCGCTTCTGACGACGAACAGGGTGATGTCGAATGACAGCTTGGCAACGTAGAAACTGAAGGCGAGGCCGGTGAGGTCGATGAGCAGCTTGGCCGAACGGCGCAGCCCGGGCGCCAGGCGCTGCAGCAGGCTCGTCATGGCGATGTGACGACCGCGCTCCAGGGCGAGGCCGAGGCCGAGGAACACCACCCAGGCGAGGCAGAACAGGCAGGCCTCCTCGATCCAGGCGAACCTGGCAGCCTGGGCGGGCACCAGCTCGCGCACCGCGACATTGAAAGCGTAGATCAGCGCCATCAGGATCATGAGCGCGGCAGCCACACCACGCTCAAGCCACCGCAGCGTATCGAGCGCCGCGCCCAAGTCAGTTGCCGAGCTTTTTGCGCTCCTGCTCATAGAGCGCGATCAGCTTTTGGCCTTCGCCGCCGGCGCGCTCCAGATAAGCGGCGCGCGAACGGGCGTACATCGCTTCGCGGATGCGCGCACGCTCCTTTTCGTCGGCGACGCGCACGTTGGTCTTGCCCGAAGCGCGGATGATCTCGAGCGCGGCATTCTGCGCCGCATCCTTGTTCTTCTCGAACTCCGGGCGCACCTCGTCGAACGCCTTGACGATGGCGTCGCGGTGCGCCACCGGCAGCTTCTGCCACCAGTCGGGGTTGAACAGCACCACGTCCTCCATCACGCCGTGCTCGGTGACCACCAGGTTCTTCTGCACCTCGTGGAATTTCATCGTCGAGATGGTGTCGAGCGGGTTTTCCTGCCCGTCGACCACCCCGGTCTGCAGCGCGGTGTAGAGCTCGCCGAACTGGATCGCGACCGCGGAGGCATTCACCGCGGCAAACTGCTCCATCAGGATCTTGGAGTCCATCACCCGGAATTTCTGGCCTTTCATCGCCTCGAGCGACTCGAGCGACTTGTTCGAAGTGAGCGACTTGCGCCCGTTCGGCCACAGCGTGATGGCGACGAAGCCGCGGGAAGAGAACGAGTCGAGCAGCGCCCTGCCGAACGGGCCGGCTCGCAGCACCTGCGCTGCCGCGCGGTCCGACGGGAAGAGGTAGGGAATGTCGAGGACCGAGACGGCGGGGTTGAAGCCGCCGAGGAAGGCCGCCGGCATCACGGTTCCTTCGCTGGTGCCAAGCTGCGTGCCCTCGATCATCTGGCGCGCGTTGCCGAGCTGCGACGACGGGAAGAGCTGGAACTCGACTTCGCCGCCGGTGCGGCTCTTCACCAGTTCGGCAACCTTGAGCAGGCCTTGGTGGCGCGGCTGCGCCGCCGCCTCGAGGTGGCCGATCTTGGCGGTGTATTTGGCCTTGGGCTGGGCCTGCGCAAGACCGAAGGCGAGCGAGAGCGTCCCGGCGACGGCGACGGCGAGAAGGTTGCGGCGATACGGACTCATAGGCGGGCCTCCATGGTGAGATCTGGCAGGAAGCGGCGACTTTATCCATTTTTTGAGACAACTGTCAATATTCTGCTACAGGGGTCTGCTACACTCGCCCCGCTCCATGCGTACCCCCGCCCAGCCACCCCCTGCGAAGCTCGACCTGCGCGAGATCGGCAGCCGCCTGCGCGTCTACCGCCTCGGGGCCCGGGCGAGCGCGGCGGCCCTCGCGCGCAAGCTCGGGGTGTCGCGCGCCGCGCTGTACCGCATCGAGGACGGGCAGATGATCAAGATCGAGGTGCTGGAGCGGCTGGCACAGATGCTCGGCACCTCGCTGCCCTCGCTCCTTGGTGCCGGTGTCGAGTACCACCCGCGGGCGCCCAGCTATTTCGCCCGCATGCAGCAGCTGGAATCCGGAGCCGAGCGCATCGTTGCGCACTTCAACCCGGTGTCGTACCTGCTCACCTCGGATGCCTATTCGCAGTCCATGCGCACGATGCTCGAGGAGAGCGTGCCGGCGGACCCGCGCGTGCGGCCGGCGGCGCTCGCAGAAGCGCGCGCCGTGTGGCGGATCCTGGAAGCGCGCAAGCGCGCAGCGCGCATCCGTCGGCCGGCGATCGTCAATCTGGTCGGGGTGCCGGAGATCGAACGGCTGCTCGACATCGGCCTGGTGGGGCGGCTCGACCTGCCGGAGGCCGAACGCGCCCGGCGCCGGCTGGCGGCCTGCCGCGAGGTCGAGCACCTTTCCTCGCTCATGGAGCATGAGCCCTTCGGCACGCAGATCGGGCTGATCGAGGACACCCTGCCCAACGTCACTTTTCAGCTTTTCTATGCCGGCGCGGAGGTGCGCCTCGCGGTCAGCCCATTCCGCCTCGGGGAGTTGCCGAACGTCCGCTTCGGCGTGGCGAGCGTCACCGCAGCGCGCGAAGCGGTTTCGCTCTACGAGGCGCTCGTGAAGGAACTATGGGCCCGTTCGCTGCGCGGGAGAGCGGGGGCGCGCCGGCTGCTCGAGCTCGCCGGCGCGTCGCGCGCGGCCAGCGCCGGAGGAGGGGTCAGGCGGCGGGAAACGCGGAGGCGCCGCCGTGCGCCGCCGACCACTTCGCCGGTGCGTGCAGGAAGCTCTCGACCTCGGCCACCTGTGCCGGGGCCAGGTAGCCGCCCTTCTTGACCACGGCGAGGATATCCCACCAGGTGGCGAGGTGGTGCAGCCGCACCCCCAACTCGCTCATCACTTTCTTCGACTCGGGGAAGATGTCGTAGTAGAAGTTGACGAAGACGTGATCGACCACCGCGCCCGCGTCGCGCAGCGCCTTGCAGAAGTTGATCTTCGAGCGTCCGTCGGTGGTGAGGTCCTCCACCAGCAGGGTTCTCGCCCCTGCGCGGATGTCGCCCTCGATCTGGGCGTTGCGGCCGAATCCCTTGGGCTTCTTGCGGATGTACTGCATCGGCAGCCCGAAGCGGTCGGCGATCCACGCCGCGTACGGAATGCCCGCGGTTTCGCCGCCCGCGATGACGTCGAACTGCTCGAAGCCGGCGTCACGCGACAGGGTGGCGGCGGCGAAATCCACCAACTGCGTGCGGATGCGCGGATAGAAGATGAGCTTGCGGCAATCGATGTAGACCGGGCTCGCCCAGCCGGACGTGAAGATAAAAGGCTTGTCTTCCGAAAACAGCACCGCCTTCACCTCGAGCAACATCCTGGCGGTGGTATCGGCGATGAAGGCTGGATCTGCGGAATGCATGGCGTGGGCTGACGTGGCGCGGCGGATTCTAGCAGGTCAACGTCCGGGCGCTCCGGCGCGTTAGAATCGGGGCAACAACGTATTCCGGGGATAGTCATGCTGCGCGCCGTTCTGATCGTCGTCATCGCCGCCCTGCCCATGGTCGCCGAGGCGCAGTCCTACCGCTGCACCGGCAAGGACGGCAAGAAATACTACGGCCAGAGCGTGCCGCCGCAATGCGTCGGCCAGCCGGTGGAACAGCTCAACGCACAAGGCATGGTGACCAAACGCATCGATGCGGCAGCCTCCGCCGCCGAGCGCGAGAAGAAGGCGGCCGAAGAGGAAGACCGCAAGAAGCGCGATGCGATCACCAAGGAAGATGGGCGCCGCAACCGCGCGCTGCTCGCCACCTACACCAGCGAGAAGGAGATCGAAAACGCGCGCGGGCGCGCGCTGCAGGAGAACCAGCTCGCGGTGAAGGACGTCGAGAGCAAGATCGCCCTGCTTAAGAAGCGCAAGGCCGACCTCACCAAGGAACTCGACTTCTTCCAGGGAAAGAACAAGCCGCCGGCGAAGCTCGGCCAGGACATCCAGGACGCGGAGATCGACATCAAGGCGCAGGAAGGCCTGCTCGCGGCGAAGAAAAAGGAAGTCGATTCGATCAACACGAAGTACGACGAGGACAAGAAACGCTACGTCGAACTCACCAAGGGTGCCGGCAAATGACCCGGACGCCCTGCCGCTCTTTGCTCCTCGCGTTCAGCCTGCTGTGGGCGATCAACGCCGGCACCGAGCGCGTACTCTACAAGAGCACGGACGCGGACGGCAAGGTGACGTATTCGGATCGCCGGAGCGGGGCCGGCGACACGCGCGTGAAAAGCTGGATGCCGGCAAATCCGGGACGCCACAGTTACGAATCGGCCGTCGTACGCGCGGAATCCGACCGTATCTACTATGCCCGCCTGCTCGCGGAGCGCCGAAAGCCGGTTCCAGTCGTGATCTACGATCCGCGAGGCTAGCAAGCAGCTCAGTCCCGGCCCGCAAATGCTTTCATCCTCGGGGTGCCGCGGCGCGGCCGATGGGACCCGAACCTTCCGCTCTCTCCGGCGCCAAGCCTGGAGCGCGAGTATTTCTATAGCGGCAGATAACGCCGCGAAATCCGAAAACGCCACTTGCAGTCAAGAAGACAGTCGTGGCAAAGAAGACCCTCTACCAGGTGTTGCACGTAAACACCACGGCCGCGCCGGAAGTTATCAAGGCGGCCTACGAAGCGCGGATGGCCGCGCTGAAAGACAATGCCGCGCCCGAGGTGGCGGCGGAACGAATCTTCATCCGCGAGGCCTACGAGCTGCTCGCCGACCCGGTACGCAAGAAACTATACGACGAGAAGTTGCGCGAGCAGTTCCGTTCGCTGTCCGGGGGGGGGGGATGGAGGAAGCGCGTCCGCGGCCGGCGAATGCGCGCCTGGAACACGTCGCGGAGCCCTCCCCGGGATTCAGCCGCAGCTGGATCGGCAGCATTGCGCTGCTGCTTGCGGTGGGCGTCATCGGCGCCTGGGTCTGGCTCGACCCACAAGCACAAGGTCGATGCGCTACGGCTGCTGGAGTTTCAGCAGGCCGAGGAAGCGCGCCAAAAGGCGGAGCAGGCCAACCTCGTACGCGAGACCGTGGATTGGGCCAAGGACCGTTCCGATACGAGCCGGCAGGCGGCCGAGGAACGGCGCCAGGAAGCAATGCGGCAAAGCGACAACCGGCGTATCGAGTACGAGCGGCAACGAATGACGCAACAGGAGCAGATTGAGGAAAGGCGGCGGGTCGCGGAACAGCGACAGGCGGATTACCAGCGGCAGCGCCAGGAACAGGAAGACCTGCGCCGCTCGCAACAGCAACTCGAGCGTGACCGGCGTTACCTGCAGGAACTGGAACGCAACCGCGGCATATCGATCCCTTCGCGCTAAGCGGAGGTCAGCTTGCGGCGCAGCACCTCGTTCACCTGCGCGGGGTTGGCCTTGCCCTGGCTGCGCTTCATCACCTGCCCGACGAGCGAATTGAACGCTTTCTCCTTGCCCGCCCGGTAGTCCGCCACCTGCTTCGCGTTCGCGGCCAGCACCTCGTCGACGATCTTCTCGATCGCGCCCGAGTCGCTAATCTGCCTCAGGCCGCGCTTCTCAATGATTTCATCAACATTGCCCTCACCAGCCCACGCTGCGTCGATGATCTCCTTCGCCAATTTCCCCGACAGAGTTCCATCTTCCATTCTCTGGGCGAGGATCCGCAGTTGATCCGCAGACATCTTGCTCTTGTCGATGGAAATATTGTCTTGATTTAGTCTTGCACTCAGCGGACCGACAATCAAGCTCGAGACAGTTTGGGTTGCGATTCTGGACGCATCCCTAATCGCGGACACAGTGTAGCGAGTGAGCTCAATATCTGACGTGATTTGGTTTGCCTGCGCTGGAGGAACACCGGCTTCAATCAATTTTGCCCGCTTCGTCTCAGGCAATTCGGGCATAGAGGCACGGACTCGCTCAATATCCTGCTCTGAAATCACCAGCGGCAACAGGTCCGGGTCAGGGAAGTAGCGGTAGTCCTGCACGTCTTCCTTCGAGCGCATCGAGCGCGTTTCGTTCCTGTCGGCATCGTAGAGGCGCGTTTGCTGCACGATCGAGCCGCCGCCTTCGAGGACCTCAATCTGGCGTGCCGCTTCGTACTCGATTGCCTGCTCCATGAAGCGGAACGAGTTGAGGTTCTTGATCTCGCAGCGCGTGCCGAGTTTCTCGTCGCCCGTCTTCCTGACCGAGACGTTGGCGTCGCAGCGGAACGAGCCTTCCTGCATGTTGCCGTCGCAAATGCCGATCCAGACCACCAGCACGTGCAGCGCGCGCGCGTAGGCGACCGCTTCTTTCGCGCCGCGCAGTTCCGGTTCAGTCACGATTTCAAGCAGCGGCGTGCCGGCGCGGTTGAGGTCGATGCCGGTGACGTCGCTGAAGTTCTCGTGCAGGGACTTGCCGGCGTCTTCCTCGAGATGGGCGCGCGTCAGGCGGATCGATTTCTCGATCTTGTCGGCGAAAAAACGGAACGTGCCGCCTTGCACGACCGGAATCTCGTACTGGCTGATCTGGTAGCCCTTGGGAAGATCCGGGTAGAAGTAGTTCTTGCGCGCGAATACGGAACGCGGGCTGATCCTGCCGTTCACCGCCAGGCCGAAGCGGATGGCGTGCTCGATCGCGGCGCGGTTGGCCACCGGCAGGGTGCCGGGAAGCGCGATGTCCACCGCGCAGGCCTGGGTGTTCGGCGCGGCGCCGAACGCGTTCGGCGCGCCGGAGAACATCTTGCTCCGGGTAAGGAGCTGCGTGTGGGTTTCGATGCCGACGACGATTTCCCAGGCCAAGGCGCCGGCTCCGCGTCTATCTCGCCTGCGGCCGCAGCAGCTGGCAATTGCCCCGGCGGTCCACCAGCACCGGTTCGAGATAACCCTGCGAGCTGCACATCCCGGCGCAGCCCTCCGCCGCGACGCGCACGTAGTCGCCCAGATCGCGCAGCGAGACGCTGCAGCGTCCAGCGGCGAATCGCAGGCCGCCGTTGGCGGGGCGCTGCTCGAGCCCCGCGAGATTGCAGGGATGCCCGCCCGGCGATACCGTCGAGCGCCACTCGAAGCTCTTCAGTTTGCCGTTCTCGATGGCGTAGGCGAGCGTGGCCGAATAGCGCGCGTCCGCGGTCTCGCAGCGCACGCCCGCGCCATAGCCGCCCATCGGCGCAAAACTCTCGCTGAACTCGAAGCGCTCGCGCTGCTGCCCGCCCGGGCCGTAACGGGCGCCCTTGAACACGCCGCCCGACCAGGTGCCCTGCAGGGTGGCGGTGGCCGGCCGGCCGTAGAGGATCGGCGTGTTGCCTTCCTTAAGGAAGGTGACGCCGAGCTGCTTGCTGCGCTCGGCCTCGAGGAAGCGCTGCTGCATCGTCGGCAGGACGATGTACTCGCCCGTGACGCGCGACGAGCCGTCAGGCTGGCTGGTGGCGTAGAGGTTGATCAGCGTCGCGCGCCCGCCAAGCTGCCCGATGAGGTCCCGTGTTTCAGTTTGCTCTTGCGAAAAAACCTGTAAAGAAAAAAAGCAGAAAAAGACCGCGACCCATTTCATAGCGGTGCCTCGTTCGGTGCGCGCAGGTGCCAGTCGGTGGCCTGCTGGTAGCGATGGGCGGCGCCGAGCATTCTTGCTTCGGCGAAATAGTTGCCCATGATCTGCAGACCCACGGGCAGGCCCCTGGCGTCGAAACCGCAGGGTATCGACAGCCCCGGCAGCCCGGCGAGCGGCGCCGGAATGGTGAAGATATCGTTCAGGTACATCTGCACCGGGTCGTCGGATTTGGCGCCCAGCGCAAACGCGGTGGAAGGCGAGGTCGGGCCCATGATCAGGTCGCAGCGCGTGAACGCCTCGGTGAAATCCTTCGCGATCATACGCCGCACTTTCTGCGCCTGCAGGTAGTAGGCGTCGTAGTAGCCGTGCGACAGCACGTAGGTGCCGATCATGATGCGCCGCTTCACCTCGGTGCCAAAGCCTTCGGCGCGCGTGCGCCGGTACATGTCGTTCAGATCCGCATAGTCCTTCGCGCGGTGGCCATAGCGTACGCCGTCGAAGCGCGAAAGATTCGACGAAGCCTCCGCCGGCGCGATCACGTAGTAGACCGGCACCGCGAGCCCCGTGTTGGGCAGCGTGATCTCGAGCGTTTCCGCGCCCTGCGATTCGAACCAGCGAATTGCTTCGCGCACGCGGGAAAGAACCTCCGGATCCACACCTTCGGCGAAGTATTCCTTGGGCAGACCGATGCGCAAGCCGGCAACATCCAGCTTCAACTCGCGCCCGTAATCCTCTGCCGGGCGCTCCAGGCTGGTCGAATCGCGCGCATCGAAACCCGCCATGGCGTTCATCAGCAGCGCAAGATCCGCGGCGCTCTTTGCCATCGGCCCGCCTTGGTCCAGCGAAGAGGCGAAAGCGATCATGCCGTAGCGGGATACCACGCCATAGGTGGGCTTGAGCCCGGATATCCCGCAGAGCGCCGCCGGCTGGCGGATCGATCCCCCGGTATCGGTACCGGTCGCGGCCGGGGCCATGCGGGCTGCCACCGCCGCCGCCGACCCCCCCGAAGAGCCCCCTGGGACCCTGCCAGGGTCCCAGGGATTACGCACCGGGCCGAAATGCGAGGTCTCGTTCGAGGAGCCCATCGCGAATTCGTCCATGTTGGTCTTGCCGAGCAGCACCGCCCCCGCAGCGTTGAAGCGCTCAATCACATGCGCGTCGTAAGGGCTCCTGAAGTTCGCCAACATCTTCGAGCCGCAGGTGGTGCGGAATCCCCTAGTGCAGTAGATGTCCTTGTGCGCGACCGGGACGCCGGTAAGGGCCCCCGCCTCCCCCCTGGAGCGTCGCTCATCAGCGATACGCGCCTGCGCCAGGCTGCGCTCCTCGTCCACGGTGATGAAGGCATTGAGCTGCCCGTTCAGGCCCTTGATTCTGTCGAGGTAGAGGCGCGTCAACTCGACCGAGGAGACTTTCTTCGCGGCGAGGGCGTCGGACAACTCGATAACGGTCGAATTGAGCATGGGGGGGTTCTGAAGGGGGCTATGCCTCCCTTTCATTCCTATTCAATGACCTTAGGCACCAGATAGAGGCCCTGCTCCACCGCCGGGGCACCCGCCTGGAAATCAGCGCGCCGGTCGGCTTCGGTGACCGCGTCGGACCGCAGACGCTGCTGCACGGCGAGCTGGGCGTCCAGCGGGTGCGACATGGGCTCGATGCCGCGGGTATCCACAGCCTGCAGCCGGTCAATCAGGCCAAGCACCTGGTTCAGCCGGTCGGTCACGCCGAGCGCCTCTTCCGGGCTGACAGCGATGCGGGCCAGAAGCGCGATCCGCTGGAGCTGGTCGGGGGTGAGGGACATGGCAGGGAACAGGCGCGGTAAAAGGCAGTGTAAAAGGCGGGGTCGGAGGCCGTGCTTGCGCTTGCCGAAGGTCGCGGTAAGAGTATCATAGCCCCTAGGGGAATAACGTTTCCAGAACGCAGCCTTAGCGCCGGAACTTAAGGCAACACCTAGAGCATCAGCGAAAGGGATCGATTACGAACATGTTTGGATTTCTCCGCAATTATTTCTCCAACGATCTGGCGATCGATCTTGGCACCGCGAACACGCTGATCTACGTGCGTGGCAAGGGCATCGTACTGGATGAGCCGTCGGTGGTTGCGATTCGCGAAGACGCCGGACCGAACCGCAAGAAATCAATCCAGGCCGTCGGCAAGGAAGCGAAGATGATGCTCGGCAAGACGCCGGGCAACATCGTGGCGATCCGGCCGATGAAGGACGGCGTCATCGCCAACTTCACCGTCACCGAGCAGATGCTGAAGTACTTCATCAAGAAAGTGCACGACAACAAACTCTTTTCGCCCTCGCCGCGCATCATCATCTGCGTCCCCTGCGGCTCAACGCAGGTCGAGCGGCGCGCAATCCGCGAATCGGCGATCGGCGCGGGCGCAGGACAGGTGTTTCTCATCGAAGAGCCGATGGCGGCGGCGATCGGCGCGGACCTTCCCGTGGCCGAGGCGACCGGCTCGATGGTGGTGGACGTCGGCGGCGGCACCACCGAAGTAGGCGTGATCTCGCTCGGCGGGGCCGTGCACAAGGGTTCGGTGCGCGTCGGCGGCGACAAGTTCGACGAGGCGATCATCAACTACATCCGCCGCAACTACGGCATGCTGATCGGCGAGACCACCGCGGAGAATGTGAAGAAGACCATCGGTTCCGCATTCCCCGGCTCCGAGGTGCGCGAAATGGAAGTCAAGGGCCGAAACCTCGCCGAAGGCATCCCGCGCAGCTTCACGATTTCCTCGAATGAAATCCTGGAAGCGCTTACCGAGCCGCTCAACCAGATCGTCAGCGCCGTGAAGAGCGCGCTGGAACAGACCCCGCCCGAACTCGGCGCCGACATCGCCGAAAAGGGGATGGTGCTCACCGGCGGCGGCGCGCTGCTCCGCGACCTCGACCGGCTGCTGATTGCGGAAACCGGGCTGCCAGTGATCATCGCCGACGACCCGCTCACCTGCGTGGTACGCGGCTCGGGCAAGGCGCTCGAACAGATGGAGCACTTCGGGTCGGTCTTCACGAATGAGTGATCGATGGGGCTGACACCCCGTCACCTGAATGGAGCACTCCCCCCCTCCGTTCTTTAACCGCGGCCCGGCGCCGCTCGTTCGCCTAGCTTTTTTCGCCTCCCTTTCCCTCGCGCTGCTGGTCCTCGACGCGCGCTTCCGCTACACCGAAGGCCTGAGGAGCGTGCTCGCGCTCGCGGTGTATCCTCTGCAGAGCCTCGCCACCCTGCCGGCGGCGCTGGCCGAACGCGTCTCCGGCTACTTTGTCAGCCAGGCGCAGCTGCGCGAGGAGAACGTCGAATTGCGCGCGAAATTGCTGGGCGCCTCGCAGGCCGCGCAACGCTTCGAGGCGGCGCAGGCCGAGACCGGGCAGCTGCGGCGCCTGATCGGCGCCGCCGATCGCCTGCCGCTCAGGTCCACGCCCGCCGAGATCCTCTACAACGGCCGCGATCCGTACTCGCGCAAGGTGATTATCGACAAGGGCAGCCAGAACGGCGTCGGCGCAGGTTCGCCGGTGGTGGATGAGAACGGCGTGGTGGGCCAGGTGACGCGGGTGCATGCGCTGTCCTCGGAGGTCACGCTGCTCACCGACAAGGGGCAGGCGATCTCAGTCCAGGTGGTGCGCAACGGCCTGCGCGCCATCGCCTTCGGCGCCGGCTCGAGCGGCATGCTGGAACTGCGCTTCATGGCTACGAACGCCGAAATCCAGAACGGCGACAAGCTGGTCACCTCGGGAATCGACGGCACCTATCCGCCGGGCCTGCCGGTAGCGACCGTCGCGCGCATCGAGCGGGACGCCGCCTACGCTTTCGCGCGCATCGATTGCCGTCCCGCCGCGGGCGTCGAAAGCGGCGGCTACGTTCTCGTGCTCGGCAGCGGGTCCGGGCGGACCGCTTACCCCGAAGAGGCCGGTACCGAGGGCGAGAAACGGCTCGGCAAGATCCGCAGGAAGGATCCTGATGCTGCTCGGTAATCCGACCTCGGCGCAGGCGATCCTCCTGCCGGTGCGCGCGGGCACCATTCTCGCGTCGCTCGCGGTGGCGCTGCTGCTCAACTTCCTGCCGTGGAAGAACGTGCTGCTGGTGCCCGATTTCGTGGCGCTCGTGCTCGCTTTCTGGTGCGTGCACCAGCCCCGGCTGGTGGGTCTCGGAGCGGGCTGGTTGCTGGGCCTTCTGATCGACGTCGGCAACGGCGTGCTGCTCGGCCAGCACGCGCTTGCCTACTCGCTGCTCGCGTTCGTCGCGATCACACTCTCGCGCCGCATCCTTTGGTTTGCGCTCTGGAGCCAGGCGCTGCACGTCGCGGCGCTGCTGCTGTTCACGCAGGGCGTCTCGGCGCTGGTGCGCCTGGCGGCGGGCGCCGAGTTTCCGGGCTGGGGCATCGTGGTGGGACCGCTGATCGGCGCCATGCTCTGGCCGCTGGTGAGCCTCGTGCTGCTGCTGCCGCAACGCATGCCCGCGGATGTCGACGAGACCAGGGCCTTATGAGATTGAACCAAACGAGGCCAAGCGAACTTAGGGACCACGAGCGCGAGCTTCATTTTTTCCAGCTGCGCATCGGCGTCGCCGGTTTCGCCGTCCTGGCAGCGTTCGCGCTGCTGTTCATGCGCTTCGTCCACCTGCAGGTGGTGCATCACGATGCCTATACCTCCAAGGCCGAGGAGAACCGCATCTCCATCGTGCCGATCGCGCCCAACCGCGGCCTGATCCTGGACCGCAACGGCGTGGTGCTGGCGCGCAACTACTCGGCCTACACGCTGGAGATCTTTCCGGCGAAAGTGCGCGACCTCGAGCGCACCATCCAGGAGCTGGGGGAGGTGATCGACGTCCAGGCCAAGGACCGCAGCCGGTTCCGCAAGCTGTTCGCGGAAATGCGCAACGCCGAGAGCCTGCCAATCCGCGCCAGGCTCACGGACGAGGAGGTCGCGCGCTTCGCCGCCAACCGCTACCGCTTCCCGGGCGTGGAAATCAAGGCGCGCCTGTTCCGCCAGTATCCGTATGGCGAGATCGCCTCGCACGTCATCGGCTATATCGGCCGCATCAACCAGAAGGACCAGGAAAAACTCGCCGAGCTGGAGGTCGAGGCGAACTACCGCGGCACCGACTACATCGGCAAATCGGGCCTGGAGGCGAGCTACCAGCAGGAGTTGCACGGCACCACGGGCTTCGAGCAGGTCGAGATCGACGCTGCGGGGCGCGGCATCCGGACCCTCGCGCGCACCAACGCCCAGGCCGGCAACAACATCACGCTGACGCTCGACATCAAGCTTCAGGAGGTTGCCGAAGCCGCGTTTGGAGAGCGCCGCGGCGCTCTGGTCGCGATCGAACCTTCGAGCGGCGGCGTACTCGCGTTCGTCTCCAAGCCCGGCTTCGATCCGAACCTGTTCGTCGACGGCATCGATCCCGCCAGCTGGGCGGAGCTCAACAATTCGCCCGACCGGCCGCTCACCAATCGCGCCATTGCCGGCATCTACCCGCCCGGCTCCACCTTCAAGCCGTACATGGCGATGGCGGCGCTGGAACTCGGCAAGCGTACGCAGAAAAGCGCGATCCACGATCCGGGCTACTTCGAGTTCGGCGGCAGGCGCTTCCGCGACTCGAAGAAGGGCGGCAACGGTTACGTCGACCTCTACAAGTCGATCGTGGTGTCTTCCGACACCTTCTACTACCAGCTCGCCAACGACATGGGCATCGACGCGATCGCCAGTTTCATGGGAAAATTCGGTTTCGGCGCTAAGAGCGGCATCGATCTGGAAGGGGAAGCGACCGGCGTTCTGCCCTCGCCCGAGTGGAAGCAGAAGCGTTTCCGGCGGCCCGAACAGCAGAAATGGTACGCCGGCGAAACCGTCTCGATCGGCATCGGCCAGGGCTACAACGCCTATACGCCGATCCAGCTCGCACTCGCCATGGCGACGCTGGCGGCGAACGGCGACATGTACCGGCCGCGCCTCGCTTCGTACATCGACAACCTGCGCACCGGCGAGCGGCGCCACATCGAGCCCGCGCTGCTGAAGCGGATTGCGCTGAAGGCCGAGAACGTCGAGTTCGTGAAGCGCGCCATGGCAGGCGTGAACAAGGAGGGCACCGGCGCACGCGCCTTCGGCAGCGCCGAATACACGAACGGCGGCAAGACCGGCACCGCCCAGGTGATCGGCATGAAGCAGAACGAAAAATACGACGAGAAGAAAGTCGCCGAACGCCACCGCGACCATTCGCTGTTCATCGTCTTCGCGCCGCTCGAACGCCCGACCATCGCGCTGATCGCGATCGTGGAGAACGGCGGCTTCGGCGCCCGCGCTGCCGCCCCCATTGCGCGCACGGTGCTCGACTACCACATGCTCGGCAAACTGCCGGATGAGGACGCCGCAGCAGCGGCGAGGGGGGCCGCCGCGGCACCGGCGCGGGGCGAGGCCGCGGCCGGCGCGCAGGACTAAGAGGACGAAAGCGACTGATGGAACTCGCCCCGTTCTCCGCGCGCCGCATTGTCCAGCGCTTCACCGGCGGTATCGACGGCCCCTTGCTTGCGCTGAGTCTTGCGCTGGTCGTCCTCGGCCTGGCGACGCTGTTTTCGGCGAGCTACGAGCAGCCTGCGCGCGTCACCGCGCAGGTGTCGAATCTGGTGGTCGCGCTAGCTGCAATGTGGCTGGCCGCGCGCGTCCCGCCCCAGACGCTGATGCGTTTCGCGGTCCCGGCGTACCTCGTCGGCATCGCGCTGCTGGTCGCGGTCGCGCTCGCGGGCGACGTGGTGAACGGCGCGCGCCGCTGGCTGCATGTCGGCGTGGCGCGCTTCCAGCCTTCGGAAATGATGAAGCTCGCGCTGCCGCTGATGCTGGCCTGGTACTTTCACAAGAACGAGTCGACTCTCAAGTTGCGCGACTTCACCGTCGCCGCGCTGCTGCTCGCACTGCCCGTGCTGCTCATTGCGCGCCAGCCCGACCTCGGCACCGCAGTGCTGGTAGCCGCAGCCGGCTTCTACGCCATCTTTTTCGCCGGCATCGGCTGGAAAATACTCGCGGCGCTGGGCGTCCTGGGCCTGGCAAGCCTGCTGCCGCTCTGGGGCATGCTGCACGATTACCAGCGGCGGCGCATCCTCACGCTGATAGACCCGACGCAGGATCCGCTCGGCGCCGGCTATCACACCATCCAGTCGACCATCGCGGTGGGTTCGGGCGGCATCACCGGCAAGGGCTGGCTGCACGGCACGCAGACGCACCTGGAGTTCATTCCGGAGAAGCACACCGACTTCATCTTCGCCGTGTACTCCGAGGAGTTCGGCCTCATCGGCAACGTCGTCCTGCTCACGATCTATGCGCTGCTGATCGCGCGCGGGCTGATGATTGCGGCCAACGCCGCAACATTCTTTGCGCGCCTCCTCGCTGCCACCATCACGCTGATGTTCTTCACCTATGCCTTCGTCAACATGGGCATGGTCTCGGGCATTCTTCCCGTAGTCGGCGTTCCGCTGCCGTTCGTCTCCTATGGCGGTACGGCCTTGCTGACCCTGTTCATCAGCATCGGCATCCTGATGAGCATCCGCAGCCATCGCCAGCTGGTGCAAACCTGATTTCGGGGCATTGCGCAGTGCGGTTTTGCGAAGCAGCATGAAATTGAAACTTCGGCGTACTCCCTGATCAGGAACCAGCACTACCCGCCACGGTTAGTTACCGCACAACTCCCGTGGGAATGGGACTTTTCACGGCCTTCTCAATTTCGCTCTCAGTAAGAGAGAAGATGAATTGCACAACCTTTTTAGTAGTCTGGTAACAAGCCACCGCAATAACGATGGGAACAATATAAAAACTCCAGCCGCCTGTATTGATGCTTACGGCGGCGCGAATGAGTTTAGTTCCATCTTTGGCTATCTCTCTTGCGCGAGGGAGCTTACAGTCATCTGGAACTTCCCCTCTTTTCTCCATCTCTTTCTTAAATTTCTCATCGCTATGAACGCGCTTCACGAGGCCCAACAACATCGCCAAGTCAATCCTATACAGATTGGCAATAACTCCATTAAGCGAGTGCTGTAGCGACTGATAGTGGTGGTTCTCAAACGCTACGCCAGTATCAATTTTCATAGATCGCACTTCGTCACGAAGCTTGAACAATTCATGCCTTACCTGCCAACGGAGCGACGGAGCAAGAATTGATTCGTACCAGAAATGTAGGAGCGCCAGCGCCGCGACTACAAAGAAAAAAAGTTCCATCATTTTTTGCCTCCGCTCGACTGAACGCTCTTATCTCCAAGTAATTTGGCTTGGAGCTTATTGCGCTCGTCTGTAACCCTAGGGAAACGCAGATTTATTCACGAAATTTGCCAACCGGCGCAGGCACTCAAGCGTTATATAGAGGTATCCCACAACGCAGAGCCGAGATGAACTCCACGGCACCAAAGCAGATCAGTTTCTCCCTTGCCGAATACGAGGGCAAGAAG
>SHXL01000036.1 GCA_009693345.1 Betaproteobacteria bacterium
CTTCTTCACATCAGCGGCACGACCAGCAGTGCGACGATGTTAATGATCTTGATGAGGGGGTTCACCGCGGGGCCGGCGGTATCCTTGTAGGGATCGCCCACCGTGTCGCCGGTGACCGCGGCCTTGTGCGCCTCGGAACCCTTGCCGCCGTAGTGGCCGTCCTCGATGTACTTCTTGGCGTTGTCCCAAGCGCCGCCGCCGGTGCACATCGAAATCGCGACGAAGACACCGGTGACGATCGTGCCCATCAGCACGCCGCCCAGCGCCTGCGGACCGAGAATCAGGCCGACCAGCACCGGTATCGCCACCGGCAGAAGCGACGGAATCATCATTTCCTTGATCGCGGCCTTGGTGAGCATGTCCACCGCGGTGCCGTACTCGGGTTTCGCGGTGCCTTCCATGATGCCGGGAATTTCCTTGAACTGGCGGCGCACCTCGACCACCACCGAGCCCGCCGCGCGCCCGACCGCCTCCATCGCCATCGACGCGAAGAGGAACGGCACCATGCCGCCGATCAGCAGGCCGATCACCACCATGTGATTGGACAGGTCGAAGGAAACCGACTTGCCCGCCGCCTCCAGCGCGTGCGTGTAGTCGGCGAACAGCACCAGCGCGGCGAGCGCCGCCGAGCCGATGGCGTAGCCCTTGGTGACCGCCTTGGTGGTGTTGCCGACTGCGTCCAGCGGATCGGTGATGGCGCGCACCGAGTCCGGCAGGTCCGCCATCTGGGCAATACCGCCCGCGTTGTCGGTGATCGGCCCATAGGCGTCGAGCGCGACGATGATCCCCGCCATCGAGAGCATCGAGGTGGCGGCGATCGCGATGCCATACAAGCCCGCGAGCGAGTAGGAAGCGAAGATCGCCACGCACACCGCCATTACCGGCCAGGCGGTGGATTTCATCGATACGCCCAGGCCCGCGATCATGTTGGTGGCATGGCCGGTGACGCTGGCGGCGGCCACGTGCTGCACCGGCTTGTACTGGGTGCCGGTGTAGTACTCGGTGATCCAGACCAGGAACCCGGTCAATGCCATGCCGACCACGGCCGTGCCCCAAAGGTGGCCGACGGTGATCATCTTCTTCTGCCCGTTGATCTCGAAGGGCACATTGGCGACGATGTCACCCATCATCCACTGCGTGATCGGCCAGAACGCGATCAGGGCGATGGCGCCCGCCCAGGCCAGTCCCTTGTAGAGCGCCGGCATGACGTTCTTCTCGCCGGGCTTCGCTTTCACGAACCAGGTGCCGATGATTGAGGCGATGATCGCGAATCCGCCGATCACGAGCGGATAGATCACTGCATTCGCGCTCGCCGTCTTCACCATCAGAGCGGCGAGCAGCATGGTGGCGATGATGGTGACCGCGTAGGTCTCGAACAGGTCGGCCGCCATTCCCGCGCAGTCGCCGACGTTGTCGCCGACGTTGTCGGCGATGACGGCGGGGTTGCGCGGATCGTCCTCCGGAATGCCGGCTTCCACCTTGCCGACCAGGTCGGCGCCGACATCCGCCCCCTTGGTGAAGATGCCGCCGCCCAGCCGCGCGAAGATCGAAATCAGCGAGCCGCCGAATCCAAGGCCGATGAGCGGGTGGATGATGTGCGCGAGGTCGGTTTTGTCGTGCGCATTGGCATACAGGAACGCGAAGTAGCCCGCGACGCCGAGCAGCGCGAGGCCCACCACCAGCAGCCCGGTGACCGCGCCGCCGCGAAACGCGATGTTGAGCGCCTCGTTCAGGCCGGTGCGCGCCGCTTCCGCGGTGCGCACGTTGGCGCGCACCGAAACGTTCATGCCGATGTAGCCGGTCGCCCCGGAGAGCAGCGCGCCGATCACGAACCCGGCGGCGGTGTAACCGTCGAGGAAGATGGCCATCAGCACCGTCAGCACGAGGCCGACCATGCCGATCGTCGCGTACTGGCGGTTGAGGTAGGCGCTGGCGCCTTCGCGCACCGCGCCGGCGATCTCGCGCATGCGCTCGTTACCCTCGGGCTGCGCGAGGATCCACTTGATCGAAACAACGCCGTACAAGATTGCGATCGCGGCGCACGCGAGCGCGAAAATGACTCCACCAGACATGCGAATTCCCCCTGAAAAGATCGGGAATTTTATCAGGTCAAGGCAGCAATCGCGCGATCCCGAATGGCCTCGACGCCGCCCTGGCCCGCGATCTTGCGGTACTTGGGCGCGGCGGTCGGGCTGGCGGCAGCCCAGCGCCCATAGAATTCCACCAGCGGCCGCGTCTGCGCCTGGTATACCTCGAGCCGCTTCCTCACGGTTTCCTCGCGATCGTCGTCGCGCTGCACCAGCGGCTCGCCGGTGACGTCGTCCTTGCCTTCCACCTTGGGCGGATTGAATTTCACGTGATACGTCCGGCCCGAGGCGAGGTGCGCACGGCGGCCCCCCATGCGGACGATGATTTCCTCGGCCGGGACGTCGATCTCCAGCACGCAGTCGATCGCCACGGCGGCGTCCCGCACCGCCTCGGCCTGCGGAATGGTGCGCGGAAAGCCGTCGAAGAGATAGCCCTTGGCGCAGTCGGGTTGCTTCAGCCTCTCCTTGACCAGGCCGATGATGATGTCATCCGATACCAGTGCGCCCGAGTCCATGACCTTCTTCGCGGCGAGGCCGAGCGGCGTGCCTGCCTTCACTGCGGTGCGCAACATGTCGCCCGTGGAAATCTGCGGGATGCCGAAGTGCTTGGTGAGGTACGTCGCCTGGGTGCCCTTGCCGGCGCCCGGCGGGCCAAGAAGTATCATTCGCATCTTGTCGCTCCTTCGCTCAGGCCAGTATTCTACGCACGGCTTCGAGGTCCTGCGGCGTATCGACCCCGGGCGGAATCGCGGCCTGGCTTACGGCCACGGCAATGCGAAACCCGTGCCACAGGGCCCTCAGCTGCTCAAGGGCTTCCGTTTTCTCGATCGGAGAAACCGCAAGCGTCGCAAAACGCTGCAGGAATTCCATCCGGTAGCCGTAGATCCCGGCGTGCCGGTACCAGATGCCGTCGACTTCGCGCGGATAGGGAATCTTGGATCTCGAAAAGTAGAGCGCGTAGCCAGCCGCATCGAGAACGACTTTCACCACGTTTGGATTCGCCAGGGCGGCCTGGTCGTGCATGGGATGGCAGGCAGTGGACATGCTCGCGCTACTGCTGCGCTCCAGAACTGCGGCCACCTCGCGGATCAGGCCGGCATCGATGAGCGGTTCGTCACCCTGCACGTTGACCACGATCTCGCCGTCGGCGAGGCCGAGCGCAGCCGCCGCTTCGGCGATGCGGTCGGTGCCCGAGGGATGGTCGGCGCGCGTCATCAGCGCACGGTGGCCGTGCTGCTCGACCGCCTGCCGGATGCGCGCATCGTCGGTGGCTACCGTCACGCTGCGCGCGCCGCTCGCGCGCGCACGCTCGCAGACATGGACCACCATCGGCCTGCCGCCCAGGTCCGCAAGCGGCTTGCCCGGAAACCGCGTCGAGGCGTAGCGCGCGGGGATGACGACGTGAAAACCTTTCACATCCCCCCGGCTCAGGCGACTTCCTCTTCGGGCGGCAACTTGCGTGCGTCCTCTTCGAGCATCACTGGAATACCGTCCTTGATCGGAAATCCGAGGCGATCGGCCTTGCAAACCAGCTCGTCGGCCGCCCGCCGGTGCAGCAGCGGCCCCTTGCAGATGGGACAGACCAGGATTTCAAGCAGCTTTGGATCCACTCAGCTTCTCCAGCAGCCAGCGTTCGAAGGCAGGATCGAGCGACGCGTTCACCCGGAACACCCAGTGATGCGCCTGGGCAAAGCGCTTGCATTTTACCGCGTCCTTTTCGGTCATCACGACCGGCGCCCCGTCGCCGAAGTCGATTTCCGCGGCGAGGAACAGATGGTGATCGGGAAACGGATGCGGCACCGGCTGCATGCCGAATCGCGCGAGCTGCAGGAAGAACCGCTTCGGGTCGCCGATCGCGGCGACGGCATGCACTTTCTGCCCAGCGAAGGATTTCGCCGGCCGGACATCGTGTGCATCGGTGATGCGGGCGAGGGTCTCGCCCAGCAATTCCATCCTGTAGCCTTTCACATCCGCATTTGCATGCGCGACGACCGCGTCGACGGACGACAAACGGGACCGCGGCTCGCGCAGCGGTCCGGCGGGCATGAGAAAACCGTTGCCGAAACCACGTCCGTCCACGACGCAGATCTCGATATCCCGCACAAGCGCATAGTGCTGCAGGCCGTCGTCGGTCACGATCACGTCGCATTCCGGATGCTGCTCGCGCAGCGCACGGCAGGCCGCGCCGCGCTCGGGTGCCACCCATACCGGGCAGCCGCTGCGGCGCGCCAGCAGGATCGGCTCGTCGCCCACCTCGGCGGGCTCGGAGGCGATGTTCGCCTCCCGCGGCGCCCCGCCCTTCGCCGCCGTCGAACCGCCGTAGCCGCGCGAGACGATGCCCGGCTTCCAGCCATGTTCGCGCAGAATTTCCACGATGCGCAGCACCAGCGGGGTCTTGCCGCTGCCGCCGGCGACAAGGTTGCCGACCACGATCACCGGGATGCCGGCTTTGTGGCTCTTGAAAATGCGTAGTTGGTAAAAAAGGCGCCGGAAAAAAACCACCGCTCCAAACAGGATGCTTGCCGGCCACAGCAGCCAGGCGACGGCGCCGCGGCGGACCCAGTGCTTCACTACCTCGCGGACTGCGTCGTAAAGGTAATCTGCGACAGGCCGGCGACGCGCGAGGCTTCCATCACCCGGATCACCGACTGGTGGGTGGCGGTGGCATCGGCGCTGATGATGACGATCGGTTCACGCAGGCCCGCGCCGGCGCGGCGCAGTTCCCCGGCGAGCTGCTCTATGCTCGCGAACTCGACCGCCGCCTTGTTGATCACGTACTGGCCCTTGGCGTTCACCAGCACGCTCACCTCGCCCGGGCGTTCGAGCTGTTTTTCGGCATCGGCCGTGGGCAGGTTGATCTGGAGCTCGGTGTACTTCGAGTAGGTGGTGGTGATCATGAGGAAGATCAGGATCACCATCATGACGTCGATCAGCGGCACGAGATTGATCTCGGGCTCCTCCTTGTAGCGGCCGCGCTGGAAATTCATTGCGAATCCATCACCGGGCTATTTGGCCCTGCTCTGATAACCTTCGCGCTCGCCATGCACGATATCGATTAGCTTGGAAGCGGCCTGCTCCATCAGAACCACGAAACCGTCCACCTTGTTCTTGAAATGGCGGTAGAAAATCAGCGACGGGATCGAAATCGCGATACCGGCCGCGGTGTTGTACAACGCGATCGAGATGCCATGGGCGAGCTGCTGCGGGTTGGTGCCGCCGGGCGCCTGCGAGCCGAAAATCTCGATCATCCCGACCACGGTGCCGAACAGGCCCAGCAGCGGCGCCGCGGTGGCGATGGTGCCCAGCGTCGTGAGGAAGCGCTCCAGATTGTGCGCCGTGGAACGGCCCGCTTCCTCGATCGCCTCTTTCATCACATGGCGCGGGCTCTTCTCGTTCCTCAGGCCGGAGGCCAGCACTTCGCCCAGGGGCGAATCCTTGGCGAGCTTGTCGAGGACGTCGGCGTTCAGACCCTGGCGCGCGTACACGGCAGTCACGTCTGCGAGCAGGGTCGACGGCACGATCTTCGATTCGCGCAGCGAGATCGAGCGTTCGATGATGAGTGCGACTGCGATGATCGAAGTCAGCAGCAGCGGCCAGATTGGCCAACCTGCGGCCTGGATGATGGCAAACAAGGCGTTATCCTTTGAAACGTAAATGCATTTTCGTGCGCGCACTTTAGCCAAAGCGCGTGTGAGCGGCAACTACGGTTTGCATTCCGGCACCGCGTCGCCGGACGCCTCGCGCCCGATATCCACAAAACTTGTGGATAAGTTTGTGGATTATCCCTGAACATCGGGACCCGTCACCCTAGACATGCGCCGGAAGATGGTCGCGATTAATTTTTCATCAGCTGTTTCTTCTTTTGATACAGCGTGTTATCTATAAGAATCGGCCTCCACGACGATTCCTTACTGAAGCGCAAGCCGCCCACGCGCGCATGTGGACTAGTGTAGTCTCGGCGCCGTCATGGAGCTTGACTTTCCCCCCGCCGGATCGGCGGTCCTGAGCGTCTCCCAGCTGCTGCGCAGCGCCCGCGAAATGCTCGAGCGGCGATTCCCTCTGCAATGGATCGCGGGGGAGATCTCGAACCTGCGTCCGGCGGCCTCCGGGCACCTGTATTTCACGATCAAGGATGACGCGGCGCAGGTCGATTGCGTGATGTTCAAGGGCCGCGCCGCAGCGCTGGAGTGGAAACCGGCCGATGGCCTGCGGGTAGAGGTGCGCGCGCTGGTCACCCTGTACGAGCCGCGCGGTCGCTTCCAGCTGAACGTCGAGGGAATGCGCCGCGCCGGGCTCGGGCCCCTGTACGAGCGCTTTCTGAAGCTCAAGGACAAGCTCGCGCGCGAAGGCCTGTTCGATCCGGGTGCGAAGCGCCCGATCCCGGAGCATCCGATGCAGATCGGGGTGGTCACTTCGCTCGCCGCAGCGGCGCTGCGCGACGTCCTCACGACGCTGCGGCGCCGCAATCCGTCCATTCCCGTGGTGGTCTATCCGGCCCCGGTTCAGGGCGAAGGCGCCGCCGCCAAGCTGGTGCAGGCGCTCGCCAGCGCCAACGCGCGCGCCGAGTGCGACGTGCTCCTCCTGGTACGCGGCGGCGGCTCGATCGAGGACCTGTGGCAATTCAACGAGGAAGCGCTCGCGCGCGCAATTCGCGCCTCCGCCATCCCGATCGTCGTCGGCGTCGGCCATGAGACCGACTTCACCATCGCCGACTTTGCCGCCGACGAACGCGCACCCACGCCGACCGCGGCGGCAGAACTGGTCAGCCCATCGATCGAGGCCCTGCGCGAGCGCATCGCGGCAACGGCGCTGCGGATTTCACGACAAACCGCGAGAAAGCTGGAATACGCGATGCAGGCCGTGGACGGCCTTGCCCGCCGCCTCGTCCATCCCGAAGAGCGCCTGCGCCGACTCCGCCAGAACCTGCTGCACCTCGGCAAGCGCCTCTCCTCCGCTACCGCCCGTCTTTTCGAAAGATTCACGGCTCAGGTCAATGTCGCCCAGAAAAGCATTGTCAGCCTTGACCCGACTGCCGTTCTGGCGCGTGGCTATTCCATCACGCGCGGCGCCACTGGCGCCCTGCTGCGGAATGCCTCGCAGGCGAGCATGGGCGAGCGCATCGTCACCACCCTCGCCAGGGGAAACATCGAAAGCGAAGTCAAGTCGAAGGCTTAGCCGCTGTGCGCAAGACGCGTCGCGGGGCAAAAATTCGCGGCTTTGCCCCGGTTGCGAGCCGCGACGCGCGCGTTCTGATCCTCGGCAGCATGCCCGGGAAGCAGTCCCTGGATGCGCGCGAGTACTACGCCCACAAGCAGAACGCCTTCTGGCGAATCGTCGCCGACCTACTCGGCATTGATCGGCATTTTCCGTACAGGAAGCGGATTCATGCCCTGAAAGCAGCTCGCATAGCCGTCTGGGATGTGCTTCGTTCGTGCAGGCGAAGCGGGAGCATGGACTCGGGCATCGACCGCAATTCCGAGATTGCCAACGATTTCCATGCCTTCTTCCGGAATCACCGGAAAATTTCCCACGTATTCTTCAATGGCGCCAGGGCGGCGGCCTCCTACGAGCGCAATGTCCTGCCGGAACCCGGCATCCGCGCCCTGCGGTATATTCGATTGCCTTCCACCAGCCCCGCCAACGCGTCCATCGCCTATGAGCGCAAACGCGAGGCCTGGCACCTGATCCTGCGGCCGGCGAAAAGGTACCGACCATGACGACAGCCGCAAATATCGCGATCGCGCTGGTGGCCCTGCTGCACCTCTATTTTCTCGTCCTCGAGATGTTTCTCTGGGACAAGCCGTTCGGCAGGCGCACGTTCAAGCTGACCCCCGAGTTCGCCGCGGCGTCGAAAGGGCTGGCGGCGAATCAGGGGCTGTACAACGGCTTTCTGGCCGCCGGGCTGCTGTGGGGCCTCGCCCTGGGAGCGGTGGGAATCGACGTCAAGGTCTTCTTCCTCGCCTGCGTCATCGTCGCCGGCCTGTTCGGCGGCGCCACGGTGAACCGCAACATCCTGTTCGTACAGGCCGTCCCCGGCATCACCGCGCTCGCCCTGCTGCTGGCGACGTGATCGGGGCGCGGACGGTCCGGCGCCTATCGCGCGCGCAACAGGCGTGAGGTGCGGCCGATGTCCCTGGGCTTGACCCAGAAGATCATGCCGTAGCGGCCGTTGCCGGCCGTGACGGCACTGAGCGCGACGAGATTGATTTTCTTCGACGCAAGTTTGCCGAGGACCCCGGTGAGCGCGCCGACGCGGTCGCTGCCGCGAACGAGGAACACGGTCTTGCGCTGCGACACGCGCAGGCCCGCTTTCTTCGCGGCACGGCGGAACTTGACGCTGTTGTCGGGTATGAAATCGACCTGCGCGCCGCCGCCCGACGGAAAGCCGGTGAAGGCGAGCAGGTTGACGCCCGCCGCTTTCATCGCAGCCAGCAGCCCGGCGCCGGCGCCCGGACGCTGCGAGACTTTCGTGGTGTAGTAATCGGCTCTGCGGATGCTTGCCATGATGCCTCCTAGGGTAAGGGCTGCAGGCCTATAATTCTGCGCTTCTTGAGAGAGGATGGCACGCCTGTCATGGGCAACCGGCTGTCGAAAATCGCGACGCGCACCGGCGACAAGGGCGAAACCGGCCTGGGCGACGGCACGCGCGTGGCCAAGGACTCGGCCCGCATCCAGACGCTGGGCGACATCGACGAACTGAATTCCAGCATCGGCGTCCTGCTCGCCGAAAAAATGCCGGCCAAGCTGCGCGCGGCACTGCTGCGCGTCCAGCACTGCCTGTTCGACCTGGGCGGCGAGGTCTGCATCCCGGGCCACACGATGGTCACCGAGGCGCACGTGGCGCATTTGGACGGGCTGCTGAAAACGATCAACAAGCGCCTGCCGCCGCTGAAGGAATTCATTCTGCCCGGCGGCAGCCGCGCCGCGGCCCTTGCCCACCTTTCGCGCACCACCTGCCGGCGCGCCGAGCGCAGCCTGGTCGCCCTGGGCAGGGCCGAGCCGGTCGGCGAACGCGCGCGCCAGTACCTGAACCGGCTCTCGGACCTGCTGTTCGTGCTCGGGCGCGCGCTGAACCGCGCCGCCAAGCAGGGCGACGTGCTCTGGCGACACGAGCGGAAGAGAAAAACCTGAGATGGCGGACCACTCGGGAAGCTAGAATCCTCCCATGACCGCGCTGCCGCGACAGATCCGCGCACTGCTGTTCGATGTCTTCGGCACGGTCGTGGACTGGCGCAGCTCCCTATTGCGCGAATGCCGCACCCTCGGCCGCAGGAAAAAACTCGCCGTCGACTGGGCCGCGTTCGCCGATGCCTGGCGCGGCGGCTACAGCCCGGCAATGGCGCGCGTTCGCTCCGGCGAACTGCCGTGGATGAACATCGACCAGCTCCATCGCATGATCCTCGACGGGCTGTTGCCGCGTTTCGGCATCGACAGCCTCACCGAAGACGAGATCGACCATCTGAACCGCATCTGGCACCGGCTCGATCCGTGGCCCGACGCGCGCCGCGGCCTGGCGCTGCTCAAGCGCCGCCACGTCATCGCCACGCTGTCGAACGGCAATGTCGCGCTGCTCGTCAACATGGCGAAGCACGGCCGCCTGCCCTGGGACGCCGTGCTTTCCGCGGAGCTGTTTCACCACTACAAGCCCGATCCGGAGGCCTACCTCGGTGCCGCGGCAATGCTCGGCTTCGAGCCTTCCGAGGTGATGATGGTTGCGGCGCACAAGGACGACCTGCGCGCGGCTCAGGCCTGCGGCCTTGCCACGGCGTTCGTGCGCCGTCCGCGCGAGAAAGGCCCCGGCGTCAAGCTCGACGTCGCGCCGGAGCCATCGTTCGATTACAACGCCAGGAATTTCGTGGACCTGGCGCGGCGGATCCCTCGGTGACCGCGCATAAAGGCCAGAACAAGGCGATGCGTCATCGCGTGCTGATCGTCGATGACGAGGAATCGATGCGCCTGTTCCTCGCCAGGGTCCTGGTGTCCGAATTGCATGCGGAGGTGACCCTGGCAGGAACCTGCGAGCAGGCGCTGCACCTGGTGGGCAACTACGCCTACGACGCGATCCTGCTCGACCTGCTGATGCCCGGGATCGGCGGCTACGAGGTATTGAGGGAGCTGCGCCGCGCCTCGCCCAACGTTGCGACGCCGGTGATCATCGTTTCGGTGCTTTCGGACAAAGTGGCGCAGAATCGCTGCATGAAGGCCGGCGCCAATGTCTACGTGGTAAAACCGGTGGAACGCAACACGCTGGTGGCGACGGTAAAGGCGCAGATCGCCGGCCGGGGCAAGCCGAAAGCCAAGAGGCATGAGCATCGCTGATACGAGGAAGCGCATCCTGATCGTCGACAACGAGGAGTCGATGCGGCCGCTCCTCGGGCGGACCGTCGAAGCCCTGCCGAACGTCGAGATCACCCTCGCCGGCACCTGCGAAGAGGCGCTGCACCTGGCCGGCAGCCGTGGCTACGACGTCATCCTGCTGGATCTCCTGATGCCCGGCGTCGGCGGCATCGAAGTATTGAAGACGATCCGCAACGCCTCGCCCAACAAGCAGACACCGGTGATCATCGTTTCGGTCATGGCGGACGAGGACACCAAGATCGTCTGCCGGTCGCTCGGCATCAGCGACTACATCGTCAAGCCGATCGTGCGCGAATCCCTCGTCACCGTCGTCAAAGCGCGGATCGAGGAGCCAAGCAAGCCCGCGGCCGCGCCAGCATGACCATGCCGGAAATCAAGATCCAGAACGTCGAGGCACTGGGCAAGCCGCTCGGCCAGTACTCGCACATGACGCGCGTCAAGGGGGCGAGCGAAACGCTCTACATCGCCGGCATGCTCGCGACCGGCGACGATTTTGACGCCCAGTGCGGCGGCGTGTTCAGGCAGATTGAAATCTCGCTCAAGTCCGCGGGCGCGGGCTGGGGCAACGTGGCGCAATTCACCACCTACCTGGTGCACTCGCAGGACATCCCGAAGTTCATGGCCTGGCGCCTGCGCGAATTCCCGCGGCTCTTCCCGGACGGCAAGTACCCGCCCAACACCCTCCTCATCATCGACCGGCTGGTCAGCGAGCAATACCTGATCGAAGTACAGACCATCGCCGCGCTTTAGGCGCGGCGATCCTGCGTTCGCGCTCTAGTCGGCCTTGGCACCGGAACGCCGTACAAGTTCCGTATAGATTTTCAATTCGGAAGCGACGAAAGAAGTAAATTGCTCCGCCGTCCGTATCGTCGGCGCCTCGGAGCCCATATTACGCAGCCGCTCTTTCATGTCGGGCGCATCCATCGCTTTCAGAATCTCGGCTGACAGGCGCTCCACGATTGGCTGGGGCGTCTTTGCCGCCATCGAGACGCCCCACCAAGTGGACATGTCGAAGCCCTTGAGGCCTGCCTCGTCCAGCGTCGGCAGTTCCGGCAGGAAACTCGAGCGTGCCTTCGTGGTCGTCGCGAGCGCACGCACCTTGTCCGACTTGATGCTCGGCAGGGCGCTGGCGAGATTATCGAACATCAGGTGGATGCGCCCCGCCATCATGTCGGCCAGCGCCGGCGCCGAGCCCTTGTAGGGGATGTGCACCATGAAAGTGCCGGTCATCATCTTGAACATCTCGCCCGCCAGATGTCCGGTGGAACCGGTCGAGCCGGAGCCGAAATCCAGCTTGCCGGGCCGCTGCTTGGCGAGCGTGATCAATTCCTTCACGTTTTTCGCCGGCAGTTCGTTAGTGACGATCAGCACGTTGGGCACCTGCACCAGCAGCGTGACGTGCCTGAGGTCCTTGATTGGATCGTAAGGCAAGCCTGGATACAGCGAAGGATTGATCGCCAGCGTGGCGATGGCGCTCATGACGAGGCTGTAGCCGTCCGCAGGCCCCTTGGCGATCAGGTCGACGCCGATGTTGCCGCCGGCGCCGGGGCGATTTTCCACGACTACGGGCTGACCCAGCGAATCCTGCAGCTTCGCGGCCAGCTGGCGGGCCGAGATGTCGATAGGCCCACCCGCGGCATAGGGCGCGACCAGCCTGAGTGGTTTGGCAGGCCAGGACTGTGCTGCCGCGAGGTTGGCCGCGGTAGCGAGGAAAAAGAGGACGAGCAGGCGCTGCAAAGTCCTCAGGTCTCTTCCACGAAGACTTCCTTGCGCTTCTTGCGCAGACCGGGGAGCGCGACGATCACCAGCAACAAGACCGAGGCGATGATGAAGCCCATGCTGATCGGCTTCGAGGGGCTGATGAACACCCACGGATCGCCGCGCGAGAGCAGCATCGCGCGCCGCAGGTTCTCCTCCATCAACGGCCCGAGGATGAAGCCGAGAATAAGCGGTGCCGGCTCGCAGCCGAGCTTGACGCAGACATAACCGAACAGGCCGAAGCAGGCCATCAGGAGGCAGTCGAAGGGCTGATTGGAAATGCTGAACACGCCGATCGCCATAAACAGCAGGATCGAGGGATAGAGGTAGCGGTAGGGCACCGTCAGCAGCTTGATCCACATGCCGATGAGCGGCAGGTTGAGGATCACCAGCATCAGATTGCCGAGCCACATCGAGGCGATCATGCCCCAGAACAATTGCGGCCTTTCGGTCATCACCTGCGGTCCGGGCGCGATGCCCTGGATCATCATGGCGCCGATCATCAGCGCCATTACCGCGTTGGAGGGAATGCCGAGGGTGAGGAGCGGAATGAAGGAGGTCTGCGCGCCGGCGTTGTTCGCCGACTCGGGTCCGGCGACACCTTCGATCGCGCCCTTGCCGAATTCGTGGGAGTACTTGGAGACCTTCTTCTCCAGCGTGTAGGAGGCGAAGGAGGCAAGCAGCGCGCCGCCGCCGGGCAGGATTCCCAGCGCCGAGCCGAGCACGGTGCCGCGCAGGATCGGCGCCACCATGCGCTTGAAGTCCTCCTTGCTCGGCATCAGTTTGCCCACGCTCTTGGTAAAGACTTCGCGGTTCTCCTTTTGCTCAAGATTGGCGATGATCTCGCAGATACCGAACATGCCCATCGCCACGGTGACAAAGCCGATCCCGTCGGCGAGCTCCGAGATGCCGAACGCGAAACGCAACACGCCCGAATTGCCATCCGTCCCCACCAAGCCCAGCAGGAGGCCCAGCACCACCATCGCGATCGCCTTGATGAGCGAGCCAGACGCCAGCACGGTCGCCGCGACCAGGCCCAGCACCATCAGCGAGGTGTACTCGGCGGGGCCGAATTTCAACGCCACCTCGGCCAGGGGCGGCGCGAACAACGCGATCACCAGCGTCGAGACGCAACCGGCGAAGAACGAGGCGATCGCCGCGGTGGCGAGCGCGGGACCGGCGCGGCCCTGGCGCGCCATCTGATAGCCTTCCAGGCAGGTCACCACCGAGGACGACTCACCCGGAATATTGATCAGGATCGCGGTGGTCGAGCCGCCGTATTGCGCGCCGTAGTAGATGCCGGCGAGCATGATCAGCGCCGCGATCGGCGAGAGGTTGAAGGTGACCGGCAGCAGCATGGCGATAGTCGCTACCGGCCCGATGCCGGGCAGTACACCGATCAGCGTGCCGAGCAGGCAACCGATCAGGCACATGATGATGTTGAAGGGCAGCGTCATCGTGATGCCGGAGAACGTGACCGCCTGCAGCTTGAAGACTTCGATGAAGCCGATCAAGAGATTGCCTAAGATGCCTTCCATGGTGGCCCCGTTCTTTCCGGCTATCGGATCGGACAGACTTCGATGAAGGCCGGGCAGATCGGGAAGGGCAGCGACAACGCCTTCACGAACACCAGCACCGAGACGATGACGAGCAACACCGCCATGATCGCGACCTCTTTCCACTTGAACTCATGCCCGCCGTAGGCGCTGATGAAAACCAGGGCCACCGAAGCGAGCATCAGGCCAAGCGGCTTGAGCAGGTAGGCGAAGGCGAGGCTGGACAAGCCGAGGAACAACACCGGGCGGAGGTGGAACTTCGCAATCTCCGAGCCCTCCTCGACGATGGAATCGAACAGCACGAGGGCGCCGAGGAGGGTGAGCAGGCCGCCCAGCACGACCGGGAAGTACGCCGGCCCCATGCGCACCGAACTGCCCATCTGGTAGCCGCCGATGAGCTTCGTGCCCACGATATTGTTGATGAATTCTGGCGTGCCAAGCGCAAAGACGATGAAGAACAGCCCTAAAGCTACGAACATCAGTCCGGCCCACCAGTCCTGCTGACTCTTGATTTTCATGCGTCTCCTCCTGATCGCAGGCGAGTGTAGCATGGGCTCCGTGAGGCTGTGTCCGGGTATTGTCGCGTTGTTTCTGCTGCTCGCAGGTTGCGGCCAGCAGGCAAAGCTGCAACCGCTTCCCGCTGACGCAGTGGTGCTCGCCTTCGGCGACAGCCTGACCTACGGTACCGGCGCGAACGAAGAAGAAAGTTACCCGGCGCAGCTCGCGCGCCTGACCGGCTGGCGGGTGGTGCGCGAAGGGGTACCGGGCGAAGTGAGCGATGCGGGCCTCGCGCGGCTGCCCGCGGCGCTGGACGAACACCGGCCGCGGCTGCTGATCCTGTGCCACGGCGGCAACGACTTTCTGCGCCGGCTGCCCAAGGGGAAGGCAGCAGAAAACGTGCGCGCGATGATTCGCCTCGCCAAGAGCCGCGGGGTGGACGTGCTGCTGATCGGCACGCCCGAGATGGGCTTCACCCTGACGCCGCCCGAGTTCTACGCCGGGATCGCGAACGAGTTCCGCATTCCCTACGAAGGGGACGCGTTGACGAAAATCCTCAGGAACGGCGAGCTGAAGTCCGACCAGGTCCACCCGAACGCGAAGGGCTACCGCTTGATGGCCGAGCGCGTCGCCGACCTGCTGCGGAAGTCGGGCGCGATCTAGGCACAAGAAGTCGCGAGCGGCGCAGCCGCGCGACGTCCTCGGGCCGGTCCACGTCCCAAAGAATGCGCAGTTCCCGCCAGCGCCAACCCAGCGCCTTGAGCCGGCGGCGGGTCTGCGCCAGCACCTGCGGGCCGCCCCACGCGATGCCGTCGAACAACCGCCGCGAAACCCGGCGCAACCCGATCAGGGCGTAGCCGCCGTCCTCGGCCGGCGCAAGCACTGCGTCGGCGCCCTCGCGCAGGGCCCGCGCGGCGGCGCGCAGATCGGCGGGTCTCATTGCCGGGCAGTCCGTGCCGATCAGCGCCGCGCACGAATGGCGGCGAAACGCGCGATACATTCGCTCCCCAAGATTGCCGCGCCCCTGAGAGCGAAGACGGACCTTGAATTGCTTTTGCATTTTTCTGAAGAAATCGCCGCCAACTCCAGGCGAGCAATACAAATCAACGCTTTGGAGCCCCGAAGCGCGCGCCGTCCTGAGGGTTTTCTCTACCAGGCGCGCGTGCAGGCGCGCAGCGCCCGCCTCGCCGAGCAGCGGCACGAGGCGGGTCTTCACGCGCCCGGGCTCGGGCGCCCGCGCGAAGACCATCAGCACCGGCTCAGGCTTTGCTGGCGTAGCGCCGCGCAAGTTCATCCGGGGCCGTGCCGAGGAAATACTCGAGGCGCAGGCGCCACATGAGGCATACCGTGCGCAGTACGCCGCGCTCGTCCCAGCGGCGGCCCGAGGTCACCGCCTTCTCGCGCAGGCAGGCTGGCGGCGAACGCCGCTTCATCGCCTTGCTGAACGCGACGTCCTCCATCAGCGCAATCTCCGGAAAGCCGGGATACGCCTCGCGGCGCACGAAAATCGCCTGGTCGCCGGTCGCAATCCCGGTCAGGCGCGAGCGCGTGTTCATGAGAAATGCGATCACCGGGAGCAGCGCGGAGCGCCCCTCGATGGCCACGTCGAATCTCCCCCACGAATTTTTCTTCAATGAATCAAGAATTAAATGATCGGCGTTCGCGGGCAGGCGCGTGTCGGCGTGCAGGAAGAGCAGCGCGTCGCCGCGCGCAGCCGCGGCTCCGGCGTTCATCTGCCGCGCGCGGCCGCGCGGCGCGAGCACCACGCGGTCGGCCAGCGGCGCCGCGATCTCCCGCGTGCGATCCTCGCTGCCGCCGTCGGCCACGACCACCTCGTGCCCGCGGACGCGCAATGATGCGAGCGAAAGCAGCGTTCCGCCGATCACGGCGGCTTCGTTGAGCACCGGAATGACGATCGACAATTTCATCCGCGCCGCCATCCATGAATCCATTCCGCCAGCCGCAACCACCCCTGGGGCGCGTGCGCCTTGGCCCAGACGCCGGCAGCGTACTTGTTGGCTTCCGCGAGCGTCGGGTAGATATGGATGGTGCCGAGGATCCTTTTCAGCCCGATGCCGTGGCGCATCGCGGCGACGAACTCCGCGATCAGGTCCCCGGCATGCTCGCCAGCAATGGTCACGCCGAGTATCCGGTCCTTGCCGGGCACGGTCAGCACTTTGACGACGCCATGCGCCGCTTCATCCGCGATCGCCCGGTCCAAGTCGTCGATGCCGTAGACCGAGACCTCGTAGGCGACGCCCTTCTCCTTCGCCTCGGTTTCATTCAGGCCGACGCGGGCCACCTCCGGATCGGTGAACGTCGCCCAGGGAATCACCGCATAGTCGGCGCGGAACCGGCGGAATGAGCCGAACAGCGCGTTGACCGTGGCGTACCACGCCTGATGCGCCGCGGTATGGGTGAACTGGAACGGCCCAGCGACATCGCCGCAGGCATAGATGTTCGGGTAGATCGTCTGCAGGTACTCGTTGGTCTCGACGGTGCGGGATGTTGTCGTCGGAATGCCCAGTTCCTCGAGCCCGTAGCCCGTGGTGTTGGCGATGCGCCCCACGGCGCACAGCACCTCGTCGAACTCGATGCGCACCTCCTGCCCCTGGTGCCCGCAGATCAGCACCTTCCGGCCGTTTTCGACGCGGAACTCCTTTGCTTTGTGGTTGACGCGAACGTCCACGCCCTCGGCGACAAACCTGTTCATCACCATCGCGGAAATTTCCGGGTCCTCGCGCATGAGGATGCGCGGCAGCATCTCGACCTGGGTGACGCTGGAGCCCAGGCGCGCGAATGCCTGCGCCAGCTCCGCGCCGATCGGCCCGCCGCCCAGCACCACCAGCCGCGCCGGCAGCTTGCGCAATCCCCACACCGTGTCCGAGGTAAGGCAGTCCATCTTCTCGATGCCCGGGATCGGCGGCACCAACGGCCGCGCGCCGGCGGCGATGACAATGGCGCGGGATGTCAGGGTACGCTTTCCCCCATCCGGAGCCGTGACTTCAACCGCCCACGGCGAGACGATCTTCGCCTCGCCCCGAATGCATTCCACGCCGAGACCGGCGTAACGCTCCGCGGAGTCGTGCGGTTCGATGGTTTTCACCACGCGCTGCACGCGTTCCATGATGTCAGCGAAATCGAACTCGACTGTCGCCGCTTTCATGCCAAGGCTTTGCGCTTTTCGGACCTGATGAACAAACCTGGCGGAACGAAGCAGGGCCTTCGAAGGAACGCACCCGGTATGCAGGCAATCGCCCCCCATGCGGTGCTTCTCGATCAGCGTCACCTTTGCCCTGACCGCCGCCGCGATGTAGGCCGACACCAGGCCCGCGGAACCCGCCCCAATGGCCACCAGGTTGCGGTCGAACTTCGCCGGCCGGGTCCAGCGCGCATAGACACGGCGCGCCTTGACGGCGTCAACGACGCGCTTGGCGGCAAGCGGAAAGAAGCCCAGCAGCGCGAAAGCCGCGAGCAGGCCGATTGAGACCCTGAACTCGCCGAGTTCGGTGCCCGCATAGACGAATGCCGCCGTGGCAGCCAGCATGCCGATCTGACTGACCCAGACATATGGCCAGACCCGGATCGGGGTCAGACCCATCAGCAGATTCACCGCGACAAAAGGAAACGCCGGTACCAGCCGCAGCGCAAACAGGTAG
>SHXL01000037.1 GCA_009693345.1 Betaproteobacteria bacterium
GCCCACGCTGGGCGGCGACACGGAGAAGCTGCTCGCGGAACGACTGGGCTATTCAAGGGAAACAATCGCGGCGCTCAAGGCGGCAAAAGCAATATGAGCGTCCTGCAGTCCATCGAAAATGGCGTTGCGACCCTGACGCTGAATCGTCCTGAGAGCCGTAACGCTCTGAACTTGGACATGTGCGATCGACTGATTTCGATTTCACGGGAAATTCAAATAAACGAAGAAATAAGACTTGTGCTCGTGCGTGCCAACGGCCCCGTGTTCTGCGCTGGAGCCGATCTCAAGGAGCGGCAGGGCATGAATGAGACGCAGGTGCGCGAGCGCCGCATGAAGGGCTTCGCCGCCTACGCCGCGCTCGAAGGCCTGCCGATGCCCACGATCGCGGTGGTCCAGGGGCCCGCGGTGGGCTCCGGCTGCGAGATCGTCGGCGCCTGCGATTTCATCGTGGCGACGCCGGAAGCGTCCTTCCGCACGCCGGAAGCCCTGCGCGGCACCGTCGGCGCCACGCAACGCCTGCCCCGCATCCTCGGCAAGCGCCTCGCCAAGGACCTGATGTTCACCGGCCGGGCGCTCAGTGCGGAAGAAGCGGGAGTGGCAGGGTTGGTTTCGAGGGTGGTATCTCGTTCCGATTTGGATTCAACCCTGGAACAAATAACAAAAATCATCCTCAACGCACCCCCTCAATCGTTGCGCCTGGCAAAGCGGTGCATCGACGGCGGCGTGGAACTCGACCCCCAAGGCGCGCTGGATACGGAAATCGCGGCGATCGAGGGGCAGCTCGCTTCCGGCAACTGGATGGGCAAGCAGTGACCTGGCAGCCGAAAGTCCTCGGCGACTTTCTAAAGGAACGCATTGGAAGTTCCGAAGCCCTGGTGACTCCGTCGGTACGCCTTTCCTATGAAGGCCTTTTCGAAAAGGCAAAACAGGCGGCGGGATCGATGCAGGCGATGGGCATCGGCGAGGGCGACCATGTCGCGATCCTGATGCCCAACGGCGAGGAGTGGCTTGCGCTGTTCTACGGCGCGGCGCTGATCGGCGCGGTCACCGTGCCGGTCAACACGCGCTTCAAGGCCGCCGAGATCGATTTCTGCCTGAAGCAATCCGGCGCCAAGGCGCTGGTATACGTCGATCGTTTCCTGAACATCGATTTCGGCGCCATGATCAGGGAGCTTGGCATCAAGACTGCGGTTGAAGTCTCCCGGCTGGGGAAGGGCAAATACACCCCGGTCAACGTCCAACCCGAAGATCTCCTGCTGATCCAGTTCACTTCCGGCACCACCGCGTACCCGAAGGGCGCGATGCTCACGCATGACAACATGCTGCGCAATGCCTGGGCGGCGGGGGCGCGCATCGGCGTGCTGCCCGGGGACCGCTATTTCAATTGCCGGCCGTTCTTCCACGTCGGCGGCTCGACCCTGTCGGCGCTGATGTCGCTGGTGTTCGGTTGCTGCCTCGTGACGCTGCCGACCTTTGAAGCGGGCGCCGCGCTGGCAATGCTCGAGCGCGAACGCTGCACCCTGATCTCGGGCAATGACACGATCTTCCAGATGCTGATGGGGCACGGCGACTTACCCAAGAGGAAGCTCTGCCTGCGCGGCGGCTGGGCGGCGGCGGGGCCACAGACCATGCGCGGCATCATCGACGCGCTAGGCATGAAATCGGTCTGCGCGGCCTACGGGCTGTCGGAGGCATCCCCCAACGTGGTAATGAGCGATTGGCGCGACGCAGAGGAGCTTCGTGTTCAGGGCCTGGCTCTGCCTCTTCCGGGAATTGAAATAAGAATTTCGCAAGAGAAGGAAATTCAAGTGCGGGGCTGGAGCGTCATGCGCGGCTATTGCGGCGATCCCGATGCCACGGCCAAGGCATTCACCGTCGACGGCTGGCTGCGCACGGGGGACCTGGGCGGGCTTGCCGCCGGTGGGCGGCTGCGCATGACCGGGCGCATGAAGGACCTGTTCCGCGTCGGGGGCGAAAACGTCGCGCCGGCCGAGGTCGAGGAAGTGCTGCTTGCGCATCCCGCGGTGGAAACCGCGCAGGTAGTGGGGGTTCCGAGCGAACGATTGGGTGAAGTTGGTTGTGCTTATGTGACTTTACGTTCTGGATTTCAAGCAACGGAAGAACAACTGATAGCTTGGGTCAGGGAACGTTGCGCAAATTTCCGGGTTCCGCGTTACCTGAAAATAGTCCACGACTTCGAAGCGATCGGCATGACCGCCAGTGGCAAGGTGCAGAAGCAAAAACTCAGGCAACATGCGTTGAAGGAATTCGGGCTCTGATGCGATGAGCGGCCGCGCGGTCGTTGTCCTATCGCTGGCGGCGTTCGCGAGCGCGTCGGCGCTTCGTGCGGTGGACCCGCTGCTGCCATTGCTGGCCGAGGCCTTCGGCACCACTGCGGGCGGCGCGTCGGCCGTGATCACGGCTTTTGCCGTGGCTTACGGCGCGCTGCAGGTAGTCAACAGTCCCCTGAGCGACCGCATCGGCAAATACCGCATGGTGTTCTGGGTGACGGCAATATCGGCAGTGGGCAACCTCGCCTGCGCATTCGCACCCTCGCTGCCGCTGCTGGTCGCGGCGCGTTTCGCGACGGGCGCCACAGTGGGAGCGATCGTGCCGCTCGCCATCGCTTGGATCGGCGATGTGGTGCCCTACGAGCGCCGCCAGCCGGTGCTGGCTCGCTTTCTTATCGGCAACATGCTCGGCTTCGCGCTTGGCACGACGGCGTCGGGCTGGCTCGGCGAGTTTTTCGGCTGGCAGGCGATCTTCTTCGCGCTCTCGGCACTGTACCTCCTGACCGCGGCGCTGCTGTGGTTCGAATTGCAGACCAATCCGGCAACGCGGCAGGCGGCGAAGGCGGCTGAGTCCATCGCGCAGGCCTTCGTGCGCATGGTCGGACTCACGCGGATTCCCTGGGTACGGGTGGTTCTGGTGGTGGTGTTCGCCGAAGGCATGCTTCTGAATGGTGCGCTCGCGTTCGCGGCATACCACGCGCACCGGAATTTGGGGCTCGGCATTGCGGCCAGCGGCGCGCTGATCGCGGCGTTCGCGGCAGGCGGCCTGGTTTACGCCGCGCTGGCCGGACGGCTGGTGCCGCGGCTCGGCGAACGTGGCCTGGTGCTTGCCGGCGGGCTGTTCCTCGGCGCCGGATACGCCGGATTGGCGCTGGCGCCGGGCGCGGGCTATGCGGTGCCGTGCCTGATGGTGCTGGGCGCCGGGCTGTACATGTTGCACAACACGCTGCAGGTGCACGCCACGCAAATGGCGCCCGAGTCGCGCGGCGCGGCGGTGGCGCTGTTCGCGTTCTGCCTGTTCAGCGGGCAATCGGCAGGGGTGTGGCTCGCGTCCCATGTCGTAGACGCGGCCGGAACGCGGCCGCTATTCGCTTTCGCCGCGCTGGGGCTGCCGCTGCTGGCGCTCGAATTCCGGCGCCGGCTGGCGGCGCGGCGCCCGTCAGGCGGCGCCTCCAGATGAGCCATGTGCAGGCGGTGAATTGGAATCTTGCGCACTTCCAGCTTTATCGTCCGCAATCGCCCTGTTTGTCGCTGCGTGCGGGCCTTCCGAATCTCCGGCGTACCAGGCCTACGTGAGACTTGTGTCGGCCTCCATCAACGGCGACTGCCCGGGGATGTATGCCCGCGTTGAGAAGGAGGCGATGGATTATGTGGACAATCTCTGCAAGCCGCGCACCACGGTCTTGATGGGGAAAACCATCGACCTGGGTTCTCCGGCCAGCATCATCGCGCAAATGCGCCCGACAGCGACGCCCTTTGCGCCGCACATCATCCAGGAACGAGCCATCGAGTCGGAGACTGCCTCCGCAGATGGTCGCGAGGTCAGGCTGGTCGTCACGGAAAAATTCTACGAGCGCAAAGGCAACCTGCTGGAACCGACCTGGCTGCTGAGACACAGGCTGACAGTCAGAAATACCGGTACAGGCTGGAAAATAACCCGCTTTTCCGAGGAAGTCCTCGAGAAATATGGCGACAAGGCAACGAAATAATTTCTACAATCCGGAAGTGCCATGACCGATTCAGACCAGACTCTGCCGATGCTGCGCGAAACCCTGCGGCGCTTCGTCGAGAAGGAAGTGGTGCCGAAGGCCCATGCGTGGGAAGAGCAGGGTTTCGTGCCGCGCGAGGTGCTGCGTGGGATGGGCCGGCTCGGCTTCCTCGGGCTGCGCTATGCGGAGGAGTTCGGCGGCGGTGCGCTGGACGCGCGCGCGACCGCGCTGCTCGCCGAGGAACTGGGCCGCTCCACCTTCGGCGGCTTCGCCATCACGGTCCTCGTACATACGGACATGGCATCGCCGCACCTGGTGAACGCGGGGTCGCCGGAACAGGTTAAGCGATACCTGCCGGGCGTGATTGCGGGCGAACTGATCACCGCGGTCGCCGTCACCGAGCCGGATGCGGGATCGGACGTCAAGGCGATCCGCACCAGCGCGCGACGCGACGGGGGCGACTGGCTGCTGAAGGGCTCGAAGATGTTCATCACCAACGGCGCGCTCGCCGACCTGTACTTCGTCGCCGCCAAGACCGATCCGGCCGCCGGCTCCAAGGGCATCTCGATGTTCATCGTGGAGAAGGGGATGAAGGGCTTCTCGGTGGGCCGCAAGCTCGACAAGATGGGCTGGCGCTCTTCGGACACGGCCGAACTGGTGTTCGACGACTGCCGGGTGCCGGCCGCGAACCTGCTGGGCGAGGAGAACCGCGGCTTCTACGCCATCATGAAGAACTTCCAGAACGAGCGCATCGCGATCGCCGCCATGACCATGGGCGAGGCGGCGCGCGCGATCGAGCTCACGCTGGAGTACGTGCGCACGCGCAAGGCCTTTGGCGCCACGCTGTGGGACAAGCAGGTGATCCGGCAGCGGCTGTCCATGCTCGCCGCGAAAGTCGAGGCCGGCCGCCAGCTGGTGCTGCATGCGGCTTCGCTTGACGCGCAGGGCCGCGACTGCGTCAAGGAAGTCTCCATGGCCAAGGCCTACTGCGCGGAACTGCTCAACGACGTCGTCTATGACTGCCTGCAGTTCCACGGCGGCTTCGGGTACATGAAGGAGTCCGCCATCGAGCGCATGTACCGCGACGCGCGCGTGCAGACCATCGGCGGCGGCGCCACCGAGGTGATGCTGGAAGAGGTCGCGAAGCGTCTTTAACCAAGGATGGAACCTATGAATCGCCTACTCTGCGCGCTGCTGCTCGCGCCCGTCATCGCGCTCGGGCAATCCTGGCCCGCCAAACCGGTGCGCATCATCGTGCCGTTCCCGGCCGGCGGCACCACCGACCTGGTTGCCCGCATGGTGCAGCCGAAATTCCAGGAATTCCTCGGCACCCCAAGCTTCATCGAGAACAAGGGCGGCGCCGGCGGCTCGATCGGCGCTGCCGAGGCCGCGCGCGCGTCGCCTGACGGCTACACCTTCCTGATGGTGTTCGATACCCACGCCACCAATCACCACATCTACAAGGACGCGCTCGATCCGTTCAAGACGCTCGAGCACCTGATGCTGATGGTCACGTCGCCGAGCACGCTGGTTGCGGTGCCTGCATTCGCGCCGGGCAACCTGAACGACCTGATCGCGCGCGCCAGGCAGGAGCCGGGCAGGGTGACCTACGGCTCGGTGGGCTCGGCCAGCTCCAATCACCTCGGTATACTGCAACTGGAGCAGGCCGCCGGCATCCGGATGACGCACATTCCCTACAAGGGCGGCGGCCCGCTGATCCAGGCGCTGCTCGGCCAGCAGGTGGACGTCTCCTTCGTCTCGACGCCGCTCATCCTGCCGCACCTGAAATCGGGCAAGGTGAAAGGCATCGCCACTGGCGGCAAAAAGCGCCTCACACAGATGCCGGACATTCCGACCTTCGCCGAAACCTTCCCCGGCATGGAGATGGTCTCCTGGTTCGGCCTGCTCGCGCCCGTCGGCGTGCCGAAGGAGATCACCGCGCGCGTGCGCCGCGACATGGCCCGCGCGATGGAGGTGCCGGAGATACGCCAGAGGTTGATCGACGGCGGCTTCGACATCGTCGCGAGTACGCCGGAAGAATTCCTGAAGTTCGTGCAGAACGAATCGGACAAGCTCGGCAAGCTGATCCGCGACAACGGCATCAAGACGGAGTGACGCTTTGTTGTCTATTTATCCCAAGACCCGAACCAGCGCGATGGTCACGTTGTCCTTGGCCTTCTGCTCCAGCGCAGTGCGCAGCAGCGCCTCCACCGACGCCTGCACGTCGGCGCCGATCAGCGAAAAAATCTGTTCTTCGGGGAGCGTTTCGTACAGCCCGTCGCAGCACAGCAGGTGGGTGCTGCCGGGCACGCAGGGCTCGACATGCATATGCGGTTGAATGTCGGTGAACGTCGGCCGGCCGCCGAAGCATTGGGTCAGCATGCTGGAGCGGGCGAATGCCGCGCCCGGCTTCCAGTTCTGGACGAAGGAGTCGTCCACGCTCAACTGCGCCAGGCCTACAACGGTCGAACCCATGCCGGCCAGCGCGGGATTTTCCCCGACGTGCGCATAGAGCTCGGCGTTCACCGCGCGCACCGACGCGGCGATTTTTTCGGATTCAAACGCCGGCAGGCGGCGCGCCAGGCTGCGGGCGACCAGCAGGCTCGCCTGCTCGCCGTCGTTGTGGCCGCCCATGCCGTCGGCCACGACGCAGGCGAAAGGCAGATCGAGTTCGTGCTGGAAGCTGCGCGCGGACTCCATGGTTTCCTGCGACGTCCAGTAGCCGATGGCGATGCAGTCCTCGTTGTTCTCGCGGACGGTGCCCTAGTGGGTGATTCCGGCGGCGTCGATGTGGAGGGTCATCGCGCGAACTCCCGCTCCTGCAGTGCGCGCCACATCAGTTTTCCCGACGCGGTGCGGGGCAGGGCATCGCTGAATTCAATCAGCCGGGGCGCCTTGTAGGTCGCCATCTGCGACCGCGACCAGGAAAGTATCTCTTCTCCGCTTATTCTTCCCAAGAATTCCTCCCGTAATACGACCACGACCTTTACCGTCTCCCCCTTGCGCGCATCGGGAGAGGCAATGATGCAGCACTCCTTGATTGCGGGGTGCTTGTACATCGCGGCTTCGACTTCGACCGGCCAGACCTTCAGTCCGGCAGCGTTGATCATGCGCTTCAAGCGGTCGGAAATGTAGAAATAACCATCCTCGTCGGTGCGCCCGAGGTCGCCGGTGCGGAAGAATCGCCGCCCACCGACTTCGCACCAGGCGTCCCGGAAGGCCTTTTCGTTCTTCCAGTAGCCGGTGAACAGCTGCGGGCCCCGAACGACAATTTCTCCCTGCTTGCCAGTTTGCATGATTTCCAGCGTTTCCGGATCGACAACCAGCGCTTCGGTATCGAAGGCGGGAATGCCGAGGCACTGCTTCTTCGGATTCTGCGGCGGGTTGATGTGCGTCTGCGAGATGGTCTCGGTCAGGCCGTAGCCCTCGATGTAGCGCACGCCGCTCAGGTCGAACAGTTTTTGCGCGACCGCTTCGGGCATCGCGGCGCCGCCGCCGAAAATCCATTGCAACGAGCGGATGTCGTGCTCCAGCGCCTTCGGGTCGGAGAGCAGGTCCACCACCATGGTCGGCACGTTGTCCCAGTGCGTGCAGCGGTAGCGCTCGACGAGGCGCGCCGCTTGCAGCGGATCCCAGCGCCGCTGGATCACCATCGTGGCGCCGGCGTAGATCGCGGAGAGGAAACTGTGGACCAGGCCGGTGACGTGGAAGAGCGGCGCCGTCGCCAGCGCCACGGTATGCCCGTCGATGTGCTTCCAGGCGCAGGCACCCGCCACGTTGTGCAGCACGGTGGCGTGCGTGTGCATGCATCCCCTGGGCCTGCCGGTGCTGCCGGAGGTGTAGGGCAGCATGCAGAGATCTTCGGGTTTCGATTCGCTTGCTTTCAGTTGAAAGGAATTTTTCGGGATCCGGGAGGGAAGAACCACATGATCCAGGGGCAAACCCGCAAACCCTGAAAACAAATCGTCTTCGGTGATCGCAACCCGGGCATCGCTGTCCGCGATGTAGTGCCGCAACTCCTCGGTCAGGTTCATCGGGCTCACCGGCACCACGACGGCATCGGCGCGCAGGATCGCGAAGCAGGCGATGACGAAATCGTGCCCGTTCTGCATGTCGAGCAGCACGCGGTCGCCGCGCTTCACCCCACAGCTGTGTTGCAGATGGCCTGCAAGGTTCTCGATCCTGTCTAGAAGGTCTTTATAGGTAAGAGCAATACCCTCATGAATCGCCGCCGGCTTGTCCGGGAACCTGCTTGCGGAAGCGTAAAACATTTCCTGCAGCGTGATGCGCGGCGCCCGCAGGGAGCGCGGCATGTCAGGCGGCCAGTGGCGGAAGTGGCGGGGCTCCATGGGCACGAAGTATAGTAGGCGATACCGCGTAACCTGCGAACCACCATGATCGCCGTCATCTTCGAATTCACCCCCGCCGCGGGCCGTTTCCCGGACTACATGGAACTGGTCGGCCAGCTCAAACCCGAGCTGGACAAGGCCGAGGGCTTCCTGTCGTTAGAAAGATTCGAGAGCATCAGCACGCCGGGCAAGTTCGTGTCGCTGCAATTCTGGCGCGACGAGGAGAGCGTCGCGAAGTGGCGCAACGTGCAGAAGCACCGCGAAGCGCAGAAGCAGGGCCGCGGCGGCATCTTCGCTTCCTATCGGCTGCGCATCGCCGGCGTGATCCGCAACTACACCATGGACGATCGGGCCGAAGCGCCCTCCGACAGCGTCGCCGTCCACGGCTGACCGGTTTGGAACATACATTCCTCCTCAAAGAAGGACTCTGGCGCTCGGACGGGGAATTCTTCGACGGCGCAGGCACCCGCACCGCGGTGGAGGGCGAGCCGCACATCCGCCATTACCCGGACAAGTGGATCTACGAGGGGGTCTTGAGGACCAAGACTTCTTCGCCCCATGAGTCAAGAAATCTCTATGAAATTCAACCATTCGTGCCTGGTAATTTCGCCACGACTTGGAGCTCGAAGAGCGCGTCTTTCGGCACTCTGCATGGCCGCTTCATGGTCGTCGGCGATGCGCTCTTGTCTGCCTACGAGTCGGCTACCGGCCGCTACCGCGGTCAGGACACGCTCCTGCAGCGGGAGGAGAAGCGCTACAGCGCGCGCGGCGCGCTGTTCGACGGCGGCAAGATCCTGGCGACCTGGAGAATCGAGTTGGTCGCATGACTGGCGCAACGGCGACGCTCCCCGCCAGCGCCTATGTCCCCACCGGCGAGTGCACCTGGCGCTCGAGCGAGCTGACGCGCGGACCATGGCACCCTGAGCACCAGCACGCGGGGCCGCCGATCGCGCTCGTCGCGCGGCAGATCGAGCGTGCCGCGGCGCCGCTCGGCCTCTCGCACATGGCGCGGCTCACCGCCAACCTGCTGCGCCCCATCCCGATCGCGGAACTCTCGGTCGCGGTGCAGACGGATTACGCGAGCCGCAACGCCGCGCATTTCTCCGCCGCGCTTTCGTCGGGCGGCAAGCCGGTGGCGCTCTTTACCGCGCTCGTGCAGCGCGAGGCGGATCTCGCGATGCCCGAAGGCCTGCCCGGGCACCCGCTGCCGCGCGCGCCGCGGCCGCCGGAGTCGTCGCCCGTCGCCGAGTTTCCGTTCGGATCCAAATTCACGGGCTATCCGGACCTGGTGGAATGCCGGGTCGCCGAAGGCGGGTTCTTCCGCGGCCCCTGCGCCATCTGGTTCCGACTGCGGCGGCCGCTGATCGAGGGCGAGGCGCCGAGCCCGATCGAGCGGGTCGCCGTCGCCGCCGATTCCGGCAACGGCATCAGTTCGATCCTCGACTTCAAGCGCTACCTGTTCGTGAATTCGGACCTCAGCATCAACCTGCTGCGCCGTCCCGAAGGCAGAATGGATCTGCATCGAAGCGCGCACGCTGGTGGGTCCGTCTTCGGGCGGCATTGCCGAAGCACGGATTTACGACGCGACGGGACTCGTCGGGCGTTCCATCCAGAGCCTCGCGCTGCGCTTGCGCGAATAGAGTGACAAGTTAGAATCAGACCATCCTCGCTGCCATCACCGCCCAGATCAATATGTGCAACTTTCGCTGTGCCCTAGCCGCGTTTTTCGCTGTCCTTGTGATCATACCTTCGCCAGCGCTGGCGCAGAAATTCCCCGACCGGCCGATAAAGTTCGTCGTGCCGTTTCCGCCGGGCGGGGGCAACGACATTCTTGCGCGCGCGACGCACCAGAAACTGGGCGATCTGCTGGGCCAGCCGGTAGTGATCGACAACAAGCCCGGCGCCGGCGGCAATATCGGCACCGAGTTCGTCGCCAAGTCGGCCGCCGACGGCTACACCATTCTGATCGCATCGAACCAGGTCACCATTAACCCCGCGCTCGGCCAGAAGCTGCCGTTCGACATCGAGAAGGATTTCGCGCCTGTGGCGCTGATCGCCACCGTGCCGATGCTGCTCGCGGTGCATCCGGCGGTGAAGGCGGCGAACCTTGCCGAATTCATCGCAGAAGCGAAGGCGAACCCGGCGAAATTCAACCATTCCACGCCGGGTACCGGCACGCCGCAGCATCTGGCATTCGAAGTTCTGAATTACATGGCCGGGATGCGGGTGACGCACGTGCCCTACAAGGGCACCGGACCTGCGATCGCGGACCTGCTCGGCGGCCAGGTACAAGCAGCATTCGCGACGCTAGCCTCGATCGAGCAGCACGTGAAGGCGGGCAAGGTACGTGCGCTGGCGGTTGCCACACCGAAGCGTTCGCAGGCGGTCCCCACGGTCCCAAGCGTGGCCGAAATCCTGCCGGGCTATGACGTCGCGCTGTGGTATTCAATCCTGGCCCCTGCCGGTACGCCACCGGACATCGTTGCGCGCCTGAGCGTGGAACTTGGCAGGGTGATCGCGCTGCCCGAAATTCGCGACCGTCTTGTGGCGCAGGGCTTCGAGCCGGGCCACGCCGGCCCCGCGGAACTCGGCGACACCATCCGGCGCGATCTTGCCAAGTGGCAGAAATTTATCCGCGATACCGGTCTGAAAGTGGACTGAGGCATGCTCGGCACCGCCTTCAGCGGCGTGCGGGTGCTCGACTTCTCTCAGATCGGCGCGGGGCCCCTGTGCGGCATGCTGATGGGCGACATGGGCGCAGACGTGATCAAGCTCGAGGCGCTCAGCGGCGACCTTGGCCGTCGGCTCGGCCCGCCCTGGCTCAGCGGCGAGAGCGTGATCGCGATGAGTTTCAACCGCAACAAGCGCGGCCTCGCCATCGACTTGAAAAAACCCGAGGCGCTGGTGGCGGTACGCGGCATGGCCGCGCGCGCTGACGTCCTGATCGAAAGCTTTCGCCCCGGTGTCATGGAGCGCCTCGGCCTGGGCTACGCCGCACTCGCGGCGCTCCGCCCTACCCTGGTCTACTGTTCGGTATCCGCATACGGCCAGGCGAGTCCGTGGCGCGACCGCGCCGGCGTTGATGGCATCGTGCAGGCGATTTCGGGCCTGATGAGCAACATCGGCATCGAAGGCGCGCCGCCGTGCAAGGTGCAGGTGCCGGCGGTGGACATGGCCACCGGATTCCTCGCGGCACTCGCCGTATCCGCGGCGCTGCGCACTGCCGAGCGCGGCGGACACGGCGAGCACCTGGATGTCAGCATGTACAACGCTTCGATGCTGCTGCAGTTGCCGGCGCTTGCAACCTATTTTGCTTCCGGCGAGAAACCGGCGCGCATCGGCAGCGCGGCCCCCTATGCGGCGCCGAACGAGGCCGTGCCGACCAAGGATGGCTGGATCATGCTCGCGGCCTACCAGGAGGACCGCTGGAAGGCGCTATGCGAACTGATCGGCCAGCCCGGGCTGGCAGCCGACCCCGCGTTCGCCAATATCGCTGCACGGGTGAAAAATCGCGCCCGGCTGGTCGAAATACTGTCCGCGGCATTGCGCAGCAGGACTACGCGCGAGTGGCTGCCCTTGCTCGAAGAGCGGGACATCCTGTGCGCGCCGATAGCCGACTACGACGAGGTGACCTCGACGGACCAGTTCGCGGCGAGCGGTGTCGCCGTCGAGTTCGATCATCCGCTCGCGGGCAGGGTGAGGCTGCCGGGATTCGCGATCGGCGATCCGGACGCGCAATCGCGCCAGTATCGCCCGCCACCCGTTCTTGGACAGCATTCAGTCGAGGTGCTCGGCGAATACGGCGTGCCGCGCGACGCCATCGACCGGTTGGTCGCCGACGGCGCCGTAATGCAGAGACAACTGGCATAGCGGCAGGCATGAAATCGTTCAAAGTCATCCGCCTGCACAGCGAAGACGGGCACCGCGTCAGCCGGGTCGAGGAAACGTGCCTGGACGACCTCGACCCCGGCGATGTCGTGATCCGCTCTCAGTTCGCCGCGGTCAACTACAAGGACGCGCGCGCGGTCACTGGCGCAGGCAACGTGGTAAAGCGCTTCCCGTGCATCCCGGGCGTAGAGGTGAGCGGCATTGTCGCTGCGTCGAAAAGTTCGAAGTTCCGCGAGGGTGATGTGGTCACGGTGCAGGGCGGACCCGAGTTCGGCATCCGTCACGACGGCGCATATGCGCAATACGTGCGCGTTCCGGCCGAGTGGGTGCACCCGGTCGGCGGTGGCTTCGACAGCTTTAGCGTAGTCGCACTCGGCCTCGCCGCCTACACCGCGGCGGTCGCGGTCGAGGAACTCATCGCCCACGGCCTGACCCCCGACAAGGGCAAGGTCGCCGTCACCGGTGCGACGGGCGGCTGCGGGAGCTTCGTCATCGACATGCTCGCGGGCCTGGGCTTTCACGTCGTGGCGGTGAGCGGCAAGCCCGAGGCGGCGGACTACCTGCGCGAACTGGGCGCGAAGGACGTCATCGGGCGCGACGCGATCGCGCCGGGAGCAAAGCCCCTGGAAACGCAACTCTGGGCGGGCGCCATCGATGCCGTCGGCGGCAAGCCGCTCGACGATCTGCTGCGCACAATGAAAAAGCGTGGCGTCGTCTGCGCCTACGGCAATGCCGCCGGAGAAACCTTTACCACCTCGATCTATCCCTTCATCCTGCGCAGCGTGCAGCTGGTCGGCGTCAATGCCAATCATCCTGTCGGCCTGCGCGGTGGCGCCTGGCAGCGGCTCGCCGGCGATCTGCGACCCCGAAACCTCGACCGCATCGTCAACAGGGTGCCCTTTGCCGGGCTCCCCGCCTACTGCGAGCGCGTGATCGCAGGCGGTATCCGCGGCCGCGGCATAGTGCAATTCTGAGGAGACCGCGAGATGCCCATTCTGATCGATTACCCGGAACCCCACGTCGCGCTCATCACGATCGACAATCAACCCAAGCGCAACGCGATGAGCCGCGCGATGATGGCAGAGCTTGCCGCGCTATGGAATGAACTCGAGACATCAAGCTGCCGCTGCATCGTGATCACCGGTGCAGGCGGCAAGGCGTTCAATGCCGGCGCCGATATCGGCGGCGACCTGAGCGTAAGCGAAGAGACCGCGCGCATCGTCAATCGCGCGCTGCTCAAGACGTCGGGCTACCCGAAGCCGATCATCGCCGCCGTGAACGGCGTGTGCGCCGGCGGCGGGGTCGAGCTGCTGCTTTCGACCGACATCCGCTACAGCGCACCGCATGCACGCTTCGGCCTGCCGGAGGTCAAGTGGGCCATTTATCCGTTCGGCGGCGCGGCCGCGAAGCTCGTCCACCAGATCGGCCATGCGCATGCGATGAAACTGCTGCTGACCGCGGAGCTGATCGATGCGGCGACGGCCGAGCGCATCGGCCTCATCAACGAAATTGTGCCGGCCGAAGCCCTGCTGGATCGCGCGCTCGCGACGGCGCGGACCATCGCGAGCAACAGTCCGGTCGCGGTGCAGGCGGTGAAACAGCACGTCAGCACGTGTATCGCGGAGCGGACGCTCGCCCAGGAAGCGGCAGAGCAGGCGATGGGCGATCGCGTCCGGGCCAGCGCCGATTTCGCCGAAGGTGTGAGCGCGTTCCGTGAGAAACGCAGCCCGCGCTACGTGTAGCTCATTCCAGTTTCAGACGCTGTGAGCCGGGGTGCCGCCCGCCAGCACGGCGCGGCAATTCTGGAAAATCTGCTTCAGTTCATCGAGTACGCCGAACCGCGAGCCGCCGGCATAGTGCGGGGTCATGATGACGTTGGGCAATTGGCAGAGCTTGTCGCCGGCAAGCCGCGGCTCCTCCCAGTGGACGTCCAGGCCGGCGCCGGCGATCAGGCCGGTGCTCAACGCCGTGTACAGATCGTCCTCGTTGACCAACTTGCCGCGGCTGGTGTTGACGAAAAACGCGGTTCGCTTCATTGCCTTGAAGGCACTCGAGTCGATCATGCCCCGGTTGATGGGCAAGTTAGCGGCATTGACCGAGACGAAGTCGGATTGCGCCAGCAGGTCGCCGCGCTCCGCGAAGCCGACCCCGAACTGCGCCTCTTTCGCGACCGGCAATCGGTTTCGATTGCAGTAGATCACCTTCATGCCGAAGCCGCGGGCGATGCCGGCCATGATCGCGCCGACCTCGCCCAGCCCGATGATGCCGAGGGTCGCTCCGTACAGGCCTGACAGGGACGTATAGCCGGTCCAGTTGTACGCGACCCCGTCGGCGGGCTTGACCAGGCCGTTGTCCCACAGGCCGGCGCGAACCTGGCCGTCGGCCCGCACCAACTGCTTGGCGAGCGCCAGCATCAACAGGATGCCGTGCTCGGCGGTGTAGATCAGCGTGCGCCTGGGAATGCACGAGACGTGAATGCCACGCTGTTTCGCGGACGCCAGATCGATACCGTCAGAACGCTCGCCCATGCGCTGGATCAGTCGCAGCTTCGGGGAGCCGGCGATGCGCGCGGCATCGACGGTTCCCCGGCGGAAGATGATGACGGTGGCGTCGGCGTCCCTGATTTCCTCCGGCGTTGCTGCCAGGCCCAGCACCGTCACGCCGTCCGCGGGGTGCAGCCCGTGGGCCGCGTCGTAGACGGCCTGCGGGTCGACCGGTTCCGGCGCGAAAAAAGCCCGCACCCAATCGTCATTCACCTCGGGCGGACGGGCGAGGGCATAGCGGCCAAGCCGGATGACATGGTCATCATCAAGGAACACAATCTTGTGCTGCGGCATGAGCGGCAGGCCTCTAGGTGGTATTGCCAATCGAGAATACTATCGGGGAGCGCGCAGGCGCATAACAAGGATACATTTTCGTGCGATTCAAAGACAGGGTGGCGTTCATTTCCGGTGCCGGGCCATCCCTGGGACGACAACGAGAAAAATCTCTGATCGCGTATCCTTGAGCTCGCCGCCTGCGTGAGCCGTCCGGATCATCGAACACACCAAGAGGAGTCGACATGTCGAACCAAACCAAGGCAACCATCGCTGCAATCTGTTTCTTTCTATCCGGCTGGGCGCAGGCGCAATATCCCGAAAAGCCGATCAGGATCGTGGTGCCCTTCGTGGCAGGCGGCGTTTCCGACAACGTTGCGCGCCAGGTATCGCTGAAGATTACCGAGCAGACCGGAAAGAATTTTGTCGTGGAAAACCGCGGCGGCGCGGGCGGGCGCATCGGCTATGAGACGGGCGCCAAGGCAGCGCCGGACGGCTACACCATCACCGCCACCGACGCCACCTACACCATGTTGCCGGGTGTTTTCGGCAACAAACTGACGTGGGATCACAGCGACCTGACGCCAATCCTCCTGATCGCGCAAATGCCGTTTGTCGTCGTGACCAAGACCGGTAGCAAGATCAGGACCCTGCAAGAGCTGGTGGCGCAGGCAAAGGCGAATCCGCAAAAGCTCAACTACGGCAGTTCGGGCAACGGCGGTGTGAATCACCTGGTGACCGAATTGTTCTCGCGCAGCGCCGGTGTTTCGATGCAGCAAATTCCCTACAAGGGCATGGGCGATGCTGTCGTGGGTTTGCTGGGCGAGCAGGTCGACGTCCTGGTGACCGCCATACCCACCGGTCTGCCCCATGTCATCAGCGGCAAGATGACGGCGTTGGCCGTCTCGTCGGCAAAACGCGCGACTGCCGCGCCCAACATTCCCACGGCCTCCGAGCAGGGCGTTCCCTTCGTCTCGAACAACTGGGTGGGATTCACCGTGCCCAAAGGATCACCCCGCGAGGCTTACGACTGGATATCAAAGAGCGCACTCGCGGCGATGGCCACCCCTGAACTGCAGCAACGCATCCACGCCATGGGCGCCGAACCCAGCCTTCTGGTCGGAGACGAGTTTGGCAAGATGATCCGAAGCGAGACGGCGCGCTGGACCGAAGTGGTCAAGGCCGCTGGAATCAAGGTTGAATAAGAGACCGCGCGTTCACGGACACCGGCGATAAAGATGCGACCCGCATGGCCATAGCTGCAGAATTGGCCCGCTTTGTGACGTCGACCGCGGCAGGAGACCTGCCCGCGCTCGCGTTTGAACGCGCCAAGATGAGCCTCGCCAGCACTGTCGCAAGCGCAGCCATGGGATTCAATATTCCTTCCACCCAGGCGATCCGTTCGATCGAGAAGGAAAACGGCGGTTCCGGGCAAGCGACCATCTGGTTTGACGGCGGCAAACTCCCGGTCGCAAGCGCGGCCCGATTGAACGCGGTTGGCAGCGACGCCGCCGCATCGGATGACAGCGACCTGCGCAGCATCGCTCACATCGGGACAATCGTATCCGCCACGTCAATCGCGATGGCGGAAGAACGGAGCCGCACCGGCCGGGACGTGCTCTGCGCCATGGTCTTGGGGTACGAGGTCGCGGGGCGGATCGACGAGGCGCTGACCCCCGGGCGCATGCAGCGCGGTTTCCACGGTTCCGTATCCACGGTTTTCGGCGCTGCCGTTGCCACCGGCAAGCTCCTGGAGCTTTCAGCGTCCCAAATGACGCACGCCATCGCGCTGGCCGCGACATCCATCGGCGGCCTCGCGATCGCTGCGGACACGAGCTGCGCGCGCGAATATCACGCGGGATTGTCCGCCATGCTTGGCACGCACGCGGCCCTGGCTGCTTCGCGAGGCTATACATCGGAGGTGAACTCGCTGGAAGCGCCGCGCGGTTTTTTCCAGGCGCTCGGTGGGCAGGCGGTCGAAGAGGTGACGGCGGGATGGGGCGATTCCTGGGACATCGTGACCGACATGGCAATCAAGCTGATGCCGGGTGGGCACCCGTTCCATGCGATTGCGGAAGCGGCGCTGAACGCGGCGATTTCAGGAAATGTCGATCCGGGCGACGTGGAGCAAATCATCATTTCGGCGGCGCAACTACGCGATTGGAGCAGAAAATCGCACCCCGGCAACCTGATCGACGCGGCACATAGCGTGGTCTATTTCGTCGCGGCCGCGGTGGCCGACCGCCGGTTTGACTGGGAGCACGTCACGCAGGCGAAGATGCGCGACCCGGTCATCGCGGCGCTGCAGGACAAGGTCGTCTTCGATCCGAACCCGGCGCCGCTGCCGGACCGCTTTACGCATCACCACGGCGGAACGGTGACGATAAAGATCCGTTCAGGCGCAAGTTTCACGAATACCTGCAAGGCGCCGCGCGGCTCGGGGCCGCGCGGCATCGAGTGGGGGGATGTGGACGGCAAGTACCGTCGCCTGGTGGCCTTGTCGTCCCTGGAAACCTCCAAGATCGACGCCAGCCTGGAGATGATTCACGGATTCGAAAAACTCGGGGCGATGGTTGAATTCACGGATCTCCTGCAAGTCGCCTGGGCAAGCGCGTAGGCGGTAGCCCGCTCTATCGCAGCGCCGGCCAGCCGCACGATCGTGGACCTGATCGACGAGCTGGCGCAGCGATTTCCCGAGCGCGAGTCGCTGGCTGCCTACAAGGTGCCACGCCTGTTCCGCTTCGTCGCCGAAACCGAGCTGCCGCTCACGACGACGGGGAAGCTGCAGAAGAACCGGCTCGCGAGCACGTTCTTCGCCGATCGCCTCGAGAGCGAGTGAGCCGGGCG
>SHXL01000038.1 GCA_009693345.1 Betaproteobacteria bacterium
GCCTGTAGCCCTCGGCCCCTCATGCTCGCGCAACCGCAGATGGTGCAGTAAAGTAACAATGGCCCTGGTACAAAAGATCGGTCAGGTCAGCTGCGGAATCCAATTGCAGGTTCACGCCGCCCGCGGCGATCTCGCGCAGTTCGCCCAGCCGCAGCGCCCGCCCGCCGAGAACGATGCTCACCCCGCGGCTCCCGTGCCGAGCATCGGCAGGTCCAGCTTGTGCTTGCGCGCGGTTTCAATGGCGATGTCGTAGCCGGCGTCGGCATGGCGCATCACTCCGGTGGCAGGGTCGTTCCACAGCACGCGCGCAAGGCGCGCTGCGGCCGCGTCGGTGCCGTCGCAGACCGACACCTGGCCCGAGTGCTGCGAATAGCCCAGTCCCACGCCGCCGCCATGATGGAACGACACCCAGGTGGCGCCGCTCGCGCAGTTGAGCATCAGATTGAGCAATGGCCAGTCGGACACCGCATCCGAGCCATCCTTCATCGCCTCGGTCTCGCGGTTGGGGCTTGCCACCGAACCGCTGTCCATGTGGTCGCGGCCCAGCGCCACTGGCGCCTTGAGTTCGCCCGTGCGCACCATCTCGTTGAAGGCGAGCCCGGCCAGGTGCCTCTCGCCCAGCCCGAGCCAGCAGATGCGCGCGGGCAGTCCCTGGAACTTGATGCGCTTGGCGGCGAGGTCCAGCCAGCGGCCGAGCAGCTTGTCCTGCGGGAAGAGTTCGCGGATCTTGGCGTCCGTTTTCGCGATGTCCTCCGGGTCGCCCGACAGCGCCGCCCAGCGAAACGGCCCCTTGCCCTGGCAAAAGAGCGGCCGCACGTAAGCCGGTACGAATCCCGGGTAGTCGAAGGCGTTCTTCACGCCCACGTTCTTCGCCTCCTGGCGCAGGTTGTTGCCGTAGTCCACGCAGGGCACGCCCATCGCCTTGAAATTGAGGATCGCGCGCACGTGGTTGGCGATCGCCTCGCGCGATGAAATCGCCACTTCCTCGGGATCCTTCTTGCGCAGATCGTGCCAGCGTGCGAGCGACCAGTGTTCCGGCAGATAGCCGTTGGCGGGGTCATGCGCGGAGGTCTGGTCGGTGACCAGGGAAGGGCGGAAACGGGAATCTTTCGCCAACGCCAGGAATTTCGGCATCAGTTCCGCGGCATTGCCGAGCAGGCCGATGGATACCGGGCCGGTGGCGTTCTCCAGAATCCGTCTTGCCTCTTCTATCGAAGAAGCCTTCTTGTCCAGATAGCCCGTCGCGATCCGCATGTCGATGCGGGTCGGATCGCATTCCATCGCGATAATCGACGCACCGGCCATGGTCGCCGCGAGCGGCTGGGCGCCGCCCATGCCGCCCAGGCCGGCGGTGAGGATCCATTTGCCGGACCAGTCCCCGCTGTAGTGCTGGCGCCCGGCCTCGGCGAAGGTCTCGAAGGTGCCCTGCACGATGCCCTGGCTGCCGATGTAGATCCACGAACCGGCGGTCATCTGGCCGTACATCATCAGGCCCTTGCGGTCGAGCTCGTTGAAGTGCTCCCAGCTCGACCAGTTGGGCACCAGGTTGGAATTCGCGATCAGCACGCGCGGCGCGTCCGCGTGGGTCTTGAAGACGCCGACCGGCTTGCCCGATTGCACGAGAAGGCTTTCGTCGCTCCCCAGCGTCTTCAGGCAGGCGACGATGGCGTCGAAACATTCCCAGTTGCGCGCCGCCTTGCCGATGCCGCCGTACACCACCAGGTCCTCGGGGCGCTCGGCGACCTCGGGATCGAGGTTGTTCATCAGCATGCGCAGCGGCGCCTCGGTCTGCCAGCTGCGGGCGTTCAATTGCGTGCCGCGCGGCGCGCGCACGGTGCGGGGTCCGGAAGTCATGGTTGTGCCTCGTTTGCTTTTTGTGACATGTAAATCAAGACAGTAGCAGGCTGCCGACATGGTTGACGCGGAACATATTCATGATTTTTAACAGATACAATATACTGAATTCCACAAGGGAGATTTTCATGAAACTGCTTTCCTTCATCGCTGCTGCGGGAATTGCCGCCTTTTCGACCGCGCAGGCGCAGGAAAAAGTTACTCTTGGCATGAGCGGCTGGACCGGCTTCCAGCCGCTGAAGCTCGCTGAGCTGGCCGGCATCTTCAAAAAGAACGGCGTCGACATCGAAATCCGCTTCATCCCGCCGGTGCCGCGCTCGGCGGCGCTCGCCGCGGGCGCGATCAACGCAGCGGCCACCACGGTGGACCAGCACATTGTCTGGACCTCGGCCGGCATCGACACCGTGCAGGTGGCGCTGATCGACAAGTCGAACGGCGGTGACGGTCTCGCGGTGCGCAACAACATCAATTCGATCAAGGAACTCAAGGGCAAGACGGTGAACGTGGACGGCCCAGGCACCGTGCAGCACTTCATGCTGTCGTACATCCTGGAAAAGAACGGCCTGTCGATCCAGGACGTGATCCGCGTGACGATGGGCGCGCAGCCGGCCGCCCAGGCTTTCGTCACGGGGCAAAGCGATGCTGCGGTGACCTACGAGCCGTATCTGTCCACGGTGCGCGCCAGGCCGGACGCCGGCAAGATTCTGGTGACCTCCAAGGAGTACCCGGTGGTGATCGACGTGCTGGTGTTCAAGAGGGATTTCATCGCCAAGAATCCGAAGGTCGTTAAGGCGACGGTGGACAGCTTCTTCGAAGCGCTCGACATGCTCAAGAAAGAGCCCGCCAAGGCCTACGAGCTGATGGGCAGCACGGTGAAGCAACCGGGCGAGGCCTTCGCCAAGTCGGCCGCCTTCATCACCTGGCAGGACCGCGACATGAACAAGGCCTACTATGCGAAGGAGCATGCTCAGTTCACCGAGTTCGCGGTGCGCGTGCTGAAGTTCAACCGCGTGATCCAGAAGGAGCCGAAGGCCAGGGACATGATCAATCTTGGCTTCCAGTAATTCGTTGCAAGTTTGTTCGAGCCGCTAAAACCCGTCCCGCGCGACGCCAGGATCTTTCTCGGCGCCGCGTTCTTTGTCGTCTTCCTGGCCGCGTGGGCGCTTGCCACCTTTGGTGGGCTGATCGACGAATTGTTCCTGAAAGACCCGGTTTACACGCTGAAGATCGGCATCGAGCTCTTCACAGAGTACGGCTTCCTCAAGGATGTCGGCGTCACGGTGTGGCGCGTGGTCGGCGGCTTTGTTCTCGCCGCGGCGGTCGCAGTGCCGCTGGGCATCCTGATGGGGGCCTTCAAGCCCATCGAGGCGTTCTTCGAACCCTTCATCTCGTTCGCGCGTTATATGCCGGCCTCGGCCTTCATTCCGCTCCTGATCCTCTGGGCGGGCGTGGGTGAGGCGCAGAAGCTGCTGGTGATCTTCATCGGTTCGGTATTCCAACTCGTGTTGATGATTTCTGTAATCGTCGGCTCGACACGTCGCGACCTGGTTGAGGCAGCGTACACGCTGGGGGCGGATTCGGGCGGCATCGTGCGCCGCGTGATGCTGCCGGGCGCCGCACCGCAGATCGCCGAGACGCTGCGCCTGGTGCTGGGCTGGGCCTGGACCTACGTCATCGTCGCCGAACTGGTGGGTTCGTCCTCGGGCATCGGCCACATGATCATGGACAGCCAGCGGCTGCTGGATACCGGGCAGATGATCTTCGGCATTTTCTGTATCGGCGTCATCGGCCTTGTTTCCGATCTGATCTTCAAGTGGGTGAACCAGAGGCTCTACCCATGGGCTTTCTGAGCGTCGAGGCGGTGTCGAAGGAGTTTCCCGGCGTGCGCGGCAGTGCCGTCACGCGCGCGCTCGAGACCACCGACCTCACCGTCGAAGACAACGATTTCATCACTATTCTGGGGCCCTCGGGCTGCGGCAAGTCGACGCTGTTGCGCATCATCGCCGGTCTGGAGACGCTCGGCACCGGCCGCGTGCTGCTCGATGGCGCGCCGGTGGCGCGGCCGGGCCCGGACCGCGGCATGGTGTTCCAGTCCTATACGCTGTTTCCGTGGCTCACCGTGCGCGATAACATCCGCTTCGGCTCACGCGCCTCGGACGCGAAGGCCGATGAATTGATCGGCAAGGTCGGCCTGCGCGGCTTCGAGAATCATTTTCCGAAGATGCTCTCGGGTGGCATGCAGCAGCGCACGGCGCTCGCTCGCGCGCTTGCCAACGACCCGAAGATCCTGCTGCTCGACGAGCCCTTCGGCGCGCTCGACAACCAGACCCGCGCGCTGATGCAGGAACTGCTGCTCGGCATCTGGGAGGCGGACAAGAAAACCGTGCTCTTCGTCACTCACGACATCGACGAGGCGATCTTCATGGCCAACCGCGTCGCGGTGATGTCGGCGCGGCCCGGGCGCATCAAGGCGACGCTGGCAATCGACCTGCCGCACCCGCGGCATTACACCATGAAGACGACCCCCGAGTTCTCGCGCTATAAAGCGGAAATCACGGAACAGATCCGCGTCGAGTCGATCCGCGCCATCGAGATGGAGGCCGCGTAACCGGCAGACTAGCAATTCCGTGGGTGTTCCGCGGGGTCCGGCTACAATGCCGGTCGAGGAATCGCCGAATACCAACATGTCGATCGGCACGCACCACTGGCCCGCGCAAGAACGGGTGACCTACGGCAGACCTGCGGTGGAAGCCCTCGCTGAAGAGGTCGCGCGTGCCGAGGCGCGCCAGGCCGACGTCAGTGCGGCTTTCGGCGGCAGGAACGGGCCGGCCGGCGTGTGTTTGAAGAATTTTGTCGCCGGCCTGGGTCTGCCCGTCCAGTTGCGCGACGTCGGCGTCGCAAAAGACGAGTTGCCGGCGATTGCCGCGAGTTGGGATGGCAGCGGCCCGATTACCACCAACCCGCGCAAGATTCGCGGAAAAGAGGATCTGCTCGAGATCCTCGAACTCGCCTGGTAATCAGCCCTTGAGTTGCAGGCTCTTGTACTCGAGGAATTCCTCGAGCCCGTAGATCCCGGCTTCACGGCCGTGGCCGGATTGCTTGAAGCCGCCGAACGGCGCGTTCATGTTGAATGCGCCGCCGTTCACATCCACCTGCCCGGCGCGGATGCGGCGCGCCACTCTCTGCGCGCGCGCGTCGTCCGCCGACCACACCGCGCCGGCGAGCCCGTAGGGGGTGTCGTTGGCGATGCGAATCGCCTCTTCTTCGTCCTTGTAGGGGATGATCGACAGCACCGGACCGAAGATCTCTTCCTGCGTGATGGTCATTGAATTCTTCACCTTGCCGAATATGGTGGGCTTGACGAAGTAGCCTCCAGGAACTCCCTCGGGCTTGTCCGCGCCGCCTGTCAGAAGTTCCGGGCCTTCCTCTATACCCTTCTTGATATAGCCGCGGACGCGGTCGAGCTGCATTTGGGAGGACAGCGGGCCGAGGCGCGTCGCCTCGGACATCGGATCGCCGAGCGTGAAGCCCTTGGCGACTTCGACGGCAATCCTGGAAGCTTCCTGATAGAGAGAATCTGGAACCAACATTCTCGTCAAGGCGGTACAGGTCTGCCCGGAGTTTAGATAGCAACCGTTGACCGTGCCCTTCACGGCGGCGGCGAGGTCGGCATCCTCGAGGATCACGGAAGCGGACTTGCCGCCGAGTTCCAGCGCCACGCGCTTCACGGTCTGCGCGGCGACTTCGGAAATTCTCTTGCCGGCGCGTGTCGAGTCGGTGAAGGAAATCATGTCCACCTGCGGGTGTTTCACCAGTGCCTCGCCCGCGGCGGGACCGAAACCGGTCACGAGATTGAACACGCCCTTGGGCAGGCCGGCGGCCTCGATCACTTCGGCGAGAATGAAGGCGTTGAACGGCGCGACTTCGGAGGGCTTGAGCACCACGGTGCAGCCGGGGGCAAGCGCGGGCGCGACCTTGAGCGCGATCTGGTGCAGCTGATAGTTCCAGGGCGTGATGGCGCCGACCACGCCGACGGCTTCGCGTACGACGACAGAGTTACCGACACGTTCTTCAAACTTATAGTCGTTCAAAATCTTTGAATAATTTCCAAAATTGGCAATCGGCAAGCCAGCCTGGATGCGGCCCGCGAGCTTGATCGGCATGCCGACTTCCTGCGCGATGGTGGATCCCAGTTCCGCGGCGCGCGCCTTCAGGCCGTCGGAGATCTTCTGCAGATACCCCGCGCGTTCCGCCGCGGGCGTTGCGCTCCACCCTTCGAAGGCTGCGCGCGCCGCCGCCACCGCCGCGTCGATGTCCTTTTCGCCGCCGGCCGGCACTTTGCCGATAACTTCGCCGGTGCCGGCGTTGTGCACGTCGATCGTATCCTTCGAGGCAGGGGCGATCCATTGACCGTTGATGAAGAACTTGTCGCGCACGATCATGCAAACCTCCCTGGAACGGGCGGCTATTTTAGCCGAGGCGTCGCGCTATACTTTCCGCCATGCCCCACTCCTCCAAAGCAGTGATCTGCCGCGAGCTGAACAAGCCCGTCGTAGTCGAAACCATCACCGTCGATGGCCCGAAGCGCGGTGAGGTGACGGTGAGGATCGCCGCCTGCGGCGTGTGCCATTCGGATCTCTCCGCGACCAACGGCACCATTGCGCTGCCGCCGCCGCTTGTCCTCGGCCACGAGGGCGCGGGCGAAGTGATCGAAATCGGAGAGGGCGTCACGAGTTTCGCGGCCGGCGACCACGTGGTCAGCTCGTTCATCTACATGTGCGGCAAGTGCCGCTATTGCTCGGCCGGCCGGCCGGTGCTCTGCATGGAACAGGGTAAGGCGCTCCTTACGCCGGCCGAGGGCACGCCGCGAACCAGGGACAGGGACGGCAAGCCGCTCAACATTTTCTCGGGCTGCGGCGTGATGGCCGAGTACGCCACGCTTTCGGTGGACAACGTGGTCAAGATCGATCCGACGATTCCGCTCGACCGCGCGGCGCTGGTGGGCTGCGCGGTGACCACCGGCGTGGGCGCGGTGTTCAATACCGCGAAAGTGGAGTCGGGCTCGAGCGTCGCGGTGTTCGGCTGCGGCGGCGTGGGACTGAACGCGATCCAGGGCGCCGCGATTGCGGGCGCCGAGCGCATCCTCGCCATCGACACCCTGCAGTCGAAACTGGAGTTGGCGAAGAAATTCGGCGCCACCGATACCCTGCTCGCGACGCCCGGCCAGGACCCCACCAAGGAAATAAAAAAGCTTACCGGCGGCGGGCCGGACTACGCTTTCGAATGCGTGGGTTCGGGCGCGCTCGCCGAGGCCGCCTACAAGGCGATTCGGCGCGGCGGCAAGGCGGTGATCGTCGGCGTGGCGCGCGCGACCGACGCCGCCTGCTTCAAGCCGATGACGATGGTGTTCGAGGAAAAAACGCTGCAGGGCAGCTACTTCGGCTCCTGCGTGCCGCGCATCGATTTCCCGCGCATGCTGCAGCTCTACATGGCGGGCAGGCTCAAGCTGGACGAGCTGATCACCAAGCGCTACAAGATCGACGAGGCGCCGCAGGCCTTCGCCGACCTGGAATCGGGCAAAAACGCGCGCGGCGTGATCGTCTTCTAGAAAATCGGGGTCTGAGCCCGATTTCCTACTGCTCTATCTTGATCCCGGCGTTCTTTACGATCGTGGCGTAGCGATCCTGCTCGCGCCGCAGGTGGGCCGCCATTTCATCCGGCGTGTTCGATGCGGTGTCCATGCCGAGCGTCAGGTAACGCTCCTTGAGGTCGCTTGCCAGTACCGCCTTCTGGATCTCCGCGGCGAGTTTCACCAGGATTTCGCGCGGCGTGCCGGCGGCGGCCATGTAGCCGATCCAGGCGGCGCAATCGTAGCCGGGGATGTCCGCTGCTTCGGCCAGCGTCGGCGCATCCGGCAGCGCAGCGCTGCGCCGCGCGGTCGTGACGCCGAAGGTCTTCAGCTTGCCGGACTTGATGAAGCTGCCGGTCGCCGCCACGGTTTCGACGGCGTAGGCAACCTGTCCGCCGATCACGTCGGTGAGCGCCGGCACGCTGCCCTTGTAGGGGATATGCAGCACCTGCAGCTTCGCCATCGAATTGAAGAGCTCGGCGAACATGTGCGCGGTGGCGCCGGTACCTGAGGAGGCGAAGGTGTATTTGCCCGGATTCGCCCGCACCAGCGCGAGAAACTCCTTCGCGTTCGATGCCGGAAAATTCGCCGCCACCACCAGCGTGAACGGCGCCGCCGCGACCAGGCTGACGGGCGCCAGGTCCCTGAGCGGGTCGTAGGGGATCTTCTGCAGGTTCGGCATGATCGAGATCGGGCCGCTCGAGGCCGCGAGCAGCGTATAGCCGTCGGGCGTGGACTTGGCGACGATATCGGTGCCGATGGCGCCGCCCGCGCCGGGCTTGTTCTCCATGATGAACGGCTGGCCGAGCGCCTGCGAGAGCTTCTCGCCGACGATGCGCGCCGCAAGGTCCGTCGCCTGCCCCGGCGGCCAGGGAATAATCACCTTGATCGGGCGGTTGGGATATTGCTGCGCGAATGCACTGCTCGCGACGAGCGCGAGTACGGCCAACAAACACTTCTTCATGGTCTCCCTCCTCAGGGAATGATCAGACAACTTCAAAAAGTCCTGCCGCCCCCATGCCGCCGCCGATGCACATCGTGACGACGACGTACTTTACGCCGCGGCGCCTGCCTTCGATCAGCGCGTGGCCGACGAGGCGCGAGCCGGTGACGCCGTAGGGGTGGCCAACCGCGATCGCGCCGCCGTCCACGTTGAGGCGCTCGTCCGGGATGCCGAGCTTGTCGCGGCAGTAGATCACCTGCACCGCGAATGCCTCGTTCAGTTCCCACAGGCCGATGTCCGCCACCTTGAGGCCACTGCGCTCGAGCAGCTTCGGAATCGCGTACACCGGGCCGATGCCCATCTCGTTCGGCTCGCAACCCGCCACCGCGAAGCCGCGGTAGATGCCAATCGGCTTCAGGCCGCGCTTCGCGGCTAACTGGTCGCTCATCACCACCTGCGCCGAGGCGCCGTCGGAAAACTGGCTCGCGTTGCCCGCCGCGATCACGCCGCCGGGAATCGCCGGCTTGATCTGCGACACGCCCTCGTAGGTGGTGTCCGCGCGGATGCCCTCGTCCTGCTCGCTGGTGACTTCCTTCAGCGTTTCCGCGCCGGTCGTCTTGTCCACGACCTTCATCTTGGTCGTGATCGGCACGATCTCGTCCTTGAACTTTCCTTCCGCTCTCGATTTAGCGGCCCTCTGCTGGCTCTGGGCGCCGTAGCGGTCCTGCGCCTCACGCGAAATGTTGTATTTCTTCGACACGTATTCCGCCGTCTGCAGCATCGGCCAGTAGATCTCGGGCTTGTGGCGGTGCAGCCACTCGTCCTGCGCGTGGTGCTTGTTCGCTTCGTTCTGCACCAGCGAGATCGACTCGACGCCGCCGGCGACGAAAATCGAGGCCTCGCCCGCGATGATGCGCTGCGCGGCAAGCGCGACGGTCTGCAGGCCGGAGGAGCAGAAGCGGTTCACGGTCATGCCGGAGACCGTCACCGGCAGCCCCGCGCGGATCGCGATCTGGCGCGCGATGTTGCCGCCGGTCGCGCCTTCGGGGTTGGCGCACCCCATGATCACGTCCTCGACCTCCTGCGGCTCCACTCTGGCGCGCTCGAGGGCTGCGTGCACCACGTGCCCGCCCATCTTCGCGCCGTGCGTCATGTTGAGCGCGCCGCGCCAGCTCTTGCACAGGGGGGTTCTTGCCGTCGAAACAATTACTGCATCAGTCATTGAATTTCCTTCCTTCGTTTGCCAGTTTCACGAGTAGGGGCGCGGGCTTCCAGACGGTGCCCTGGTAGCCGGATTGGAATTTTTGAATTGAACTCAGAACATTCTTCAAACCGACGGTGTCGGCGTAGAACATCGGCCCGCCACGGTAGGGCGGGAAGCCGTAGCCGCTGAGGTAGACCATGTCGATGTCGGACGCCCTCAGCGCGATGCCTTCTTCGAGGATATACGCCGCCTCGTTGACGAGCGCGTAGATCAGGCGCTCGACGATCTCCTCGTCGGTGATCTGGCGGGTTTGAATGTTTTTTTCTTTTCTATATTCAGAAATCATTCTTTCAACTTCCGGATCGGGAATCGGCTTGCGATCGGGCAGGTTGTACTTGTACCAGCCCTTGCCGGTCTTCTGGCCGTAGCGGCCCAGTTCTGCGATTTTGTCGCCCACCTTCGAGTAGACGAAGTTCGGCCGCTCGACATAACGGCGTTTCCTGATCTCCCAGCCGATGTCGAGGCCCACCATGTCGCCCATCGCGAGCGGGCCCATCGCCATACCCCACTTGTAGGCCGCCGCATCGACCTGCCGGGGGCTGCAGCCCTCGTCGATCAGGAACAGCGACTGCTGGCCGTATTTCTCCACCATGCGGTTGCCGATGAAGCCGTCGCACACGCCCGAGATTACGGGAACCTTCTTGAAGGTCTTGCCGAGCTTCATGGTGGTGGCAAGCACGTCCTTCGCGGTCTTCGCGCCGCGCACCACTTCCAGGAGGCGCATCACGTTGGCGGGCGAGAAAAAATGCGTACCGATGACGTCCTGCGGGCGCCTGGTGACATCCGCAATCGCGTTCACGTCCAGGGTGGAGGTGTTGGTCGCGAGGATCGCGCCCGGCTTCATGACCGAGTCCAGCTTTCGGAACATGTCCTGCTTCACGTCCATGCGCTCGAACACCGCCTCGATCACGATGTCCGCGTCTTTTGCATCTTCCAGCTTGGTTGTTGTCTTGATCAAAGAAATTCTTTTATCCATTTCCTCCTGCTTCAGGCGCCCCTTGGAGACGGTCGACGCGTAGTTGTCCTTTATCTTCGTGAATCCCCTGTCAACGGCTTCCTGCGTCACGTCCATCATGGATACCGGAATGCCTGCATTGGCGAAATTCATCGCGATGCCGCCGCCCATGGTGCCTGCACCGATCACCGCCGCGCTCCTAATCGGGCGCACCGGCGTGTCTTCGGGCACGTCGGGAATCTTCGTCGTCTGGCGCTCGGCGAAGAACATGTGCCGCAGCGCCTTCGATTCCTTGCCCTCGACCAGCGCCGCGAAGCGCCGGCGCTCCTCGTTGCGGCCCTCGTCGAAGGGTTTTGTCGCCGCGGCTTCGACGCAGGCCACGATCTCCAGCGGCGCCGGGAATCCGCGCGATGCCTTGCCGACCTCGGCGCGCGCCTTCTCGAAGAATGCTTTCGGATCGCCATCGACCTTGACGGTCATGTCGCGGATCCGTCTTGGGCCTTGTTTTTGTTCGATCAATTTTCTTGCAAAGGAAAGAGCCCCCTCCAGAAGGTCGCCCTGCACGATCTCGTCCACCAGGCCGAGGCCGAGCGCTTTTTCGGCGGCCACCGGATTGCCCGTCGTCATCATCTGCACGGCCTGGGCCGCGCCCACCATGCGCGGCAGGCGCTGCGTGCCGCCCGCACCGGGCAGGAGCCCGAGCTTTACTTCCGGCAGGCCGAGCTGGCTTTCGGGCAGCGCAACCCGGTAATGGCAGCCAAGCGCGAGTTCGAGGCCGCCGCCGAGGGCAAAGCCGCCGATGGCGGCGATCATCGGCTTCGGACAGTCGTCCTGCGCCTCGATGATTTCGTGCAGCGAGGGCGGCACGGTCATTTTCGGGGTGTTGAACTCGCGGATGTCGGCGCCGCCGGAGAAGGCCTTGGCCAAACCGATGATCACGACCGCCTTGACGGCGGGATCGGCGCCCGCTTTTTTGATGCCGTCCATGATGCCGGGCCGCAGCACGCTGCCCAGGCCGTTCACGGGCGGATTGTTCATGCTGATGACGGCAACGCCGTCGCGAAAGGAATAGGACGCCGCTTCGCTCATTACCGATGGTCTCCTGAAGGGGAAATCGATTCTAACCTAGACTTTTGGCCTTGGAACTCACCCTGAGCGTCACGTTCGCGGTCCTGGGCGCCGCGCTGCTGCACGCGGCCTGGAACGCGATCATCAAGTCGGGCCGCGACCCGCTGTTCGACACGGCGCTCGTCGCGTTTGGCGGCACGGCGGTGGCGTTTCCGCTTCTGTTCGTGATCGGCCCGCCCGAAGCGGAATCCTGGCCCTACATCGGCGCCTCGGTTTTGGCGCACGTCGGCTACTACGCGACCCTGGCGGGCGCCTATCGCGCGGGCGACCTGTCGCACGGCTATCCGATCATGCGCGGCAGTGCGCCGCTGCTGGTGGCGCTGGCCGCCGGCACGGTGTTCGGCGAGGGGCTGTCGTTCGGCGGCTGGTGCGGGGTGCTCCTCATTTGCGCCGGCGTGCTGTCGCTCGGCCTCGCCGGAGGCGGCGCGACCGGCCGGGCCACCGCGTGGGCTCTCGCCAACGCCGCGATCATTGCCCTGTATACGCTCGTCGATGGTACGGGGGTGCGCGCGTCGGGAGGCGCCGAGCGCTACATCGTGTGGCTGTTCTTTTTCATGGGGCTGCCGTTCGGCCTGATCGTGCTCGCGCTGCGTCGCGGCGAGTTCCTGCGCCACGCCGCGCGGCACTGGCGGCGCGGCATCGCGGGCGCCGCGCTGTCGGGCCTGTCGTACGGCATTGCGCTTTGGGCGATGACGCGGGCGCCCGTGGCGGTGGTCGCGGCGCTGCGCGAAACCTCGGTGATCTTCGGCGCACTGATGGGTGCGTGGCTGCTCAAGGAGGGGCATCTGGGCCCGCGCCTGGCCGGGGCCGCCACGGTGCTCGCCGGCGTGATCGCGCTTAAACTATGACGTTGATCCGTGAAATTACGCCGCCCATCGGAAGCGAAGTCAACAATGGTGAAAACGCGCACGGCTCCGCTTCGCGCCATGCGCAAGCCCCGGTAGGGTGCGGCTGCAACCAGGGGAAACCGTGAGCCACGAGAACGAAACACTGAGATGGCCGACGAACCTGGATCACGCCGCCATCGTCGCGCGGCTGGTCGAGGTACGGGCGATGGCTGCCGAGGCAGGCATGGCGGATTTTGCGGCGCGCTTTGCCGATGTGGAGAACATGACCTCTTCGCACATCGGCGCCAGCGTGGTCGCCGCCCTGACCTGGATCCAGGACAAGCCGGAGTACCCCGCCATCACGACGCAGCTCGCGATGGTGGCGATGAACCTGAAGAATCTGTAGCCGTCCCCGCCGTGCGAAAATAGGCGCACCCAATACGCGCCGAGGCAGGCATGGCAACCCGACCAGACGAACGCATGATCGAACCGGAGATGAATCCGCAGGAGCTCTGGCTCGAGGAAATCTTTACCGATCGGCGCGTCGGCACGATCCGCCGCATGACGCCGGTGGACGGCAGCGGGGCGCGCGACCCGGGCCGCGAAATCCTCTTCATCGGCGAAACGCAGGTGATGAGCCAGATGGGCGCGCTGCCGATCAATTTCGTGCTCGAGGCGAAGTCTCTCGGGGAGGCGGCGACGATGTTCGGGCCCGCCGCCAAGGCGGGGATCGAGCGCACGGTGCGGGAATTGCAGGAGCTGCGCCGCCAGCAGGCGTCCTCCATCGTCGTGCCCCAGGGCGGCCTGCCGCCGATCGGACCGGGAGGCGGCGGCAAGATCCAGATGCCCTAGTTAATTCGTCGTCCCCGCGGAAGCGGGGACCCATGTGGATTCCCGCCTGCGCGGGAATGACGGCTTTGGGAGGGGAGTCATGCAGGGTCTGATGATGGACATGCCGCTCTTGATCAGCGACCTGATCAAGCACGCGGACCGCAACCACGGCGACACCGAAATCGTCTCCAAGACGGTTGAGGGAAGCATCCACCGCTACACGTACCACGACGCGCACGCGCGCGCGCGCCGCCTCGCCAACGCGCTGCAGGCGCTCGGCGTGAAGAATTCCGACCGCGTCGGCACGCTCGCCTGGAACGGTTACCGGCACTACGAGCTCTACTATGCCGTCTCCGGTATCGGCGGCGTCATCAATACGCTCAACCCGCGCCTCTTTCCGGAACAGATCACCTACATCTCGAACCACGCCGAGAATACGGCGCTGTTTTTCGAGCTCACGTTCGTGCCGCTGGTGGAGAAACTCGCGCCGTTGCTGAAGGCGGTGAAGCACTTCGTGCTGATGACTGACCGCGCGCACATGCCCGCGGCCACTGCCATTCCGAATCTGCAGTGCTACGAGGACCTGGTGGCGCAGCAGGACGACCGCTTCGAGTGGCCCAGCTTCGACGAGCGCACCGCGGCGGCGCTGTGTTACACCTCTGGCACCACCGGCAATCCCAAGGGCGTGCTCTTCAGCCACCGCTCGACCGTGATCCACGCGCTAGCGGCGGCGATGCCCGATACGCTCAACCTTTCGGCGCGCGACTCGATCCTGCCCGTGGTGCCGATGTTCCATGCCAACGCCTGGAGCCTGCCCTATGCCTGCACAATGGTGGGCGCGAAGATGGTGTTCCCGGGGCCGCACCTGGACGGCAAGAGCGTCTACGACCTGATCGAACAGGAAAAAGTGACACTGTCGGCCGGCGTACCCACCGTCTGGCTGATGCTGCTGCAGCACCTTTCGTCCAACAAGCTGAAATTCTCGACGCTCAAGCGCACCGTGATCGGCGGCTCGGCCTGCCCGCCGGCGATGATCCGCGCGTTCCAGGACGATTACGGCGTAGGGGTGTTCCACGCCTGGGGCATGACCGAAATGAGCCCGCTCGGCACTGTCGGCTCGCTCAAGGCGAAGCAGGCGGCGCTCGGCAAGGAAGAGCGCTACGCGATCCAGGCCAAGCAGGGCCGCGGCATCTTCGGCGTCGAGATGAAGATCGTGGACGAAGAGGGCAAGGAACTGCCCTGGGACGGCAAGCGCTTCGGCAACCTGCTGGTGAAGGGGCCGTGGATCACTTCTGCCTACTTGAAGGGCGAGGGCGGCGATCCGTTGATCAATGGCTGGTTCCCCACCGGCGACGTCGCCACCATCGACGCCGACGGCTACCTGCAGATCACCGACCGCTCGAAGGACGTGATCAAGTCCGGCGGCGAGTGGATCAGCTCGATCGACCTAGAGAACATCGCGGTCGCGCACCCGGCGATCCAGGAAGCGGCGGTGATCGGCATCGCACACCCGAAATGGGACGAGCGCCCGATCGTGGTCGCGATCAAGAAGGCCGGGCAGGAAGTGAGCAAGGCCGCGCTGCTCAAGTTCTACGAGGGCAAGGTCGCCAAGTGGTCGATGCCTGAAGACGTGGTGTTCGTGACAGAACTGCCGCACACCGCCACCGGCAAGCTCTCCAAGCTCACGCTGCGCCAGCAGATGAAGGACTATAAACTGCCGTAGCTTTCTCTCCCATGATCAAAACCGAAACCAAGGACAGGGTGCTGCGCATCGAGATCGCGCGGCCCGAAAAGAAGAACGCGCTGACGCAGGAAATGTACGCGGCGATGGCCGACGCGCTGGCCCACGCCGACGACGATGCCAATGTGCGCGTGGTCCTGATCCACGGCGCGCGCGACTGCTTCACGGCCGGCAACGACCTCAAGGATTTCCTCAACAGGCCGCCGCATACGGAGACGAGCCCCACGACGCGTTTCCTGCGCGGCATCGCGAATTTCGGCAAGCCGCTGCTCGCGGCAGTGAACGGTCCCGCGGTCGGTATCGGCACCACGATGCTGCTGCACTGCGATCTGGTCTATGCGGCGCCGGGTGCGCGCTTCCAGATGCCCTTCGTGCCGCTCGGCCTCGTGCCCGAAGCCGGCTCAAGCTTCCTGCTGCCCTACATCGCCGGCTACCAGCGCGCGGCGGAGCTGCTCCTGCTGGGCCAGCCGTTCGACGCCGACAAGGCGTATGCCGCCGGATTCGTCACGTCGATCGTGCCCGAGAAGGAGCTTTTCGAGGGCGCGCGCGCCGGCGCGCTCGCCATCGCCGCGCTGCCGCCCGCGGCGGTGCGCGCCACCAAGGCGCTCATGCGCAGCCGCTTCGGGCCGCGCGTCAACGAGGCGATGACCGAAGAGGGCAAGGTCTTCAGCGAGCGCCTGACCTCGCCCGAGGCACGCGAAGCGATGACCGCGTTCTTCGAGAAGCGCAAGCCGGATTTCTCCAGGTTCTAGCAGTGAAGCGGCGGAATTTCATCCTCCTCCTGGCCGGAGGTGGTGCGCGCGCAGCAAACAGGCAAGGCCAAACGCATCGTGTATGTGGTCCAACAATCCTCGGCGGAGTTCCAGGCTCGCCTGGCCTGCTTCAAGGAGGGTCTCGGACAACTGGGCTGGAGCGAGGGCCGCACGATCGAGATTGAAGTGCGATCGGCCGAGGGCCGGCTCGAGACCTTGCCCGTCCGGAAGCGAACGTGACTGGCATTTCCAATTTCCTGCCGGCAACCACGGCGAAACTTCTCGAGTTCATCAAGACGGCGGTTCGTGGCGTTCGCGGCAAAGATCCGCCGCCCGGCGATCTATCAATCGAAGGAGTACGTCGAGGCGGGCGGGTTGATGTCCTACGGGCTCGACGTGTGCAGGCATTACCGGAGCGGTGCGGGCCACGTCGACAAGATTCTAAAAGGAGCGAAGCCCGGTGAACTCCCTGTGGAGCTGCCGACCGCCTTCGAGTTCGTCGTCAATCTCAAAACGGCCAAGGCGCTCGGGCTCAAGTTTCCTCCGTCGCTGCTGACCCGCGCCGACCGGGTGATCGAATAGCTTCGTTCGGGAGTCCCGCATCCGTTTGCGCGGCCCGATGAAATGCCGCTGGGCCTGATGACAAAAGGCACCGCTTGGTATACGATGACGAGGTGAAGGTTTATCGTTGGGACGTCAAGAAGAACGAGCAACTCAAGGAAGATCGGGGCATTTCGTTCGAGGACGTTGTTCTGGCCATTGAGTCCGGCGGCTTGCTGGACGTTGTGGTGCATCCGAATCCCCGGCGCTATCCAAATCAGGGGGTGTACGTGGTGGCCATTGCCGCTTACGTGTATCTGGTACCGCATGTCGAAGAACCAGATTTTGTTTTTCTCAAAACGATCATCCTGAGTCGCAAAGCGACGCGGGATTATGGAATGAAGGTGGCAGAATGAATGCACTTGATCAGTACGAAAAGAAAATTCTGTCGGCGTATGAGGCCGGCAAGTTTAAATCGGTGGTGACGAACGAAGCGTCTCTGCGCCGATATCGCGAGTACGCGCGCGCGACCCTGACGAAGAACAAGCGCGTCAACGTTCGCTTGTCCACTCAGGATCTGTCGGATATTCAGACTAGAGCGGTTGAGGAGGGAGTGCCCTATCAGACGCTTATCTCCAGCGTTCTGCACAAGTTCTTGACAGGGCGATTCATCGAACGGCGATCGCGTCTGGCTACGCGATCAAACGGACGCGGAAAACAACGCCGCGCCACTTAATGCGCGCCATGCGCGGCGTAAAACTCACGCGCGAAAGCCTGCTCGACGGCTCGTTCCACGCCCATGTGCGCGGCTCGCTCGGGCCGAAGGTGCGCTTCATGACGGACGCCGAGCGTGCCGCCCAGATCGAAGCCATGCTCGAGCGCGCGCCGCGCCCGCGCCGCGTCTGGGTGTTCGCCTTCGGCTCGCTGATTTGGAATCCGGCGTTCCATTTCGTCGAGCGCCGGACGGCGCGCATCCACGGTTTTCATCGCCAGTTCTGCCTTTGGGCGCGCGCC
>SHXL01000039.1 GCA_009693345.1 Betaproteobacteria bacterium
GGCCGATCTCGAATACGCCGATCGGACCGTTCCAGACGATGGTTCCGGCCCCGCCGAGTATCCGTGCCAGCGCTGCCGCGCTTTTCGGACCGATGTCGAGGATCATGTCGTCCGCCGCGACGCCGCGCACATTCGTCACGTGCTCCCGCGCGCGGGCCGACATCTCGGTCGCCACCACCACGTCCTCGGGCAAAGGTATCTCGGTCATCTTCATGATGTTCCTGGCTTCATTCGTCAAATCTTTTTCAGCCAAAGACCTGCCTACTTCAAACCCGGACGCAAGCAGGAACGTATTCAGGATGCCGCCGCCCAGGATCAGCCGGTCCACCTTCTTCGCCAGCGCCGCCAGAAGCGGCAGCTTGGTGGAGACTTTTGATCCCGCGACGATCGCGACCAGCGGGCGCTTGGGATTGGCGAGCGCCCGGGTCAGTGCATCGAGTTCCGCGGCCATGAGCGGGCCGGCGCAGGCAATATCAGCGAACTTCGCGGCGCCATGCGTGGTCGCCTCCGCCCGGTGCGCGGTGCCGAAGGCGTCATTGACGTAAACATCGCAGAGCGCCGCAATTTTCCTGGAAAGCTTCTCGTCGTCCGCTTTTTCGCCGGCGTTGAAGCGGCAGTTTTCGAGCAGCACGACTTCTCCGGGTTTTACCGGAACGCCTTCAATCCAGTTTGCAAGCAATCTGACCTCAAAACCCAGAATCTCACCCAAACGCCCTGCAATCGGCGCGAGCGAATCCTTCTTGTCGAAGATCCCCTCCCTGGGTCTTCCCAGATGGGACGTCACCATCACCGCGGCGCCCTTGTCGAGCGCCAACCGGATCCCCGGGACGGAAGCCCGGATGCGCGTGTCGTCGGTGATGTTGCCGGCTTCGTCCTGCGGGACGTTCAGGTCGGCCCGGATGAAGACCCGCTTGCCGGGCAGCTCGAGGTCGGCGAGCCGTTTGAACTTCACTGCCCCGCCCTCATTTCGCTACATGCAGCGCGACAGCGACGTCCAGCATGCGATTGGAGAAGCCCCACTCGTTGTCATACCAACTCGCCACTTTCACCAGCGTTCCGCCGGAGACTTTGGTGAGTTGCGAATCCACGATCGAGCTGGCCGGGTTGTGGTTGAAGTCGGAGGACACCAGCGGCTCCGCGCAGTATTCAAGGATGCCCTTCAGGTCCGATTCGGCAGCCTGCTTCAGCGCCTGGTTGACTTCCTCGGCGCTGGTGGCCTTCTTCGCGACGAAACTCAGGTCCACAACCGATACATTGATGGTCGGCACGCGGATCGCGTAGCCGTCCAGCTTGCCGTTCAGGTGCGGCAGCACCAGGCCCACCGCGGCAGCGGCGCCGGTCTTGGTCGGGATCATGTTCATGCTGGCCGAGCGAGCGCGCCGCAGGTCGGAGTGGTAGACGTCCGTCAACACCTGGTCGTTGGTGTAGGAATGCACCGTGGTCATGAGACCGGAGACGACGCCGATCCGGTCATCGAGCGCCTTCACCAGCGGCGCGAGGCAATTGGTGGTGCAGGAAGCGTTCGAGATCACCGTGTCGCTCGCCTTCAACGACTGATGGTTGACGCCATACACCACGGTGCGGTCCACGTCCTTGTCGCCGGGCGCCGAAATAATCACTTTCTTCGCGCCGGCCGCGAGGTGCGCGCCGGCCTTCGCCTTGCTGGTGAAGAGGCCAGTGCACTCGAGCACCACGTCCACGCCCAGCGCCTTCCAGGGCAGCTTCGACGGATCGCGCTCAGCAACCACCTGAATGTCCTGGCCGTTGACCTTCATCGCATTGCCGCTGACTTCCACCGTCCCCTTGAAGCGGCCGTGCGCGGTGTCGTACTTGAGCAGGTGCGCGTTGGTCTTCGCATCCCCCAGGTCGTTGATGGCGACGAACTGCAGATCGTGCTTCGCCTTGCTCTCGTGGAACGCGCGCAGGATGTTCCTGCCGATGCGGCCGAAGCCGTTGATGGCAACCTTGATCGTCATGGGACTACGCTCCTTGCAACCTTGACCACGTTCTCCGGCGTGAAGCCGAAGTGCTTGAATAACTCGGGCGCCGGCGCCGACTCGCCGAAGCGGTCGATGCCGACCACTGCGCCTTCCAGCCCCACGTACTTCCGCCAGAAATCGGTCACGCCCGCTTCGATCGCGATGCGTCGAACGCCCGGGGTGAGTACCGAATCCCGGTACTGCTGCGGCTGGCGATCGAAGACCGATGTGCAGGGCATCGATACAACCCGGACTGGAAAATCGAGCAGCTTCTGCGCCGCGAGCGCCAGCTGCACCTCGGATCCGGTGGCGAGCAGGATTGCCTTCGCGCCCGGCGCGTCTGCCAGGACATAGCCGCCTTTTTGAATCTGGTCTACAACACCATCTTGCCTTTTCTCGAAAGGTAAATTCTGTCGGGAAAGAAGCAAGGCAGTCGGCCCGTTCTTGCGTTGAATCGCGGTCGTCCAGGCGACCGCCGTCTCCATCGCGTCGCAGGGGCGCCAGACGTCGAGGTTCGGGATCAGGCGCAACGAGGATGCATGCTCGATCGGCTGGTGCGTCGGCCCGTCTTCCCCCAGGCCCAGCGAATCGTGCGTGAAGACGTAGATGGTGCGTATCCCCATGAGCGCCGCCATGCGCAGCGCGTTGCGCATGTAATCGGAGAACACGAGGAAGGTGCCGCCGTAGGGAATGAACCCGCCGTGCAGCGCGAGGCCGTTCATGATCGCGCCCATGCCGAACTCGCGCACGCCGTAGAAAAGGTAGTTGCCGCCGCCTTCCTTTCCAATCGGCCTGGTCGCCTTGACCATCGTCAGGTTGGAGCCGGCCAGGTCCGCCGAGCCGCCGACCAGTTCGGGCAGCGCGGGAACCAATGCCTCGAGCGCATTCTGCGACGCCTTGCGGGTAGCAATTGTTTCCGCTTTTGCCGTTACATCTTTGAACAATGAATCGATCACAGACGAAAAACCCGGCGGCAATGCGCCCGAAACCCGTCGCAGGAACTCTTGCGCCAGCTCCGGATTCGCCTTTTCGTAAGCCGAGTAGATCCGCTTCCAGCGCCGCTCGGCGCGCTTCCCCTTGTCCTTGGCATCCCAGCCCTGCCTGACATCGTCGGGAATCTCGAACGGAGCGTGCTTCCAGCCGATCGCCTCGCGCGCCGCCGCGATTTCCTTTTCGCCCAACGGCGCGCCGTGCGCGCCGCCGGTGTTCGCCTTGGCCGGCGCGCCCTTGCCGATGATGGTGCGGGCGCAGATCAGGGAGGGCCGCGCGGTTTCCCGCTTGGCCTTGCGCAGCGCGCGATCGACCGCGTCGATGTCGTGCCCATCGACATTGGGAATCACCTGCCAGCCGTAGGACTCGAAGCGGCGGCGCACGTCGTCGGTGTACCACTGCTTGATGTTGCCTTTCTCCGAGTCGATCGAGATGCCGTTGTCGTCGTAGACCGCGATCAGCTTGCCCAGGCCGAGCGTGCCGGCCAGCGCACAGGCCTCGTGCGAGACGCCTTCCATCATGCAGCCGTCGCCGAGGAAGGCGTAGGTGCGGTGGTCGACGATCTCGTGCCCCGGCCGGTTGAACTCCGCCGCCAGCAGCTTCTCGGCGATCGCCATGCCGACCGCGTTAGAGATGCCCTGGCCAAGCGGGCCGGTGGTGGTCTCCACCCCGGGCGCGCAGCCGTATTCCGGATGCCCCGGGGTCTTGGAGCGCAGCTTCCGGAAGCGTTCAAGCTCCCCCATCGGCAGGTCGTAGCCGGTGAGATGCAGCAGGGAATACAGCAGCATCGAACCGTGCCCGTTGGAGAGCACGAAGCGGTCGCGGTTCGGCCAGGCCGGATTGGCGGGGTTGTGCGACAGGTTGCGGTGCCACAGCGCGACCGCGATCTCGGCCATGCCCATCGGCATCCCGGGATGACCCGAATTTGCCGCCTGCACTGCGTCCATCGCCAACGCGCGCAGCGCATTTGCCATATCGCGTTCCGGTGCTGGCGAAATCATCTGGAAACTTATTCGAGGAAGGCGCAAATTATAGCCAAGCGCTTTCCTATAATCCGATCATGATTGAAATGCCTTTCACGAGTCCGCAGGGATTCGAAGCCGCCGTCGCCGCGCCTGCCGACACAGACCCTGCGTACTGGTTCGTCTTCAGGGCGGACCGCCTGCTGGTCGAGCTCGGGCCGCCCAGCCCGCGGCCTTCGGACGATCCCAGGGTGCCCGGCAGGGCCAGTTGGGCGAAGCTGCCGTTGCGAAAAAACAACAACCCCTTGTGGTTCGAGCCGGCCAGAACACTATATCTAGGGCATCTGGTCGGCACGGCCTGCTGGGCCGCCGAGGCCCCCGCAGACGCCGCCGCGCCGCCCGCGGGCATGGGCTGGGAGGGGCTGCGGGCACTTTTCTCGGTGCTGGACGATGCGCACTTCGCGCTCGCCGGCCGCGCCATCCAGTTGCTCGACTGGGATCGCAGCCACCACTACTGCGGCCGCTGCGGTACGCCTACAGAGGCAAAAGCCGAAGAGCGGGCGCGCGTCTGCCCGGCGTGCAATCTCTCGGCCTACCCGCGCCTCGCACCCGCGGTAATGGCGCTGGTGCGCCGCAGAGGCGAGATTCTCCTCGGGCGCAGCCCGCACTTTCCGCCCGGCATGTACAGCGCGCTGGCCGGCTTCGTCGAGCCGGGCGAGACTCTCGAGCAGTGCCTCGCGCGCGAAGTCGAGGAGGAAGTCGGCGTGAAGGTGTCGCGAATCCGCTACTTCGCGAGCCAGCCCTGGCCATTTCCAAATTCGCTCATGATCGCGTTCGTGTGCGACTGGGTGTCGGGCGAAATCCGGCCGCAAGCCGGGGAAATCGAGGCAGCTAACTGGTTCAAAGTATTGCATTTGCCAAAACTTCCGAGCAGAATCTCGATTGCGCGCAGGTTGATCGACGGGGTGGTCGAGGAAATGCGCGGCGAGGCGTGAACAAAGCGCCGAGCAAAGCGAGCAAAACTCGCGTGAAACGGGGGCGTTGAAAAGAATTGAACGAATATAAAGAAAGTACGCCGAGAGGCGGACAAGACGAGGCGCGACCTGAAAGAAGTCAAGGGCCGCGCCTTCTCTTTTTCAGGGGGGCACGGACATGAACGGTCTGCATCTCATCGGTGATTTGAGCGCTTGTCGTTGCGACCCGCAGCTGCTGCTCGATGGCAAACGCTTCGAAGCGGTTTGCGTGGAAATGGTTCGCGCGTCGGGCCTCACGGTCATGGATGCCCGCTTCCACCAGTTCGAGAATTCCGGCTTCACCGGCGCGGTGGTGCTCGCGGAATCGCACCTCGCGATCCATACCTGGCCCGAGAAGCAGGGACTGACGCTGGATGTCTACGTCTGCAATTACCAGGCGGACAACTCCGCCAAGGCGCGCCAGCTGTTCGACGCGATCGTGGCCCATTTCCAGCCCGGCGAGATCGCGCGCCACGAGGTCGACCGTGGCGAGCACCTGCTGATGGAGCCGCTCAACGAATCCACCGGCTTCTACATCAAGGCCGCCCGCCAGGTGGGCGAGTGGCAGACCAAGTACCAGAAGCTGCAGGTCTATGACACGCCGCACTATGGCCGCATTTTCCGCCTCGACGGGTACAACATGACCTCCGAGCGCGAGGAGTTCGTCTATCACGAGAACCTCATCCACCCTACACTCACCGCGCATGCGGCGCCAAGGAAAGTACTGATCGTGGGCGGCGGCGATGGCGGCTCATCCGAGGAGGCGCTCAAGCACCCCTCGGTCGAGCAGGTCACGATGTGCGAGATCGACGAGGAAGTGGTCAGGATCGCGAAAGAGCACTTCTTCGCGGTGCACCGCGGCGTCTTCGACAACCCGAAGCTGCGCGTGCTGATCGGCGACGGCATGAAATTCATCCGCGAGACGGCCGAGCGTTTCGACCTGATCGCGCTGGACCTCAACGACCCGATGGGGCCGGCCGAGGCGCTGTACTCGGCGGAGTTCTTCCAGCAGTGCCGCGCCGCGCTCGCCCCGGGCGGCGCGCTAGTGCTGCACATCGGCGCGCCGGTGGCGCGGCCCGAGCGCGTGGCGGAACTCGCCCAGCGCGTCAACGGGATTTTCCGCAGCGTGCGGCCGTACACCATGTACATCCCGCTCTACGGCGCGCAGTGGGCGATGGCCGTGTGCTCGGACAAGCTCGATCCCAAGTCGCTCACCGCGGACGAGATCGACCGCCGCATCGAGCACAGGAAGCTCCAGGACCTCAGGTTCTACAACGGCGAGACCCACGAAGGCGTGTTTGCGCTGCCCAACTTCATCCGCGACCTCGTCAACCCGCCACGCCTCAAGCAGCAGGCCCGCGGCCGCAGGCTCGGGGTCGTGCGAGCGGCCGCCAAGTAACTCCGCCTCCGCGATGGCCCAGATGGCGTCTTCGGACGCCATTTTTTCGTCCGCCGCCGCCCGCATGAAGGGGCTAGAATGTCCTCTCATGGACATCAAATCTTTGCATCACGTTGCCTACCGCTGCAAGGACGCCAAGAAGACGGCGGATTTCTACACCAGGGTGCTCGGCCTTGAATACGCCATGGCGGTCTCCGAGGACCGGGTGCCCAGCACCGGCGAGAACCACCCGTACATGCACGTCTTTTTCCGCATGGACGACGGCAGCTATGTCGCGTTCTTCGAACTTCCCGAGTCGCCCGAGATGGGCCGCGACGAGAAGACGCCCCTGTGGGTGCAGCATCTCGCCTTGCGCGTGGCCGATGAGGAAACCCTGATGCGGCGAAAAGCCCATCTGGAGTCTCTTGGCATCGATGTGCTCGGGCCGGTCGACCACACCATCTGCAAGTCCATCTACTTCTTCGACCCGAACGGGCATCGGCTCGAGCTCGCGGTCGACACCACCACGCCCGAGATGGCAAAGCAGCTGTCCAGCGTGAGCGAGGCGATGCTCGATGAGTGGACCAAGACCAAGAAAGCCCCGCACCACGCGGATTGGGTGCACAAGAAGTGAGCGTGGAGCTGTCGTCCGAGTGGGTGCACGTCGCCTACGCGGAGACGGCTACATTCACCGAGGTCTACGGCTTTTCCGGATCGCAGGGAGTCGTCAACTGCGAGGGCGTGCGCTTCACGCCCAAGTGCAGGCCATCGAAAACCCTGGCGGTGTTCATGCACCCGGCGTCGACCCTGCAGCTGCTGCCGGTGCCGCGCGCCCTGGCGCAGGCCGGGGTGCACGTGCTGTGCGCGGGTTCGCGCTTCGCCCGCAACGACACGCCGCTGATCATGGAGAAAGTGGCGCTGGACCTGGGCGCCTACATCCGGCACGCGAAAGAAAAATGGGGCTACGAGAAGATCCTGCTTTGCGGCTGGTCGGGCGGCGGTTCCCTGTCGCTCTTCTACCAGTCGCAGGCCGAAAAACCGTCAATCACCCGCACGCCGGCCGGGGACGAAGTGAATCTGAAAGACGCGAAGCTGATCGCGGCGGATGCCATGATCTTCCAGGCGGCGCACCTGTCACGCGCCACCATGCTGTCGGAGACGATCGACCCTTCGGTGATCGATGAGTCCGAACCGGATCGCCGCGATCCCGAGCTCGATATCTACCACCCCCGATGCCCGAACCAGCCGCCATACAGGAAGGATTTCGTGCGGCGATTCCGCGCCGCTCAGCTCGCCCGCCTGCGCAAAAGGACCGCCTGGGTGAAGGAATCGCTCGAAATTCTCAAAAAGAAGGGCGGCGACGAACTTGAGCGGGGCTTCGTCACCTACCGCACAATGGCCGATATCCGCTTCCTGGATGCGGCGATCGACCCGAATGACCGACGGATCGGCTCGTGCTACATGGGCAAGCCGGAGACTGCCAACACCGGCCCGATCGGCCTCGCCCGGTTCTCCACGCTGCGGGCCTGGCTGTCGCAGTGGTCGATCGACGATACCAACGCCGACGGCGCGAAGTGCGCCCGGTCCATCTCCGTGCCTTTCCTGGCGATCGAGAATTCAGCCGATGACGCGGTGCCGCAACCGCACGCACGAATCATCCACGACGCCGCGGCCAGCCGGGACAAAACGTTCGAGGTTATCAAGGGAGCCACGCATTACTACCAGGGCCAGCCGGAGTTGTTGCAGCAGGCGGTCGATCTTTGTGTAGGATGGATGGATAAACAGGGCTTGCTCGACTAGGAGGATTCAATGAGGAATTCATTGCTTGCCGTGCTGCTGCTTTTCACCGCCCCGGTGCTGGCGCAGGAAACCATCAAGATCGGCGTCATCACCGACCGGGTCGGCGTCTCCAAGCCGTACTCCGAGCCCGCGACGGAAGGAATCGTATTCGGCGCGGCGGAGATCAACCGCAAGGGCGGCATTCTCGGGCGCAAGGTCGAGCTGCTCATCGAGGACGACCAGTCCCGGCCCGACATCTCGGCGGCGCTCGCGCGCAAGCTGATCGACCAGGGCGCGGTATTCATCCTCAGCATGTCGCTCACCGCGGCAACCCAGCAGCAGCAGACGGTGACGATGGAGGCAAAGATGCCGCAGATGACGCCGATGAATTCCGGCGACACCCTGACCACCCAGTTGCAGAATCCTTATTTCTGGCAGACCGGGCCGCTCGGCTCGATCCAGATCGCGACCCTGCTGGCGCACGCGCGTGCCAAGAATCTCAAGCAGGTTGCCCTGATCACCGATAATTCCGACCTCGGCCAGCTGCTCGCCAAGTTCTTCAAAGCCGGTCTGGAAAAGTCCGGGATCAAGGTGGTTGCCGATGAAGTCGTGGCGCGCGGCGCCACGACGGCGACACCGCAGATGCAGAAGATCCGCGCCGCGAACCCCGACGCCATGTTCATGTCGGGCGTCCTCACGGCGGAAAATGTGCTGATCTTCAAGGCCTACCGCGAGCTCGGCCTCAAGATTCCGATCCATTCCTCCTACAACCTTTCCGTTCCCGTCTACATGACCGTGGCCAAGGGCCTGATCGACGGCGTCACGTTCGTCGATGCCTACGACCCGGAGAAGCCCGAAGTGAAGGAATTCGAGACGGCCTACAAGAAAGCCACCGGGAAAGATTCGTTCAATCTGCATGGCTACGGCTATGACGGCATCATGATGGTCGGCGAGGCGATCAAGCGCGCCGGCTCGACCGACAAGGAAAAGATCCGCGCCGCGATGCAGGGCCTTGCCTATTCGGGCGTAATGGGCGCGAAGGGGATGACATACAGCTTCCCTGAAGGCAAGCGCGCCGGCTACGACCCCAACGGCATGGTCGTGCGCATCTACGAGGGCGACAAGCAGGGCCGCGTCGTCTACGTCGGCCAGAAGTAGGTCTTGCAGGACTTTCTCGAGCTCGCCGTAGGCGCGGCGGCCTCGGGCTGCGTCTACGGCCTGTTGGCGCTTGCCTACCTGTTGATGATCCGCCCGACCGGGATCATCAATTTCGCAGTCGGCGAGTGGGCCATGGTCGCCGCCTTCGGCGGCTTCCTCCTCCTGTCGAAGCTTGAATGGCCCTACCCGCTGGGAATGGCGGCGGTGCTCGGTTTCATGCTGCTGGTGGGCTGGGCGACGGAGCGCATCGCCGTTCGCCCTCTGGTGGCGCGTGGCGCGCCGCTGATCGCGCCGATCCTCGCGCTGCTTGGCATGCTCGTGATCTTCCGTGAGATCGTATCCATCAGTTTTCCGCCGGACCCGCACCCCGTGCCTTACGCATTCGGAATCGGGCGGCTCGATTTCGGATTGCTCGGCGGCTCGTACCAGAGCTTCTTCATCATCGGCGTGACGCTGCTCGTGTTCGCCGCGACCTGGCTGTTTTTCGAGCGCACGCTGGCCGGCAGGATGTTTGAGGCGGTGGCGCTGCACCGCCGCGCCGCCGCGCTGATGGGAATCAACCTGTTTCGCGTCACGGCCTTATCCTTTGCCGGAGGCGCCGGGGCGGCCGGTCTTGCGGGGCTGCTGGTCTCGCCCAACATCTCTGCGCACTACCAGATGGGCGTGCCGCTTGCGATCCAGGGCTTCACCGCACTGGTGATCGGCGGCGTGGGGCGGGTCGAGGGCGCGCTGCTCGGCGGCCTGCTGCTCGCGTTCGCTGAGCAACTCACGGTGCGCTATGCGCCCATTCCCTCGGGATTCGCGCAGGGCGTGCCGCTGCTCTTCCTCATGGTCTTCCTGCTGGTGCGACCGACGGGCCTGCTGAAAGCCCGCGCATGAGCGTCATCGCCCGCTGGCTCGGCCCGGTGCTGCTCCTTTCGGGCGCGGCGTTCCTTCTCAGCGACTATCACAACGACGTCTACCGCAAGATGCTGCTATGGGTCGCGCTCGCGCTCGGCTACAACTTCCTTTTCGGCATCTGCGGACAAGTGGCATTCTCGCATTTCGCCTTCTACGGCATCGGCGCCTACTCGGTGGTGATCCTGCTGTTCCAGTTCCACTTGCCGCTGCCGCTCGCCATCGTGCTTGGCGTCGTGATCTGCGTACTCGTCGCGCTGGCGGTCGCCATACCGTCCACGCGACTTGAAGGCTTCTATCTCGCGCTCGCAACGCTGGCGCTCGCGCAGCTCTTCGTCGTGGTGCTGAACGAGGGCGGAGCGCTGACCGGCGGCACGAGCGGGATCGCCAACTACCGCCTGCCCGATATCTTCGGCGTGCGCATTCGAGGCCCCTGGTTTACGGCAGTTATCGTGCTGCTTGTGGTCGGCACCTACGCCGTACTGTGGCGGCTGGACCGCTCCTGGTTCGGCCGCGCCTGCCGCGCGGTGCGCGACAACCCCGAGGCCGCCGCCGCGATGGGCGTGAACGTGGCGCGCACCAAGGTGATCGCCTTCACGCTCACCAGCGCGCTCGCCGGCATCGCCGGCATGGTTTACGCCTTCGTCGACAACACCGTGAACCCGCCGATTTTCGGCATCGACAACGCGTTCCTCCTGCTATTCATGGTAATCGTCGGCGGCGCGGGCCGCCATGCCGGCGCAGTGATCGGTGCGGTGCTTCTCTTCCTGTTGCCATTCTGGCTGTCGCCGGTCGTGGGTCACCACCACGTCCTGGTGTTCGGCGTCCTGGTGCTTGCCGCGATCCTGCTTCAGCCCCGGGGCCTGATCGGGCTCTTCGACTTCGCGAAAAAACCCTCTTGAGCAAAGCGATACTTCAGGTAAGGAACCTGACAAAGCGTTTCGGCGGCCTGACTGCGGTATCGGATCTCGCCTTCGAGGTGCGCGAAGGCGAGATCCTCGGCATGATTGGCCCAAACGGCGCCGGCAAAAGCACCACGTTCAACCTGATTGCCGGGACCTATTCCGCCACCGAAGGGGAGGTGCAGTTCTCGGGCGAGCCGGTCCTGGGCCTGCCGCCCCACCGGATCGCGGCGAAGGGCATCATGCGAACCTTCCAGCACAACCGCCCATTCGGCGGCATGCCGGTGATCGAGAACGTCATGGTAGGCGCGCATACCCGGTTCACCTCGACGTTATGGTCTGTGGTCGCGGGATATTCCCGCAAGGAAGAAATTGAAAAACGCCGCAGGGCCGAGGAACTGGTGGACTTCGTCGGCCTCGGGGATTTGCGCGACGCGGATGTCACGACATTGTCCTTCGGCCAGGGCCGGCTGCTCGAAATCGCGCGTGCGCTCGCGGGAGAACCGCGGCTGATCCTGTTCGATGAGCCGGCCGCGGGACTCACGCAGGACGAGCTCGATCGCCTGGGAGGAATCATGCGCGGCATTGCGGCGCGCGGCATCGCGATGCTGCTGATCGAGCACGACATGCATTTCCTCCTGCCGCTGGCGCACCGGGTGGTGGTGCTCAACTTCGGCGCCAAGATCGCCGACGGGCTTCCCGGCGAGATCCGCGCCGACCCGGCGGTAATGGACGCTTACCTCGGCGGCAGCCATGCTGCAGCTTGAGAATCTCACCGCGAGCTACGGCGCGGCCCCGGTGCTCCAGGGAGTGAGCCTGCACGTGGACGAGGGAGAAACGGTCGCGCTCCTCGGCCCGAACGGCGCCGGCAAATCGACCCTGCTTGCCGCGCTTACCGGCACGATTGCCCGCCGCGGCGGAAAAATTCTTTTCGAGAACAAAAATCTTGCGGAAATGCCGAGCCACGAGATCGTGCAGCACGGCGTGGCGCTGGTGCCGGAAGGGCGCCTCGTCTTCGCGCCCTTCAGCGTAGCGGACAATCTGCGTCTCGGTGCGGTGCGCCTGAAGGGAGGGGCGCGGGCCTTGCGCGAGCGCTACGACCATGTTTTCACCCTGTTTCCGCGGCTCGCCGAACGGCGCGCGCAGGCGGCCGGCACGCTCTCCGGCGGCGAGCAGCAGATGCTCGCGATCGGCCGCGCACTGATGAGCGCGCCGCGCCTGCTGCTGCTCGACGAGCCCTTCCTCGGACTCGCGCCGCTCATCGTCATCGAAATACGCAATTCCCTCAGGAAACTCCGCGCGGCCGGCCTGTCCCTGCTGATGGTGGAGCAGAAGCTCGATATCGCCCTGGACTTCGCCCAGCGCGCCTATGTGCTGATCAAGGGGAGAGTCGTGCTGGCGGACTCGACGCAGAACATCGCCCGCCGCGCGGACCTCTCCGAGCTGTACTTCGCGCTCGCTACTTCCTCGCCATCCGCGGAATCCACAGCTTGAATCCCGCCAGCAGGTCGGCGAGGAATTTCCTCGTCGCCTCATCGGCAAGCTCGCCCTGCGCGTCGAACTTCGCCGGGGCGGAGCCGATGAAGACCTCGGGGCGCGGCAGCACGTGCCCCCAGAGCTGCCCGAGGATGCGGCGCAGGTCGTACTGTACCCTCGCGCCGCCGAGCGGCCCGGCGGACGCCGAGAAAATGGCGATCGGCTTGTCCTGAATCGGCTGATTGGGCACGCGCGAGATCCAGTCGATGCCGTTCTTCAGTGCCGCGCTCACCGAGAAGTTGTACTCCGGGCTGGCGATCAGCAGTCCGTCGGCGTCCGCGATGGCGGTGCGCAGGCGTTGCACCGGCTCGGGTATCCCGGCATCCATCATGTCCTGGTTGTACAGGGGAAGGTCGCCGAGCCCGCCGAAGATCGTGAGCCCCATCCCCGCCGGCATCAATCCGCCGCAGGCGCGCAGCGCAGCGCTGTTGAGCGATGCCTTGCGCAGGCTGCCGCTGATGCCGAGTACCTTGAGATCCGCCATCCGTCCTCCGTAAATTCAGATGCTCTTCAGCACCTCGCGCACCGTTCCGAACAGCTGATCAATTTCCGATTTCTGGATGATCAGCGGCGGCGCCAGCGCAATCGTGTCGCCCGTAACACGCATGTAGGTACCCTTCTCGAAGGCCTTCAGGTGCGCATCCATGCCGCGTGCACCGACCACGCCCGCACGCGGCGCGACCTCGATCGCGGCGATCAGTCCGATGTTGCGAATGTCGATCACATTCGGGCAATCCTTCAGCGAGTGCGCGCCGTCTTCCCAGTATTTGGCAAGCTCACCTGCGCGCGTCAGCAGGCCTTCATCCTCGTAGACCTTGAGCGTGCCCAAGCCCGCCGCGCAGGCGAGCGGATGCGCCGAGTAGGTGTAGCCATGCGGCATCTCGACGGCGTTCTCCGGTCCGGTCATGAAGACCTGGTAGAGATTTTCCTTCATGAATACCGCGCCCATCGGCACGGTGCCGTTGGTGATTCCCTTCGCGGTCGTGATGAGATCCGGGATGACGCCGAAGTAATCGGACGCGAACGGCTTGCCGAGGCGGCCCCAGGCGTTGATCACCTCATCGAAGATGAGCAGGATGCCGTGCCGGTCGCAGATCTCGCGCAATTTTTGCAGGTAGCCCACCGGCGGCACGTAGACGCCCGCCGAACAGGCAACGGGCTCGACGATCACCGCGGCGATGGTCGAGGGATCGTGCAGCTGGCACAGCCGCTCGAGGTCCTCGGCGAGTTCCGCGCCGTGCTGCGGCTGGCCGCGCGTGAACGCATTCTTCGCCGGATCGTGCGTATGGCGCATGTGGTCCACGCCCGTCACCAGCGCACCGAACAGCTTGCGGTTGCCGACGATGCCGCCGACCGCCGTGCCGCCGAAGTTGACGCCGTGGTAGCCCTTCTCGCGGCCGATCAGGCGGATGCGCTGGCCTTCGCCGCGCTGGCGGTGGTAGGCGATCGCGAGTTTCAGGGCCGTATCCACCGACTCCGAACCGGAGTTGGTGAAGAAGATGCGGGTCAAACCCTTGGGCAGCAGCGGCGCCAGTTTCTCCGCGAATTCGAAGGCCGCCGGATGGCCCATCTGGAAGGGCGGCGCGAAATCCAGCGTCGCCACCGCCTTTTGCACCGCTTCGACAATCGGCTTCCTGCAGTGGCCAGCGTTGACGCACCACAGGCCCGATGTGCCATCGAGAATCTTGCGGCCCTCGGCGGTGTAGTAATACATGCCCTCGGCGCGCGCCAGCAGCCGAGGCGCCTTCTTGAACTGCCGGTTCATGGAAAACGGCATGAAGAGCGGCGAATTCTCCAGCGACGTGCCGACGGCTTCGGGGCGGGCTCTCTCGTTCATGGGGGTCTCCTTCAGGCTGTTGCCCAATAGTAGCGCGGCCCCGCCGGCGGGAATACACTTTCCCGCGGGGGGGGGGGGACGAATATGCGCAGTCGCGTCAGGAAGCGCAGTGCGGCAATCACGCTGGTGCTTGCAGGAAGCACGCTCCTGGGCGGCTGCGGCAAGCCTGCCGAGCAGCGCGATGCCTATTCGAACCTGCAAAGCTGCGTCAAGGACTGGGGCGACGCGTCCCTTTGCGAGCCGGTGAAGGACGGCCTCTACTCCACCAGCTACCTTTACGGTCCACCCTATTACGCATCGAGCGGCTGGAGCTTTTTGGGCCGCAACCGCGTGGTCTCCAGCCCGAACGCCATGGAAGCCACCCGGCTGCAGCCCGGCTCGATCGCGAGTTCGGCCCTGTCCGCGCGCGCGACCAGTCTCGGCGTCAGCGGCGGCGGCAAAGCCGGCATCTCGCGCGGCGGCTTCGACTCTTCCGGCCACGCCTCTGCATCCTCCGGCAGCTAAGGTGCGGCGCGAATTGCGGGCGGCCCGCGCGAACTGGCGAGAGCGCTGCGAGGAAGCGGGTTTCTTTTCCCATTCCATGGGCGGCACCTATTGGGACGAATCCGTCTCCTATTGTTTTTCTTCTTCCCAGATTGACCAGCTTGAATCCGCGAGCGCGGAGATGCATCAGCTCTGCCTCAAAGCCGCCGACGAAGCCGTGCGCTCGAAGCTTCTCGCGCAGTTTGCGATTCCCGAACCATTCCAGGAAATGGTGGCGCAATCCTGGCGGCAGCGCGATGCCACGCTTTACGGCCGCTTCGATTTCAGCTGGGATGGTGTGGGCGAACCCAAGCTCCTCGAATACAACGCCGACACTCCGACGGCGCTGCTGGAAGTAAGTGTCGTTCAGTGGCAATGGCTTGAAGATATGAAGGACAGCGGGGCCCTTCCCCGCTGGTGCCCGATTCCGACCAGTTCAATTCACTGCACGAAAAGCTGATCGAGCGGCTGAAGGCGATGCGCCCCGCCACGGGCGGCGGCGTCCTGCACCTTGCCAGCATCAAGAACAACGACGAAGACCTCGGCACCGTCGAATACCTGCGCGACTGCGCGCTGCAGGCCGGCTGGGATGCGCGCAGGATCGACATCGAGGACCTCGGCTGGGACGGCGCGTGTTTTCTTGATCTCGAGGAAGCGCCGGTCACGACGTTGTTCAAGCTCTACCCGTGGGAATGGCTGGCGCGCGAGGAATTCGGTGAGCACCTCATCGGCCGGCCGGCGGCTCTGATCGAGCCGGCGTGGAAGATGCTGCTCTCCAACAAGGCGCTGCTGGTGCTGCTGTGGGAGATGAACTACGGCCACCCCAACCTGCTGCCGGCCTACTTCACGCCGCAGAAGTTTGGCGCCGACTATGTAAAAAAACCCCTGCTCTCGCGGGAAGGCGCCAACGTCACCATTCGCAGCCGCGGCGTGGTGCGCCAGCAGCCGGGCGGTTACGGTGACGAGGGATTCGTCTACCAGGGTCTCGCGCCGCTGCCCGTCTTCGACGGCCGCTACCCGGTGATCGGTTCCTGGATCGTCGGCGACCAGCCGGCCGGCATCGGCATCCGCGAGGATGATTCTCCGATCAAGCGCAATTCAAGCCGTTTCGTGCCCCACTACTTCACCTGAAGGTGCCGACCATGGACTTCGTGAAATTCTCCCTCTCTGGTTTCGACAAGTTCCTTCTCTATGCCGGCCTCGCGATCGCCTTCATCTACATCTTCATGATGGTTTACCTCTGGGTCACGCCGTACAGCGAGCTGAAGTTGATCAAGGACGGCAACATCGCCGCCGCGCTGAGCCTCTCGGGAGCGGTCCTCGGCTTCACCTTCCCGCTCGCCGCCTCGATCTACCAGGCGGTGCACCCCTGGGACATGATGCTCTGGGCCCTGATCGCCGGCATCGTGCAGCTGCTCGTCTACGTCGCAGTACGCTATTCGCTCCTCAACGTGACGCGCCGCATCCCCGAAGGCCAGATCGCCACCGGCATCGTCCTCGCTGCGATATCAATGTCTGCCGGCCTCCTGAATGCCGCTTGCATGACCTACTGACATGAGCACGCCAAATTTGCCGCGTTCGATCGTTGCGGCCGAAACCCCGCCGCGCGCCAAACCAACCGCACCGCCCTTTCCTCCGGAAATGGTCGCCAAGGTCGCAACCGGACGCGACAAGCGGGTGCTGGGCGATCTCTTCGGATTGACTAATTTCGGCGTGAACCTGACGCGGCTTGCGCCGGACGGGCAGTCGGCGCTGGGCATGCGCATGGAAAGCAGGACGAGTTCGTCTACATCCTTGAGGGCGCGGCGACACTGATCACGGATTCAGGGGAGACGCTGCTGAAGCCCGGGATGTGCGCCGGGTTCAAGGCGGGCACGGGTGATGCGCATCATCTCGTCAACCGCACGAAGAAGGATGTCGTGTTTCTCGAGGTTGGCGACCGCAGCGTGGGTGACTCGGTGAGCTACCCGGATGACGACGTGGTCGCCGTCTACGGTGCGGATGGCAAATTCAAATACAGCAGGAAGGACGGAACGCCTTACTAGCCGCCGAAGCCGTCCGCTACGCGGATGTCGACGAGGTTCGGTTTGCCGCTCGCGAAGGCTTCGCGCAGCACCGGGCCGATGTCCTGGGGATCGGCGACGCGCCGCGCGGCGAGGCCGAATGATTTCCCGAGATGCATGAAATCGATCTCCGGGTCGCGCATGTCCATGCCAGTGAACTTGCTGGTGCCGCGAAACGCCACCAAGCGCTCCTTGATGATGCGGTAGCTGCGGTTGTTGGCGATGATGTAGGTGATCGGCAGCTTGAGATGCGCGGCTGTCCATAGCGCCTGGACGCCGTACATCGTGCTGCCGTCTCCGACGACAACCGCGACCGGCCGCCCGG
>SHXL01000040.1 GCA_009693345.1 Betaproteobacteria bacterium
CGTCGACCAGTTGTTCCACTTCGGCCACCGTGACCTTGCCGCAAGTCGCGATCATCGGGTTGAAGTTGCGCGCGGTCTTGCGGTAGACGAGGTTGCCCGATGCGTCGCCTTTCCACGCCTTGACGATGGACAGGTCGGCGTGGATCGACTCCTCGAGCACGTACTCACGGCCGTTAAAGGAGCGCAGGTCCTTGTCTTCCGCGAGCTTGGTGCCGAAACCGGTGCGCGTGTAGAAACCCGGGATGCCCGCGCCGCCGGCGCGCAGTTTTTCCGCAAGCGTCCCCTGCGGCGTCAATTGCAACTCGAGTTCGCCCGCCAGCACCTGGCGTTCGAATTCCTTGTTCTCCCCAACGTAGGAAGCGATGACTTTCTTCACCTGCCGGTTCTTCAGGAGCAGGCCCATGCCGAAATCGTCCACGCCGGCGTTGTTGCCGACGATGGTCAGCCCCTTGATGCCGCTTTCCACCAGCGCCTGGATCAGGTTTTCCGGGATCCCGCACAGGCCGAATCCGCCGGCGGCGATCGTCATGTTGTCGCGCAGGAGCCCTTGCAGGGCGGCAGTTGCGTTCGCTTGAACTTTTTTCATATGGATATGGCCTCCAACCTGCATTCTATAATCCCTCATGGCTCGCGAATCGATGGCGTACGACGTGGTGGTGGTCGGCGGCGGCCCGGCGGGCCTGGCTGCGGCGATCCGCCTGAAGCAGCTCTCGGCCGAAATCTCGGTCTGCCTGATCGAGAAAGGCTCCGAGATCGGCGCCCACATCCTTTCCGGCGCGGTGATGGACCCGCGCGCCATGAACGAGCTCGTTCCCGACTGGAAGGCAAAGGACGCGCCGCTGAACGTTCTGGTTTCCGAGGATCGATTTTTGTTTTTATCGGATAAAAAAGAATTTAAAACACCGAATTTTCTGCTTCCCGCCTGCTTCCAGAATCACGGCAACTATGTGGTCAGCCTGGGCAGCGTCGCGCGCTGGCTTGGGACAATGGCCGAAGCGCTGGGCGTCGAGATCTTCCCGGGATTCGCGGCCGCGGAAGTGCTCTACGATGAAAAAGGCTCGGTGAAGGGCGTCGCCACCGGCGACATGGGCGTCAACCGCAAGGGCGAGCGCACTGACGCATTCCAGCCGGGGATGGAACTGCATGCCAAGTACACCTTCTTCGCCGAAGGCTGCCGCGGCAACCTCGGCAAGCAGCTCGAGGCGAAGTTCGGGCTGCGCCAGGGCTCCGATCCGCAGGTCTACGGCATCGGACTGAAGGAGCTCTGGGACCTGGAACCGGCTAAGCACCAGCCCGGCCTGGTCGTCCACACCGCGGGCTGGCCGCTCGAGCGCGACACCTACGGCGGCTCGTTCCTGTATCACCTCGAGAACAACCAGGCTGCGGTCGGGTTCGTGGTCGGGCTTGCCTACACCAATCCTTACCTCAGCCCCTACGAGGAATTCCAGCGCTACAAGACGCATCCCGCGATCCGCAGCTTCCTGGAGGGAGGCAAACGCGTCGCCTACGGCGCCCGTGCGATTGCCGTGGGTGGCCTGCAATCGCTGCCGGAACTCGTTTTCCCGGGGGGCTGCCTGATCGGCGACGACGCGGGCTTTCTCAATGCCTCGCGCATCAAGGGCAGCCACTGCGCGATCAAGTCCGGCATGCTCGCCGCCGAGGCGGCCCATGCCGCGCTCGCCGCGGGCCGCTCGGGCGACGCGCTCGCGTCCTACCCGGAGGCCTTCCGGCAAAGCTGGCTGTTCGACGAGCTCTACCGCGCGCGCAACTTCAAGCCCTGGATGGCGAAGGGCCTGTACACCGGCTCGGTCATGTTCGGCATCGACCAGATCGTGTTCGGCGGCAAGGCGCCCTGGACGCTGCACCATGAGCATGCCGATCATGAAACTTTGGTTGAAAAATCCGGCGCAACACAAATTCAGTACCCGAAGCCCGACGGCGTCATCAGCTTCGACCGGCTGACCAACGTCGCGTTCTCGAGCACCAACCACGGCGAGGACCAGCCGGTGCACCTGACGCTCAAGGATGCGAGCGTGCCGGTGAATGTCAACTTGGAACTCTACGATGCGCCCGAGCAGCGCTACTGCCCCGCCGGCGTCTATGAAATCGTGCGGGACGACAAGGGGCCGCGGCTGCAGATCAACGCGCAGAACTGCGTGCACTGCAAGAGCTGCGACATCAAGGATCCGACGCAGAACATCGTCTGGGTCACGCCGGAAGGCGGCGGCGGGCCCAACTACCCGAACATGTGACGATGAAGACTTTCCGCGAGTTCTATCCCTACTATCTGGGCGAGCATGCGAACCGCACTTGCCGGCGGCTGCATTTCATCGGCACCAGCATCGGCCTCGCCTGCCTGCTGCACGCCTTCTCGACGCTCAATTTCTGGTGGCTGCTCGGCGGCATCGTGCAGGGTTATGCCTGGGCCTGGATCGGGCATTACTTCTTTGAGCACAACCGCCCCGCCACGTTCACCTACCCGCGCTGGAGCTTCATGGGCGATGGGGTAATGTGGAAAGACATCCTGAGCGGCAAGATCAGGTTTTGACGATGGGCCACAAACACACCGTACTGGACCTCAAAGGGCGCAAGGGAGCGCGCCTTGTAATGCTCACTGCCTACGACGCGCCGACTGCGCGCCTGGGCGTTGCCGGCGGCGTCGACATGCTCCTCGTCGGCGACTCGCTCGGCATGGCGGTACTCGGCTACGACTCCACGGTGCCCGTCACCATGGCGGACATGCTCCATCACACCAAGGCCGCGCGCCGCGGCGCACCTGGCGCCTTCATCGTCGCCGACCTGCCGTTCCTTTCCTACGCTACGGTCGAGTTGGCATTGGGCAATGCCGCCAGCTTCATGAAGGATGCCGGCGCCGACTCGGTGAAGCTGGAAGGCGGAGCGGAAGTCGCCCCGATCGTCCAGGCACTGGTGCGTGCGGGCATCCCGGTGATGGGGCACCTCGGCCTCACCCCGCAGACGGCCTCCGCTCTGGGCGGCTTCAAGCTCCAGGCCAGGGATGAGGACGGCGGGCGCAGACTGCTTGCCGACACCGGCGCGCTCGAGCAGGCCGGCTGCTGGAGCGTCGTGCTCGAAATGGTGCCCGCGCCTCTCGCGAAGCTCGTTACCTCACGCACGGCCATGCCGACGATCGGCATCGGCGCGGGCCCGGACTGCGATGGCCAGGTGCTCGTCTACAACGACCTCGTGGGGATCAGCGCGCCGGATTTCCGTCCGAAATTCCTGAAGCGCTACGCCGAGACGGGCGAAGCGATGCGCACGGCCATCGAACACTACGCCGCGGAGGTGCGCGGCGGCCGCTATCCGGACGAAGCGCACAGCTTCGGCATGAATGCCGATCTGCTCCGCCGCATCGAAAGCGGCTGATCCCGCTTTTCTAGGCAGCCAGGAATTGATCGTCGCTCAGCGCCATGACCGCGGCAGCGCCGCTCGTGACCGCGGTGGCGAGGCCGGGCGCCGCCGACAGCACGTGATCACCGAAAAAGCGCGCCGTCGATATCTTTGCGGAATAGAAGGCTTGATCGCCTGCCTTGCCTGATAGCTTTTTCTCAGCGATCAGGGCCGCGCGCGCCATTTGCCAGCCGCCGGCAACGATGCCCATCAATTTCAGGAACGGTACCGCTCCGGCGAACGCCGCGTTCGGGTCCTTGCCTGCAGTCTGGAGGATGTAATCGACGCTGTCGGCAATCGCCTGCACGCCTGCTGCAAGACGGCTTCGGATTGCCTGAATATCAGGATTTCCCGATTTGGAAAGGTCCAGATCGAACTTCCGCAAGACACTAATCCACTCCTTGACGGTCACGCCGCCTTCGCGCGCGATCTTGCGGCCAACCAGGTCGTTGGCCTGAATGCCGGTGGTGCCTTCGTAGATCGTCGTGATGCGCGCATCACGCAGGTGCTGCGCAGCGCCGGTCTCCTCGATGAAGCCCATGCCGCCGTGCACCTGCACGCCAAGCGAAGCCACCTCGATTCCGGTCTCGGTACTCCAGCCCTTCACCACCGGGATCATCAGTTCGACGAATGCCTGGTGTCGCTTCTGGTCTTCTTTTTCTTCACTTCTACTGGAAAAATCAACCGCAGCAGCAACAACGTATGCAAGCGCGCGCATGGCCTCGGTCTGCGATTTCATCAGCATCAGCATGCGCCGCACGTCGGGGTGGCGAATGATCGGGACCGCCTTCGCCCCCCCGACCAGATCCCGTCCCTGCACGCGATCCTTCGCGTAGGCCAGCGCCCGCTGAAACGCGCGCTCGGCGATCGACACGCCTTCCAGGCCGACCGCAAAGCGCGCGGCGTTCATCATGATGAACATGTAGGAAAGGCCCTTATTCTCCTCTCCCACGAGGTAGCCGATCGCATTTTCGAACACCATCACCGCGGTCGGGCTGGCGTGGATGCCGAGCTTGTGTTCGATCGACGCGCAGGTCGCGGCGTTGCGCTCGCCGAGGGAGCCATCCGCCTTCACGAGGAATTTCGGCACGATGAACAGCGAGATTCCCTTCACGCCCTCCGGCGCGTCCGGCGTGCGCGCCAGCACCAGGTGCACGATGTTCTCGGTCAGGTCGTGCTCGCCGAAGGTGATGAAGATCTTCTGGCCGCTGATGCGGTAGTGATCTCCCTCGCGTGCCGCTTTCGTGCGCACCAGCGCCAGGTCCGAGCCCGCCTGCGGTTCGGTGAGGTTCATGGTCCCGGTCCAGCTGCCGTCGAACATCTTCGGCACGAAGGCCTTCTTCAGTTCCTCGGTGCCCGAGAGCAGCATGGCCTCGATCGCGCCCTGCGTGAGCATCGGGCACAGCGAAAACGACATGTTTGCCGACGTGATCATTTCGGTCACCGGGGTCGCCAGCAGCTTGGGCAATCCCTGGCCGCCCCACTCCGGATCGAGCGACAGCGCGCTCCAACCGCCTTCGCAGAACAGCTTGTAAGCCTCCTTGAAGCCCTTCGGGGTCGTTACCGCCCCATCCTTCCACTTCGAGCCTTCCTGGTCGCCGGAATAATTCAATGGATCAAGAACCTCCGACGCGAACTTCGACGCTTCCTCGAGAATCGCGTCTACCGTGTCCGGGGTCGTATCCGTGTAGCCCGGCAGCTTGGCGACCTCGGCGAGGTCTGCCAGCTCATTGAGAACGAAGCGCATCTCCTTCAGGGGCGCGGCGTAGGCGCTCATTTCTTCAGTTCCTCCACCAGCTCCGGGACCAGCTTGAACAGATCGCCCACGATGCCGTAGTCGGCGACCTGGAAGATCGGCGCCTCCTCGTCCTTGTTGATCGCGACGATGACGCGGCTGTCCTTCATGCCGGCAAGGTGCTGGATGGCGCCGGAGATGCCGATCGCGACATACAGGTCGGGGGCGACGATCTTGCCGGTCTGCCCGACCTGCCAGTCGTTCGGCACGAACCCCGCATCCACCGCCGCGCGCGAGGCGCCCATGGCGGCGTTCAGCTTGTCCGCGAGGGGCTCGAGAATCTTGAAGTTTTCGCCCGAACCCATGCCGCGGCCGCCCGAGACGACGATCTTCGCCGAGGTGAGTTCCGGGCGCTCGGACTTGGAGACTTCGCGGCTGACAAAACTCGAGAGGCCGCTATCGGCAGGGGCCTCTATTTTTTCTATTGATGCATTTCCCCCGGTAGACGCAACGGCATCAAAACCGGTTGTGCGCACGGTGATCACCTTGATCGCATCCCTCGACTTCACCGTGGCGAGCGCATTGCCGGCATAGATCGGCCGCACGAAGGTGTCCGGAGACTCGACCGCGATGATTTCGGAAATCTGCTGCACGTCGAGCAAGGCCGCGATGCGTGGCGCCACGTCCTTGCCGTTCGAAGTAGCAGGCGCGAGGATGTGCGTATAGCCCTTGGCGAGCGCAACCACGAGCGCGGCGACGTTCTCGGCGAGTAACTCGCCCAGCTGCGGCGCCCCGGCGTCCAGCACCTTGGCCACGCCTGCGATCTGCGCCGCGGCCCTGGCCGCGCCGTCGGCATTGTGCCCGGCGACCAGCACATGGATCTCGCCGCCGATCTTCTGCGCTGCGGCCACCGTGTTGCGCGTCGCGACCTTGAGCGTGCCGTGGTCGTGCTCTGCAATCACCAGGATCGCCATGATCAGATCACCTTGGCTTCGTTGCGCAGCTTGTCGACCAGCGCCTTTGCATCGGGCACCTTCACCCCCGCTTTACGCTTGGGCGGTTCGACAACTCTTATCGTCTGCAGGCGCGGCGCGACATCCACGCCGAGCGCATCCGGTTTCAGCGTCTCGAGCGGTTTTTTCTTCGCCTTCATGATGTTGGGCAGCGTCACATAGCGCGGTTCGTTCAGGCGCAGGTCGGTGGTGACGATCGCCGGGAGCTTGATCGATATCGTCTCGAGGCCGCCATCCACTTCGCGAGTGACGACCGCTTTCCCCTTGTCCATTACTATCTTTGAGGCAAAAGTAGCCTGAGACCAGCCCAGCAGCGCGGCGAGCATCTGCCCGGTCTGGTTGGAATCGTCGTCGATGGCCTGCTTGCCGAGGATCACCAGCTGGGGCGTCTCTTTTTGACAGATCGCTTTCAGGATCTTGGCAACGGCAAGCGGCTGCAGCTCCTCGCCGCTCTCCACCAGGATCGCCCGATCCGCCCCGATCGCGAGCGCCGTCCTGAGCGTCTCCTGGCAGGCCTGCAGGCCGCAGGACACAGCGATAATTTCAGTCGCGATGCCGGCCTCCTTCAGCCGTACCGCTTCCTCCAGCGCGATTTCATCGAAGGGATTCATCGACATCTTCACGTTGGCGGTCTCGACGCCCGTGCCGTCCGATTTCACCCGGACCTTGACGTTGTAATCGATTACGCGCTTGACGCTGACCAGAACTTTCATGGATGCTGTGCGGGAATCTTCACCGTGGTGTTTGCGAGCGGCGGATTATAGCGCGGCGTGCGACAATTCCCTCATCCGGGGAGCCTCTTCATGAGCGATCTTTCGCAGGTAAAAACAATATCGTTGCAGAGCAAAGTCAGCCCGGAAGAATGGGCGATGCGCGTGGACGTCGCGGCCTGCTACCGGCTGGTGGCACTGTTCGGCATGAACGACCTGGTCTACAACCATATTTCGGGGCGCGTACCGGACGAGGACGGCCATTTCCTCATCAATCCCTATGGCTACGCCTACGAGGAAGTAACCGCTTCAAGCCTCGTAAAGATCGACTTCGACGGCAAACTGGTGCTCGATTCGGGCACCGGCTACGGCGTCAACTTCGCGGGATTCGTCATTCACAGCGCGGTCCACAAGGCGCGCCATGACGTGGCCTGCGTGATCCATACCCACTCGCCCGCCGGGATGGCGGTATCGGCCCTGAAATGCGGCCTGCTGCCGCTGACGCAGAATGCCATGTTCTTCGGCGAGCTCGGCTACCACGAGTATGAAGGCCCCGCGGTGGACCTCGACGAGCAGCAGCGCCTGGTGCGCGACATTGGTACCGGCGCTGCGATGATCCTGCGCAACCACGGCCTCCTCACCGCGGGACGCACGGTCTGCGAAGCATTCGTGACCATGCACTGGCTGGAAAAAGCCTGCCAGGCGCAGGTGATGGCGATGGCCTGCAACACCGAGCTCAATCATCCATCGCCGCGCACGATTGCGCTCACCAACGACCGCTACAAGCCCGGGCAACGCCGCAAGATCACGGAATTGGAATGGCCCGCGATGTTGAGAATGCTGGACCGCAGGGATTCATCTTTCCGGGAATGAGAATGCTGGAGAACAAAGCCGTCATCGTGACCGGGGCCGGAGGGGGCATCGGCCGCGATTTCGCGCTCGCCATGGCGGCGAACGGCGCTAGAGTCGTCGTCAACGACATCGGCGCCTCGGTCGCGGGCGAAGGCAAGGACGCCGGGCCGGCGCAGAAGGTGGTCGAGGAGATCAAGGCCAAAGGCGGATCCGCCGTGGCTAATACAGACAGCGTCGCCGAGTGGGAGTCGGCCAACCGGATCGTCAAGTGCGCCATCGATTCCTTCCAGAGAATCGATGTCGTGGTAAATAACGCCGGAATCCTGCGTGATCGTTTCTTCTTCAACATGTCGGTCGAGGAGTGGAAAGCGGTGATCGACGTGCACTTGAACGGCACGTTCTACGTCTCGCGCGCGGCGGCGCCCTACTTCAAAAGCCAGAATTCGGGCCGCTACATCAACATGACCTCGACCTCCGGCCTGATCGGCAATCTGGGCCAGGCCAACTACGCCGCCGCAAAGCTCGGCATTGCCGCGCTCTCCAAGTCGATGGCGCTGGACATGGCCAAGCACAAGGTGACGTCGAACTGCATCGCGCCCTTCGCCTGGAGCCGCATGATCGGCACGATCCCCGCCGTAACACCCGAGCAGAAGGCGCGCGTGGAAAAACTAAAGCGCATGGAGACCGCCAAGATCGCGCCGCTGGCGGTCTATCTCGCGAGCGATGCCTCGCAGGAAGTGACCGGGCAGATTTTCGCGGTACGCGCGAACGAGATATTCCTGATGTCCCAGAATCGTCCGCTGCGCTCGGTGCACCGTTCCGAAGGCTGGACCCCGGAGACGATCGCGGAACAGGCGATGCCCGCGATGCGCGCGCATTTCTACGCCCTCGACCGCTCGCAGGACGTTTTCTCCTGGGATCCGGTCTAGGCATTGGACCAGACGCAATTCGGGCGCTACATCATCGGCGCCGAACTTGGCCGCGGGGCCATGGGCGCGGTGCATCGCGCCTCCGATCCCCTGATCGAGCGCGACGTCGCGATCAAGACGCTGCTGCCGAACCTGCCGCCCGAGGTCATGGACGAGGTGCGCGAGCGGTTCCTGCGCGAGACCCGCTCCGCGGGCCGGCTGAACCATCCCAACATCGTCACGATCTACGACGTCGGCGAGCAGGACGGCGTCGCCTACATCGCGATGGAGCTGCTCGAAGGCAAATCGCTGCAGCAGATCCTGCGCGAAACGGCGCGCCTGCCGTTCGCCACGATCGCCGACCTGGTGGCGCAGATCGCCGACGGCCTCGATCTTGCGCAGCACTTCAAGATCACGCATCGCGACATCAAGCCCGCGAACATCATGGTCTCGGCGGACTGGCACGCGAAGCTGACCGACTTCGGCGTCGCCCACGTAGCGTCGTCGTCGATGACGCAGACCGGCACCGCGCTTGGCTCGCTCAAGTACATGTCCCCGGAACAGGTCACCGGACAGCCGCTCGACCCGCGTTTGGACATCTTTTCGCTGGGGGTGGTGCTCTATGAAATGCTGGTGGGCCGCACGCCCTTCGAGCGCCAGTCCGACACCACCGTTTTCGCGCTCATGAATCGCATCGCCGTCGAAGCGCATGCCGCGGTGACGCAGATCGACCCGCAGATTCCCGCCGCGTTCGACGCCATCCTCGACAAGGCCCTCGGCAAGGCGCCCGACAAGCGCTACCAGCGCGGCGGCGAGATGGCCAACGACCTGCGGAACTACAAGTCGCTCGCCGGGAGCGCTGCGTCACCCGCAACCGATTACGCGAAGACCGTCGTGGTGTCGCGTCCGCCAACGAAGGCGCCGCCGGACGTCTCGGCGACGGCCACGCTGATCGACGACCTGAACGTTTTTTCCAAGGATTTCGAAGAAAAGGAGCAGGAGGCCCTGCGCGCCGAGGCGGCGGAGCGCCAGCGCAAGGAAGCCGAGCTGCGCCGCTGGGCGGAGGCCGAAGAAAAGCGGCGCCAGGCGTTCGAACGCGAACGCGACTCCAAGGCCGGCGCCACGCAGGCCGGGCCGCGGCGCAGTGCGGCGCTGGACCTGCTGAAGCAGAAGGTGGCCGGCAAGACCGCCGCGGTCGATGTCGAGCGATCGAAGAAGGCCGAATCCGCCACACGCGTCGACGAACGCCTGCGCGCCGCGTTCCGCTACCTCTCCGAATTCGCTACGGTATTGAACGAAGCGGGTCCGGTGTCGGACGGCAAGCAGGGCGTGATGTTCTTCGGCGATCGCGCCGGCATGATCCTCGGTGAAGGGTTCACCGACATGCGCACGCGGGACCTGAACGGCAAATCCTGCGCCGACTACGTTACTTTCAAGCACCGCGTACGTTTCCCCAAACCGGAGAAACTGGAAGTCGCCGGCCAGGAGGCGCAACGGGTCCAGGAGCGGCTCAAGGCGATGGGGGTGAAATATGAGATTTCCGGCAGGAAGAACGACCTTGGGCAACTCACGCACGCCACCTTCGTCCTGTCCGGGCCGTTTCCCTGCCAGGCCCTGCTGCGCGCCGACTATGACGAGCCCGGATTCACGCTTGATCTGGTCAACGTAAGGCACCACGGTCAGCGCAAGCTGCGTTTCGACGTCGAAGAACTTGACGACGACGTGCTTGACGAGTTCGGCACCTGGGTACTGGGCGCGGACGACGCCTTCGAGCGCTTCCTGCAACGGAAGTAGAAATGAAACCGGGATCTTGCATCTCATTTGCAATTTCGTTTTGCCTCGCATTTTCCTTCACGGCAAACGCCCAGCCATACCCATCCAAGCCGCTGCGCTGGATCGTGCCCTTCCCGCCCGGCGGCTCCACCGACGGCTTCTCCCGCCCGCTCGCGGCCAAGCTTGCGGAACTGCTGGGGCAGCCGGTGGTGGTCGAGAATATTGGCGGTGCGGGTGCCTCCATCGGCAGCGACCGGATCGCGAAATCCGCGCCGGACGGCTACACCATCGGGCTCGCCACGACCGGCAGCCATGCGATCAATCCGCACATCTACGGCACGAAGCTGCCTCACGACACAGTCAGGGATTTCACGCACATCACCCTGGCCGTGTCCTACGTCAATGTCCTCGTCGTGAACCCGGAGGTGCCGGTCAGGACGGTCGTCGAACTGATCGACTACGCGAAATCCAATCCGGGCAAAGTGACCTTCGGCTCGGCAGGCAACGGTTCGTCCAATCACCTGTCGGGAGAGCTGCTCAAGGTTCTCACGAGGGCGCCCATGGAACACATCCCGTACAAGGGATCGGGCCCGGCGATGACCGACGTTATGGCCGGCAACATTACCTTCATGTTCGATGTGCTCATTACCAGCATCCCGCAGGTGCGCGCGGGACGGGTCCGCGCCATCGCGGTGACCAGTGCAAAGCGCTCGCCGTATGTGCCCGAGGTTCCGAGCATGGACGAATCGGGCGTGGCGGGCTACAACGAGGCGGGCAGCGACCTGTGGTTCGGCATCGTCGGGCCAGCCGGAATTCCAAGGCCGGTGGTGCAGAAACTCAACGAGAGGCTGATCGAGGCGCTGCGCGCTCCGGACATGCGTCAGCGGGTCCGGCTGCAGGCATTTGACCTCTGGACGAGCACCCCTGAGGAATTTACCCGCGTTCTCAAGTCCGATCACGCCAAGTGGGGCAAGATCGTGCGCGCCGCCGGCGCGAAAATCGACTGATGAGCGCCGTGCCGCCGCCCGCCGCCAAGTACGCCCTCACCTATGTCTACGTGCAGGCCGAGTTCGGCGTCTGCTGCCCACTGTCGATGACCGATGCGCTGACGCGAACCATCCGCAAATTCGCCGATCCGGCGCTGGTGGCACGGTATCTGCCCGGACTCACCTCACAGGACATGGACACGCTGATCCAGGGTGCGATGTTCATGACGGAACAGCAGGCGGGTTCCGGTGTTGGGCTTATTTCCACGAGCGCAAGGAAACAGGGCGAACAGTGGGCGCTTTACGGCGACAAGTGGTTCTGCTCCAACGTCGACGCGGGCCTGGCGCTGGTGCTGGCGCGGCCGGCCTGATGCGCCGTGCGCTGACCGAAGCGCTGTTTGTCGCACGGCAGCGCGAAGCGTTCGGCAAGCCGCTGATCGAGCTGCCGCTGATGCGCCGGCAGTTGCTCAAGCTGATGCTGCCGGCGGAAGCCGCCCGGTCCATGCTCTTTTTTACGGCAAAGGAACTCGAGAAAGCAGATGCGGAGGATGATCTGGCCCGGCGCCGCGTGCGCCTGCTCACGCCGCTGATCAAATTCCGCGCCTGCCGCGACGCGCGCAAGGTCACCGGCGATGCGATGGAAGTGCGCGGCGGCATCGGCTACACCGAGGAGTGGTCCGACCCGCGCCTTGTGCGCGATGCCCACCTGGGCTCGATCTGGGAGGGCACCTCCAATATCGTCGCGCTCGACGTGCTGCGCGCGATCCGCCGCGAGCACTGCCTGGAGGCGCTCCTGCCCGAACTGAACGTGCGCATCGAGCGCGCGCCGCGGCTGCTCTCCGGCCGCCTTGCCGCCTCCCTCGACAGGGCCGCCGAATTCGCGCATGAAACCGCGACATCGAAGAGCGAAGCCCACGCCCGGCAGGCGGCGACCGGCCTCTACTACGTCTGCGCGGCGGCGCTGCTCGCCGACGAAGGCACCCGGCTGGTCGAACGCGGCGACGGACAGGGGGATGCACGCCGCCAGCTGCTCGCGTTTCTTGCCTACGTGCACCGGCTCGCGCCGCGCGATCCGCTGCGCCGCGTGACCACCGGTTTCGAGGCCGAGTTCGCGGAAGCCCTGCTGCCTGAAACACCTGTTGCGCCGGACGCTGCCGAGCGTATCCTGACGCGCCTTGCCTGAACGATCCGCCATGCCCGGCCCTCTTTCGCACATCCGAGTCCTCGATCTGTCGCGCGTCCTCGCCGGGCCGTGGGCGGCGCAGAATCTCGCCGACCTCGGCGCCGAGGTGATCAAGGTGGAGCGCCCCGGCGTGGGCGACGATACGCGCGGCTGGGGACCGCCGTGGATGAAGGACGGGCAAGGCCAGGACACGACCGAATCCGCCTATTTCCTCTCGGTAAACCGCAACAAGAAATCGGTCACGCTCGACATCTCCAGGCCCGAAGGCCAAAAAATCGCCCGGGAATTAGCATTGAAGTCGCAAGTGCTGGTTGAGAATTACAAAGTGGGAACCCTTGAACGTTATGGACTTGACTACAAGTCCCTGAAGCAGGACAACCCAGGCCTCATCTACTGCTCCGTTACGGGCTTCGGCCAGGACGGCCCCTACGCGCCGCGCCCGGGATATGACTTCATCTTCCAGGGCATGGGCGGACTCATGTCCATCACCGGCGAGCGCGACGGGCAACCGGGCGCGGGACCGCAGAAAGTCGGCATCGCCATCACGGACGTGCTCACGGGGATGTATGCAAGCGTCGCGATCCTCGCCGCCATCACGCACCGCGAGCGCACCGGCCAGGGCCAGTACATCGACGCCGCGCTGCTCGATACGATGGTCGCGTTCAACGCCAACCAGATCGTTTCCTATCTGTGCTCCGGAAAAATCCCGATCCGCTGGGGCAACGCGCACCCCCAGGTCGTGCCCTACGAAGTGTTTCCGACCGCCGGCGGCCACATTATTCTCGCCATCGGCAACGACAGCCAGTTCGCGAGTTTCTGCCAGGCAGCCGGCTGCGCCGAACTCGCGCAGGAGCCGCGCTTCAAGACCATGTCGCAGCGCATCGTGCACCGCGGCGAGCTCATCCCCCTGATCGCCGAAGTCATGCGCACGCGCACCAAGCACGAGTGGATCGTGGCGCTGGAGGCGGCCAACGTGCCCTGCGGGCCGATCAACAACATGGAGGAAGTATTCGAGGACCCGCAGGTGCAGCACCGCAAGCTGCGCGTGGACATCCCCCATCCGCTGGGCGGCGTCGCGCCGGTTGTGGCGAGCCCGCTGCGCCTGTCCGAAACGCCGGTCGAATACCGCCTCGCGCCGCCAACGCTTGGACAGCACAACGAGGAAATTCTCAGGAACCTGCTGGGGAAATCGGATGTCGAATTCGCGCGCCTCAAGACCGCGGGAATCGTCTAGAGTTGACCCCATGAAGACCGACGAGACACACCCGGAGCTGCGGGACGCCGTCCGGGCGCTCTGCGGCACCTTCGATTCCGCCTACTGGCAGAAGATCGACGAGGCGCGCGCCTACCCGGAGGCCTTCGTCGATGCGCTGACCAAGGCGGGCTGGATGTCGGCCCTGATCCCGGAGGAGTTCGGCGGCTCGGGGCTCTCGCTGACCGAGGCATCGGTGATCATGGAAGAGATCACCCACACCGGCGGCAATGCCGGCTGCTGCCACGGCCAGATGTACAACATGAACACGTTGCTGCGCCACGGCTCAGCGGAACAGAAGAAGAAATACCTGCCCAAGATCGCCACCGGCGAGCTGCGCCTGCAATCCATGGGCGTTACCGAACCGACTGCCGGCACCGATACGACGAGCATCAAGACGGTGGCTACGAAAAAGGGCGACCGCTACGTGGTCAACGGCCAGAAGGTCTGGACCTCGCGCCTGCAGCACTCCGAGCTCATGATCCTGCTCGCACGCACGACGCCGATCTCCGAAGTGAAGAAGAAATCTGAAGGGATGTCCATTTTTCTTGTAGAAACTAAAAGTAAAGGCTTGCAGGTCAAACCCATACGCAATATGGTGAACCACGAAACCAACGAGGTGTTCATCGACAACCTCGAGGTGCCGGCGGAAAACCTGATCGGCGAAGAAGGCAAGGGATTCAGATACATCCTGGACGGCCTGAACGCCGAGCGCATCCTCATCGCCGCGGAATGCATCGGCGACGGCTACTGGTTCATCGAGCGCGCCACCAAATATTCGAAGGACCGCGTCGTGTTCGGCCGGCCGATCGGCCAGAACCAGGGCATCCAGTTCCCGATCGCCGAGGCCTACATGGAAATCGAGGCCGCAAACCTGATGCGCTACAAGGCAGCAGCGCTGTTCGACCAGAAGAAGCACTGCGGCGCGGAAGCCAACATGGCCAAGCACCTTTGCGCCAAGGCTTCCTGGGAAGCGGCCAACGTCTGCATCCAGACCTACGGCGGCTTCGGTTTCGCCGCGGAGTACGACGTCGAGAGAAAGTTCAGGGAATCGCGCCTCTACCTGGTGGCACCGATCTCGACCAACCTGATCCTGTCCTACATTGCCGAGCACGTGCTCGGCCTGCCGAGGTCTTTCTGATGTTCCGCCTCATGGCCGGCGGCGTGCTGCTCGCGCTGGCGCTGCCCTGCGCCGCGCAGCAGTACCCGGCCAAGCCCATCCTCCTGGTGATGCCGCTGCAGGCCGGCAGCGCGGTCGACGCGATGATCCGCATCGTCGCGCAGAAGATGGGCGATAACATGGGCCGCCCGATCGTCGTGGAGAACCAGCCCGGCGCCGCCGGCGTGATCGGCGCCGAGCGGGTGAAGCGGGCTGCGCCGGACGGCTACACCCTCGGCGCGCTGAACGACAGCATCCTGACGATGATCCCGAACATCCGGCAGGTGCCCTATGACCCGCTGCGGGACTATGCGCCGGTGAGCGTGGTCGCGGGAATCACCTGGGTCCTGGTGGCGAACAACGACCTGCCGGCGAAAACCGTCCCCGAGCTCATTGCGCTAGCAAAGAGCCGTCCCGGCAAGCTCGACTACTCCTCGGGCGGGATCGGTAGCCCGCAGCACGTCGCCATGGAGGCGTTCAAGGCGGCGACCGGCACCTTCATCGTCCACATCCCCTACCGGGGCGCGACGCAGGCGGCGCTCGACATCATCTCGAACCAGGTCCAGGTCCACTTCAGCGCTGTTTCCATCGTCATGCCGCACATCGTCTCCGGAAAGATGCGCGCGCTCGGCGTGCCGGGCGCGCGCCGCTCCCCGCTCCTTCCCGCCGTGCCGACGATGGCCGAAGCGGGCGTTCCCGGCTTCGAATGGCAGACCTGGGCCTCGATCGTCGTGCCGGTCGGCACGCCGAAACCGATCGTCGACAGGCTGAACGCCGAGGTGGTCAAGGCGGTCAACGCGGCTGACGTGCGCGATAAGCTCATCGTCCAGGGTCTCGATCCGATCGGCTCACCGCCCGAGGCGGTGACGCAGCGCACGCAGGACGGGCTCAGGCGGATGAGCGCGATCGTGAAGCGCGCCGGCATCACCGCCGACTGACAGCGGCCGCGGCGGACCTGGCATGCTCACGCGCATCGACCACGTCATGATTTGCGTTCCGGATCTCGACCGGGGCATCGAGACGTACTCGCGCATCGGTTTCGACATCCATCCCGGCGGCGTCCACACCGGCAAGGGAACGCACAACGCGATCTCCTTCAACGAGGACGACTACCTGGAGCTGCTCGCCGTGCCCGACCGCGGCGAATACCTGCGCAACAGCCCGTACGGCGGGTTGCTCGAATTCATCGAGGCCGGCGGCGGTCTGCGCTACGTCATCCTGCAAAGCGAGGATCTGGCGGCGGACGTGGCTGCGATGCGCATCCGCGGCGTCGACGTGGGCGATGCGATCGAGGGCGCGCGGCGAACACCGGCCGGGCAGGAGTTGCGCTGGCGGGCCGCCATGCTCGGCGAGCGCAATCCGCTGCCGCTCTTCTTCATCCAGCACCTCACGCCCGTGGCGAAACGCCGCCGGCAGGTCCCGGCCGCCGGCTCCCATCCCAATGGCGTGCTGCGCGTGGAGCGCGTCTACATCGCGGTGACCGACCTCGCTGCGTCCGCCGCGGATTACATGCGCGTGCTCGGCGCGCCTCCCAAATTCGAGCGCGGCACCGTGATCAACGCGGACATGGCGGTGTTCGGTCTGGGTCCGACCGGGCTCACGCTGGCGCAGCCATTCGGGCCGGGTCCTACAGCCGACGCCCTCGCCCGGCGCGGACCGGGCCCGTTCCAGATCCTGTACCGCACGAGCGGCATGGATGGCGCCGCCCGCTGCATGGTCGATCACGGCTTGCCGCCCCCCGCGCGCGGCGTCCGCAATACCGGTGAACAAGCCATGCTTGTCGTCCCCGCAGACGCGTGCGGCGTCTATATCGGATTCGTGGGACCCGCCTAAGGAAACGCTGAACAACTGACCGCGCAGGGCGACAGATGAACGCGATTGAGTTGAATTTGTGATTTGAAAGGAATTTTCATCGATATGCAGGCCATTTTGATAGCGAAAGCGGGGTATTGCTCGGTATTTCCATCCCGCTGGACGCACCTGTCCTGTGAGTGGCCTTCCCCATTTTCTCAGATTGATCGGAGCGAACATCGCGAATGCGCGATTGGCGTTCTTGGCCAGGCCGCGGTAGCGAACCTTGGCGAAACCCCAGATG